>JAFSBX010000077.1 GCA_017437065.1 Lachnospiraceae bacterium
CAGGAACCTCCCCGACCAAAGTTTGGTTTCCTGCCTCACACACACCATAGGTATACCTATGGATTCCAAGACTATGATAACCATATTTGTAGAAGAAAACAATCCCTTAACACCAAATTTTTATAATAACCTTATTAGCAGGTTACTTTTCAGACCCATGCCAGCCATAATTAGTCAAAATGCTGAATTTTAAAATATTTTTATGCACAAAAAACAAGTGATAAGTAAGAATTGTGGATATCAGTCCTTTAAATTCAATCACTTGTTTTTTTGTGTTGAAAAAATAATACTCAATCCTCTCCAAATAAATTAATTATCTCCATTTCCCAAAAAAACAAAGATAATAACCCCCTGAATTCTATCGGCATTTTTTACAAATCCCAAACTTATCCACATTCGCTGTTTTTTAGGTTTTCTGTTATACTTTTTACAAAAGGAAGGATGACACATGAAGCAACAGGAATTACATGAAAACGCATCAAAAAAACAGGAAGCCTATATTCAGGAAATGGAAAATTACATTTCTGTTCTTGAAACACAGAACGAACTGCAGAGACAACTGATTGAAAAGCTACAGGAAGAAAACAGCATGATACAGCGACAGTATGAGGAATATACAAGTCTGGTGCACCGGATGATGGATGAACTTCAGTGACAGGAGTGGGTGAATTATGCACGGATATTTTGAATATATGACAAATTTACAATATAAAAACCGTTCCCTTATGAAACAGGCAGATGATTTTAAATCCGGGGAAACATACAGGAAAAAAGATGAAGAATATAAAAAACTGCTTTGTTTGTACAATAAAGAAATGAAGAGAATGAAAGACGAAGTAGCACAAGCGCATAATGAAACCATCCGTGTACGCAGAATCTGGGATGAGGTTACAGACGACCTTGTAAAGGAACATCAGGCAGAGGTACGTGGTCTGCTCGCTGAAATTAAACGTTTGAAAAAGTCCAATCTCGAACTGATAAGACAAAGGGATGAAGCATTGGATAAGTACCGCGACCGTAACAGAGATTTCTATGATGTGTCTGTACAACTTTTGGAAGAACGTGAAAAGAATAAAAAGCTCACAGCACAGATTAACCGTGATTTTGAGAACTCTTCCATTCCATCATCCATGCAGAAAGCCGGAAGGAAAAGGATTCCAAATAGTCGTGAGAAAACGGGCAGAAAACCGGGAGGGCAGCCGGGACATCAAGGACACTGCCGTAAAAAACATAACGTGACGGAGAGCCATGAAATTCCGGCACCGGAAAAATACACGGAATCCCCTGATTATTATGAAACAGGAAGAATTATCCGCAAACAGAAAGTATCCATAAAAATGTCGGTCGACGTTACCGAATACACCACAAAAGAATACAGAAACAGAATTACAGGAGCCCGTGTGCATGCACCATTCCCGAAAGGATATGTAAATGAAGTAAACTACGATGGAACAGTAAAAGCATTTGCATTTCTTCTCAGTAATGAGTGTAATGTTTCCCATGCAAAAATCAAAAAACTTATTTCTGAAATGACAGATGGAGAGGTGGAAATCTCCGTAGGAATGATAAACGGACTCTGTGAAGAATTTTCCCTTAAAACAGAACCTGAGAAAAAAGAAATCATAAAGGAACTGATGTTATCGCCTGTGATGAATGCCGATTTTACAAATGCAAATGTAAACGGAAAAAGTGCACAGGTACTGGTGCTGGCGTCACCGACTGCAGATGTAGCATTATATATCGCAAGGGAAAAGAAAGGGCATGAAGGAGTAAAAGGTACACCTCTGGAAAAATATGTGGGAATTGTAACACATGATCACGAAATCACTTTTTACAGCTATGGAACAGGACATCAGGAATGTATCCGGCACAACTGCCGTTATCTGATAGGAAGCATACAGAATGAACCTGAACTTAACTGGAATGTGCAGATGCATGAATTATTCCGTGAAATGCTGCATTACAGAAACGGGCTGGGGGAAGACGATGATCTGGATGAAGAAAAAGTCAGGGAATTCGAAGAAAAGTATGACAGGATACTGGACAAAGCCGAAGAGGAATATGCAGACAATCCACCGGGGGATTATTACCGTGAAGGATACAATCTTTTTAAAAGATTACGGAAATATAAAGAAAATGAACTACTTTTTCTACATGACAAACGGGTTCCTTCCAACAATTCCCTGTGCGAAAGACTGGCAAGGGTATTCAAGCGGAAACAGAAACAGGCAATCACTCTGCGAAGCCAGAATAATTTGGGATATATTTGTGATGGCTTAAGCATAGTTTATTTGCTGCACACAAAAGCAAAGGGAAGTGTATATCAAAAAATATCTGATATATTCGAACGTCAGAAACCGACGATGTTTCAGGAAATCGCAGCCACCCGTAAAACGGGTGGTTCGGCTTGCGGGCTATAAGCCCTTGACACCGGACAGCGTCTAAAGGCGCCAAAGGCTTTCCCGCTGTTCAAGCCACTATTGCAGTTGACTCGTTGCATAAGCCCCTTAAAG
>JAFSBX010000009.1 GCA_017437065.1 Lachnospiraceae bacterium
TGGATGAGGAAACCTTTGATGTAATGAGCATTATGGTAAATCAGAAAGATTTAGTGAAGTATAAACAAAAAAATCAAAATGAGAAAGGTGATTTGAATATGTGTAAAGCAATTGATGATATACGAGAAGAAGGAAGAGAAGAGGGAGAGTTAAAACTTGGAATGTTGATATCGCAGTTATTGGATGATGGACGAACAGAAGATGCAAAAAGAGCAGCATCAGATGAGAATGCAAGGAAAGAACTATACATGGAATACGGAATTGTAAATTGAAGCGTTTGACATCAGAGTAAATGAATGATAACTTATTAGTGATAGTAGATGTAAAATCTGATCCACGCTTGTTAGGGAAAATAGTTTCCTTAACAGGCGTTTTTTAATTAGGATTAAGCTGCCAAAAGTTGCGGAAATGAAGGAGGACAAATATGATAATCGGAGATGAAAACGGAAATGAGTTGCTGAAAGTTATTAAGGTGGATGAAGCAGAGGCAGAGACTTTATATACGCCTATAACTCATGCATTGGTAGTCGTTAAAATCGGACAGGAATATCTTATGGGATGGAACAAGTGGAGAAAAGACTGGGAGATTTTTGGAGGTTGTAAAGAAGAAGGAGAGACCTTAAGAGAGTGTATTATCCGGGAAGGTTACGAAGAATTAGGATTGGAAAATGTTGAATATAGCTATTTGGGATTAATGAAGTTGAAGCTTGCACCAAGTTATTTCAGTCCGGACTGGCGTGAGGAATATGGCGGATTGTTTGGAATTACGTTATCGGAGGATATGTTGGAGGTAATAGAAAAATACCGAACGGACAAAGAAGAAATAGAAAAACTGGAGTTTTACAGCAGAATAAATAAAGGTGAAAAGATAGCAGTAATGGATGAGAAGTTGTTAGAATTTTGGAAAAAGTAGAGCAGGCAATCAAACTTTTGAACAAGAATAATTATCCATATGATGTAGAGTATACGAATTATGTAGAAAATATAGTATTATGAAGATGAATATTAGATTACGGTTCGATTTTAATAAGCTAAACGAGAGGGATTAAAGTGAAGAAAAAAGTTGCAATTATTTTAGGAGTTATAGTCTGATTGTATGTATGAATCCTTAAAGGAATAGAAATTGACGGGAGAAGCTTGGTATGAAATCCATAGAATCAAAGAGAATTGTATTGTTTATAATTATAGAGTTTATTTTAGTATTTTTAGTATCGTTACCATTGTTTGTTTTGAATATTGAAAAAGGAAGTCCATTAGTCATGGTAACGGCAATAATATTTATGTGGTTACCTGCGATAGCTACATTAGTGACAAAAAAGATTACGAAAGACAAGACGGGTTTACTTCTTAAAATTATGATAAGAGAGAATTGGAAGGCTTACATAATGGCTGCTTTTGTTCCGGGATTTTTAATCGTTTTGGGAGCAGTATTTTATTTTTGTGTATTTCCTGAACAATTGGATTTATCATTAAGCTATGTACAAGATATGGTTGCGTTAAGTGGAGAGTCAGTTAAAATTCCTCAAATTACAGTTCCGATGATAATAGGAATTGCGATTTTGTTGATTTTTGTTGCTCCTTTTGTATTTATCAATCATATATTAGCGTTTGGTGAAGAAGTTGGGTGGCGAGCATATTTGTTGCCTTTATTAGTTAAAAAATTTGGCGTAAAATGTGGAATTATGCTGGATGGAGTATTATGGGGCATTGTTCATGCACCACTGGTTTATTTCGGAGTAAACTATGCTGGAAATTATGTTGGTTCACCATGGACAGGTATGTTGATGATGATAGTATTTGCTACAAGCGTTGGAATCTTACTTTCTTACCTGACATGGAAAACAAAAAGTATCTTTCCGGCTTGCATCTGTCATGGAGCTATTAATGCAATTAGGGAAGCACCATTATTTATTTGTTCTTCAAATTATAATGCGTTGTTAGGACCGAAGCCATCGGGTTTGCTTGGGATGGTTGGATTTATAGTGCTTGGAATCGGATTAATGGTAGCTATGAAGCCTGAAAAATATGACGAAGAGGAGAAAAGTAGAAATGAAGGTATATGAACATAAAGTGCAATATTACGAAACAGATAAAATGGGAATTGTGCATCATTCCAATTACATAAGATGGATGGAAGAAGCACGAATAGACTTTTTGAGCCAGATAGGCTGGGACTACAAAAAATTAGAGGATATGGGAGTTATTTCTCCTGTGACAGCGGTGGAATGTAAGTATAAAGTCAGTACGACTTTTTCTGATTTGATTACGATTTATGTAGAAGTAGAAGAATTTAAAGGTGTAAAGTTGAAATTGAAGTATGAAATGAAAAAAAATGATGTTTTAGTTTGTGAAGGTTACTCAGAGCATTGTTTTTTAAATAATGACGGCAATATTCTTAATTTAAGGCGGGAGTATCCGGAATTTTATAGTACACTGACAAATCTGGTAGGGAAAACAGACATGTGAGAAAATTATTTTTGCAGAAAGACATAGGAAAATGAAGAAACTATACAAAATTGCTGAAGCGGTAGGCAAGATAAGGGAGGAAAGCGATGTTAGAAAAGTTACAGCCTTGGGAAGCACTTCTCAAGAGAATGCTATGGACACAGCTAGGGGACATACAAAACAAAAAGATATTGGACTTTGGCAGTGGAATTGGTGTAACAGCAAATTATTACGCGAAGAATAATGAGGTAATTGCGGTTGAACCATCCGAAGATAGTGTGAAAGAGCGATGTACAGAGAATGATTATCAGCAGATAGTTGGCAGCACAGATGAGTTAAGAAAAATAGCGGATGAAAGCTTTGACGTAATTTTTTGCCATAATGTGTTGGAATATGCTACCGACAGAGAGGACATTATAAAGGAATTTTATCGCTTGTTAAAGCCGAACGGAATATTGTCAATCGTGAAACATAATCGTCCCGGAAGGGTTATGCAAATGGTGGTTTTGTTAAATAATTTTGAGAGTGCAAACAGCCTTCTTGATGGAAATGACGGCACGGCATCACAATATGGGGTTATTCATTATTATAATGATGAAGATATAACAAAGTGGTGTAAGGGATTTTCGATTTCAAAAGTACATGGAATCAGGACATTTTGGGATTTACAGCAAAATCAGGAAATACATAAAGACGCGGAATGGCAGGAAAAAATGCTACAGGTGGAAATGCGGGTGGCTGATATCGAAGAGTATCAGAATATTGCCTTTTTCCATCACTTGTTATTAACAAAATGATATAATTGTACTAAGTTGGGATAAATGTAGAATTTAGCGATAACTATGTATTTTGTATGTGATAGAATTAAGATGTTTAAAGAGAGTAATTGTCTCGATTAAAAAGAATTAATTAAAGATAAAATTAGAATTATTAGACGAATTCAAATAATTTATGTAGTTTGTAAACAGAGAAGGATATATGGAGGGAATTTACAATGAAACAGATTACAATAGGAAAACAGAAAATGACAGCACCGGCAATCATTGCAGGCTGCATGAGATTTGCAGATTTTGATGAACAGAGGATGAATCACTACTTGCATACAGCGTTAGAGATGGGAGTGAATTTTTTTGACCATGCAGATATTTATGGTGGTGGAAAGAGTGAAGAGATTTTTGGCAAGGCAATGAAAAATGATAAAACATTGCACCGTGAAGATATGATTATCCAGTCCAAGTGTGGGATTCGAAACGGACATTATGACTTATCCAAGAGCTATATTTTAGAGTCGGTTGATAATATTTTGAAAAGATTACAGATGGAATACATTGATATTCTGCTTTTGCATCGTCCGGATGCGTTGGTAGACCCGGAAGAAGTAGCAGAGGCATTTGATGCATTGGAAAAAAGCGGGAAAGTTCGTAATTTTGGTGTTTCTAACCATAAACCTATGCAAATTGAGTTGCTGAAAAAATATGTAAAACAGCCTTTAGTAATTAATCAGATGCAGTTTAGCATACCGGTTTCCAACATGGTAGCAAATGGTATGGAAGTGAATATGGAAACGGCAGGCTCTATAGATAGAGATGGAAGTGTACTGGATTATTGTCGCTTAAATGATATTACAATTCAGGCATGGTCTCCATTCCAGATGCCGAACTGGAAAGGCTGTTTTTTGGGAGCAGAGGAATATGCAGATTTGAACCGGAAAATCAAGGAAATAGCTAATGCATATCAGGTAAGTGAGACCACAATTGCAACAGCATGGATATTGCGTCATCCTGCCGGAATGCAAGTGATCGCCGGAACTACAAGCGAGGAACGATTAAAAGAAATTGTTCAGGCATGTACAGTTGAGTTAAGCAGAGAAGAATGGTATCAATTGTATTTGGCAGCAGGGCATCCGTTGCCATAAAGCTTTTTGATAAAGCAGAGCCATTGTCTGAAAGCAGTAGTTAAATATGGACATATGGAAGGAACAGGATAGTGAAAATAAAATATAGAATTGCAAATGCTGATGATTTGGATGAAATTTGTAGTTTGGTTGCCGGTGCTGTAGATACAATAATAAAACAGCATATTTTCCAATGGGATGAATTGTATCCTGCAAGGGAAGTTTTTCAGGAGGATATAGAAAAGAAGCAGCTTTATGTGGGTTTAATAGAGAAGCAGATAGCAGTTATATATGTATTGAATCAGGAGTATGATGAGCAATATGAAAATGGGGACTGGCAGTATAAAAATGAGGTGTTTTATATAATACATCGCCTATGTGTAAACCCAATATTTCAAAATAAAGGTATTGCGCAAAACACATTATCTCACATTGAAGAAGAACTTGTGGATAGGGGCGTTCATAATATCAGACTGGATGTGTATAGTGAAAACCCCTATGCACTGAAATTGTATAATAATTTTGGATATAAAAAAACAGGTCATGCAGACTGGCGAAAGGGTAGATTCTATTTGATGGAAAAGCATTTTTAATCATGTATATCGAATGGTCATTGATTCTGATAATTGTATTGATACTCAAAAAATACGATTATAGGACTTTGTGAATTCGCTAAGATAAAAAAGAAAATTTAAGAGGTGTTTTATGCGTTTAAGACCATATAGAAAAAGCACTGATTTTGAGTACATAAAAAAATGGATAACGGATGAAAGAACACATGCACTGTGGTGTGCAAATTTAATTCCATACCCATTAAGAGCTGAAGGGTTACATAAAGTTTTAGAACAAAATGAAAAGGACTTGGGTGAGTGTGCATATACTTTTACAAATGGTATAGGGCATCCGATAGGTTTTTGTGCATATTCTATTAATGAAGATGATAATTCAGGGTTTTTAAAGTTTGTTTTGATAGATAATGAGTTAAGAGGAAAAGGATATGGTAATCAAATGATAAATCTATTATTACAATATGCTTTTACTATTACAGGAGTTTCAACAGTTAAATTAAATGTATTTGATGTTAATATTAATGCAAAAATGCGGTCTGGTTAAAGAGGCTGAACATATTGAATGGGAATGGCATGATGGGAAAATGAAAAATAGATTGGAGTACCGTCTGTTAAAGAATGAATGGGAAAGTAAATGAGAGGAATATATTAATGAGCGAAAGACCGGATTTAACTAAACAATTGGATGGAAAAACATTCCGCAGTTTTTATTATCTAAAAGAAGAACTGGTAGATTTTTGCAGAAAAAACAACTTACCTGTCTCTGGTGGAAAATTAGAAATTACAGAGAGAATTGCTCATTTTCTTGATACGGGAGAAGTACTGTCTGCTTCTGAAAAGACAAGAAGTACAGTAAGAGTCGGAATACTTAGCGAAGACGCGTTAATAGAGCCTGATTTTATATGTTCCGAAAAGCACAGGGCATTTTTCAAGGAGAAAATCGGCAAAGGCTTTTCTTTCAATGTTGTTTTTCAAAAATGGTTGAAAAGTAATACCGGAAAGACATATGGAGAGGCAATTGAAGCATATTATCAGATTCTGGAAGAAAAGAAAAAAGGGAAGACAACGATAGATAAACAGTTTGAATATAATACATATATTCGGGATTTCTTTGCTGATAATGAGGGAAAGTCCTTAGAAGATGCTATTAAATGCTGGAAATATAAAAAGAGCCTGCAGGGGCATAATCGTTATGAAAAGTCTGATCTTATTGCATTAAATAAGAATGATTGATAGTGGATGATTATATAATACAGACCTATCCGCAATTAGAAAGAAATGTAAAGAATCGCTGGGTAATAAGTGTTAGAAATATTCGAGATTAGTATTGACTCTCCCCTTAGGGCACCCATTACGCTCTAGTCAGGAGGTGGTTTTGATGGATAAAAAGATGACATCAGGAGAAATTGCAAAAAAAACAGGAGTTTCTCAAAAAGCAATTCGTTTATATGATGAAAAAGGATTACTGAAACCTTCAGACTATTCAGAGGGTAACTATAGACTTTACGACAAGGAGGCATTACTTGTACTCGAGAAAATCATTGCTCTTAAACAGATTGGATTTTCTTTGGAAGAAATTCATGACAGTTTAGTTTCAGAGAAAAACATGAATATTGTGGAGTCATTGAACAGACAGTTGGTAATCATGGAAGCGAAAAAGTTTGAAATCGAAAGAACCATTACATGCATCAGGAACGTGTTGCTTAGAGGTGATGGAGAGCCGAACTGGGATAGTGTAGCGGAAATCGTAAAGATGATCCAAATGGACCAAAGGACAGATGAAAGGCATTGGGAGGCTTTAAAGCATACTTCGGATGAAGTGGATTGGTATGTAAAGATTTATGATACCCTTCATCTTAAAGAAAAAACAAAAGTGCTGGATTTAGGTTGCGGTTTTGCAAAACTTTGGAGAAACAATTGGAGTGATATTCCGGAGAATGTCAGCATTGACGGTTATGATCTTCGTGGGAGTTGGGCAGATAATTTTGAAGAGTTTATCGAGGAAAATAAAGATAAATTAGCAAAAGGTACAGAAATATCCTTATATTTCGAAGATGTGGAAGATGAAAAGACTTGGAAAAAACTGAATGAAAAAGAATCTTACGATTATATTATTGCCCATTATCTGTTTTATTTCCTTAAAGATGCAGAACAGTTTATACAGCGTGTTTCTAAGAAACTGGCGACAGATGGTATGTTCTCCTGTAACGGATGTGATGTAAGTCGTGAGCATATGTTTTGGAAAGAAGTTTTTGATGATATGAAGCTTAACTCCGATTTCGCCATGAAGAAAGAGAAAGAGATGCAGAAAAAGCATGATGAGTTTATTCAAATGCTTCAGAAGTATTTCGACAAAGTGGAGAATGTGAAGGTTTGCAACAGCATGAAATATGAAAACTGCGACGAATTGTTTGAACGTTTGTGCGATAAGTATTCGGATAAGAAGAAGTATTTTACAGATTATGAAAAGAAGATAAAAGATTATTTTGCAGAGAAAATTTCTGAGCAAGGGGCAATTATTGTTCCTACCAACGCAGATTTTCAGCACTGTTATAAATAAACTATGATTTTTTGGGAAGTACCAAAGGGACAAAAGCATTCACTAAATGGAGGTGGTTTTTTGTCCCTTTCAATATAAAAACAATTACTTTAAAGAATATCGAGAAATCTCATTAAGAATCATTAAACCAAAGGTACTAATTATTGTTATTGAAAGGAAGCTCAACAGGTGACTTTGGAGAACATATTATTTGGTTATTATTATTGCTATACCTATCTGATTTAGTTACTTTTACATAATGAACCAAATCCGATATTTTTGACTTTTTTTGTGGTTGCATAAGTTTCTGCCAGAGTTGTCTTTCTTTTGTTTCCACACCCTTAGGAAGTTTTTGTCTGCCTGGCGAGACAATAAATGCATGTTTTTCAACATTTGTATTAACCAAACTTTTAAGTTCACTTTCCTGTTTTAAATACTTTATTGTATCACCAATCTGATCGTAGGGATTATACTCATCTTTGATAGAGATATTTTCACCTTTTAGTTCTATAAAGCAGGTTTGCGGTAAATTTTGACAATATATCAGATAATCACATTTTTGTTGACCTTGTATATTAGGAATCAATTTTCCATCAGGTTCTGTCATATACATGTTTTCATCATTTATATTAATAGGCATAGATGAATTTTTCTCGGATTTAAAATCTTTTAAAGTTCTTGTTTCTGCTAAATTAAGAAGTTCAAAAGAGTCATTATATTTACCAAATGATAATGTACATGTTGAAATTGCACCTTTATTATTTGATTTATTCTTTTTACTCATCAGATTCGTCCCTCTCTGTAGTTTTTTCAGAGGCAAGATAGAACAATTCTACATATTTTTCATTCACGCTGTCTGAAATTTCATCAATCAGTTCTGTATTAATTTCATCAAAACTATCACTTACCAGATTCTGAATGCTTGTGTCTTTATTTATTTTGAATGCAGTGACTTTTTCCGGATTTATATCACACTTATTTCCTATAATATCATATACTTTTTTAGCTAAATCAGGATATTCATCAATTGTCTTTCCGGCACAGTAGAGTGCATTTACAGAGGTTAATATATATGGACTATGTGTTGTAACCAAAATTGAACTATTATTTATATTTGTAAAATATGCAATAAATTCAACTACTTTATTTTGTAAACTTGGATATAAGTGTGCCTCTGGTTCTTCTATAATTACAAATGCATTTTCCTTTTTTAGCATCAAAACATACAACTGATTAAGTAACCATAAAACTTCCTGTTGTCCTGAAGAGGCAAAATTAATTGGTATTTTTTCATTATTTGAGTCACTATCTTGTATAACTATATATTCTTTTCCGGCAGAATATTGATAATCTCCTTTTAAATCAGAAATCAACATTTCAGAAGTTTTTCCAACATCAAATTTTCTTTCTCCATCAGGATAGCGTTTATGAACATTACGAATCCCATCTGAAAATGCTCCATGAATATTATCAATAATTTGCATAAATTGACGTGTTATTAAATCCAAATTATCGTTTTCAATTAAAGAACGATTATTAACCAATAAAGTAATCATACTCCGTCCCGCCGGAATATAGTATGTTTCTTTAAAATCGTCGAAAATTCCGTTAACACTATTTTTGAAATTATCATAATTTCGTAATCTCTCTTTACTTGCGTATGCAAGGCTTATAGTTGTTGTATCAGACCTTTGATTATATAAATCCAGAGCTTCTTTTTCCAAGCGTTTTATCTGTTGAGTTAACTTTTGAGAATATCTGACACTTATATATATTTTTTTATGTTCAAATAAATTCACATCAATCCAGATGTCATTTGTATATTCGTATTTTAAATATAATCGATTATCTAAATCCCAACCATAGCCAAAGAGTGAAATAAACACAGATTTTAATTCTTTTTTTAAAACGTTATTAAATCCTTTACTGGCATCATTTCCATTATATAATGACGTATCATATAACTGACAAAGGTAATCGGTCAGTGTTGTTTTTATAATTCTAAAAAAATATATTGCTTTTGCTACGGTACTTTTTCCTGTAGCCTGTTCTCCTATAAGTAAATTGAAATCTTTAATATCCATTTCTAATTCTTTTACAGGTCCCAAATGGCTTATTCTGATTTTTTGCAAATATATCCCTCCCTACTTTACTATGTCATTTCATTACACTTACTCGCGTATTTTATATTATATAGGATGTATCGTAAAAAGCAATTATAAACAGTCTAAAGGATAAACAGGTTGAAGTATGTGTCACATTATTTTCTCCCACGAGCAACCCAAGCCGGATACCAATTTTGGAACCAACCGGTAAAAATTCCCATAAGAATCGTCATAATGTTATTTAAAATGACAAGCTTATCCGCAAAATCCGTTTTTGCTAAAAACCATGTCCAAATCGCAATAATAACATAAAGTATTCCCCATGCAAGAGCCAATATGTAGTTGGTTTTCATAAAAATCGGATTATTCAGGGCATCTTCTCCATTATAATTATATTTTACATAACATGCACACAAAGGTTCTTTTGTAAAGCAGGAGAAAATCCACAATAATCCAAACAATAAATATCCAATGTTAGATGCTAGTTGTCCTTGATTTGTTGCAAGTACGAATATGGATAATAAAGAAACAATAGCTATGGATAATTTATCATATATTATCATTTCATGTTTTATCATGAAAATCGGTATGCATGCACATATACCTAAGGTAATCAAAGCACCTGTTTGGGTATTGATAGATATTGCAATCCAAAAAGTAATCCACGCTGCCAGCATTGTAGCCATAACAGGAGTTTTTTTTGCATTTTTATTACTTTGGGACTTATTATTTGCCTGTAAACTCTGTTGCTCACCACCGAAGAATTTGTCCCAGTTTATCATTAACGAGAAGTCGCCTGAAACCCGGTACATTTGTTTTGCTAATGCTTCATCACCACGAAGATTTCCTTGAGCAATGGAACGCCAGACATCCCATGGTGTATCAATTCTTGTCGTATATTTTAAAGATAAATCCGTACGCACCTCACTGCCTTTTTCCGTTAAAAGAATTTGATATGTTTTTCCTAAATCGGTATAACATATTTCCAAAACACGATCTTTTCCGTCATAATTTTTTTTGTTATAGAGTGCAGCCATCTGTCGGGTAAAAATGAGGCTCGGATCTTCTTTTTTTCCGGTTTCTTTGCTTACACCCCAACTGGCGTCAGCCATCTGTTCAAAAGTTTCCTTAGGAAATAGCAGTTCCGTCAGCTTTTCTTTAGTTTCATTCGTAATAGAGCCGGAACAATATTCCCTTCCTGCCAGTTCTACAACATCCAGATACTCATCAGTTCTGGAAGACAACTCTTTAATTGAAAACAACTCACCCTGACCACAGAATATCGTTTCATAGTTATCTTTTCCGCATATATGGTTAAACATATGTCGAACACTGTCATAGTTACCTTTTGCAGAATAAAATCCGCAGGTTGAAATAAGAACGTATTTTTTGCCACTCATATCATACCGAGCTTCATGGCTGCCGCTGCCGACACCATCGCTTCTTTCACTCATAAAAGGAAGTACC
The DNA here is from genome assembly GCA_017437065.1 of Lachnospiraceae bacterium. Taxonomy (GTDB): domain Bacteria; phylum Bacillota; class Clostridia; order Lachnospirales; family Lachnospiraceae; genus RGIG3002. The sequence continues at coordinate 11,020 of JAFSBX010000009.1, forward strand.
ATTGGCAACTGGCGGTCAATCATATTTTTCAGGGAACCCGGCACATTAAAGTAATATAGCGGAAAGCTATATATAATCAAATCTGCCCATAGTTCTTTTTCAATGACTTTCGCCATATCATCTTTAATACAACATTGTCCCGGCGTTGCCCTCCAACATGCGAAGCAGCCTTTGCAGCTTTCAATATGCATTTTACAGATATCCAGTTGTTCAACATTAGTTTCCGGATTCTGTTCAGTTTGCTTATCAGTAAAACCTTTTACAAATGCATTTGCTAAACGAATGGAATTGCTGTTTTTCCCTTTGGGACTGCCATTAATTACAAGAATATTCATTTAAATTCCCCCCCCTATTTTGAAATATTTGCGTATCATTTGTTAAATATATTATAATTCTATATGTGAAATATGTCGATGCAAAAAATAGATTAGAGGATTGGTACGGGAGAATGAAAAAAGGAGACAAAGTAGCGATTGTCTGTTGTTCCAATGGACAAAAGACATTATATAGGGAAAACCTGCAGAATTTATATAATACATTAATTGAAATTGGATTTGTCCCTGTTTTTAGTGATTACATTTATGAAAGAAAGTCTGTTTTTAATGGTTCAGCTAAAGAAAGAGCGGACAGTCTGATGGAATTTTACAAAGATAGGGAAATCAAGGCAAATTTTGATATTTCAGGTGGTGATATTGCAAATGAAATACTGCCATATTTGGATTTTAATGTCATTGCAGAAAGCGGCAAAATGTTTTGGGGATATAGTGACCTTACCACAATTATTAACGCTATTTTTGCAAAAACAGGAAAAGAATCTGTATTATATCAAATTCGAAATTTAATCTATAATGATGCGGAAAATCAGATAGCTAATTTTACAAATACAGTATTTAACGGAACAGAGGATTTGTTTCAGTTTCAATATGAATTTGTTCAGAAAGAGGAAATGCACGGGATTGTAGTAGGTGGAAATATCAGATGTTTATTGAAATTGGCAGGAACCGAATATTGGCCTGACATGACAGGGAAGATTTTGCTGTTAGAAGCCCGCAGTGGAACTGTTCCACAGATGGTAACGTATTTCAGTCAGTTAAAGCAAATGGGCGTATTTGAAAAAATTACAGGAATTCTGCTGGGGACTTTTACTGAAATGGAGAAAAGTGGGGAGTTACCATCTGTTATTGATTTAGTGCAAACATATGCAGGTACAAATATTCCAATTGCAAAAACCGCTGAAATCGGTCATGGGACTGATTCAAAGGGAATCGTGATTGGAAGAGAGATATATTTAAAGTAACTGTATAAGCAGACTATTCCTCCAAAACCAATGCCTTCATTGGACAGAAATTAGAGCATTTTCCGCATCTGATACATTTATTGTAATCAATGGTTGGAGCAGACATTCCTTCCTGTGACAATGCTCCAACCGGGCAAATATTTACTGCCGGACATTTGTGATTTTGAGGACATCTTTCTTTTTTTATAATTAATTTTTTTTCCATAGTAATTGTTCTCCTTTTATGTTGATTTTGTCATTGTTCCCATAGAGTTATATACACATCGACTTTTGGGGTTGAGTGATATTAGTTTGATTTTTACTGTTATTTTTGTGACTTCCTTGCTATACTATGTCTGAAAGAAGGTGATATTGTGGAGTATGAATTTAACTTTCCAATTCAAAGCAAACTGAAACCTGAGGAATACGATGCTTTGAGAAAGGCTGCTTCACCTCGGAATATCCAAAAGGGGACAATCCTTCAGGCAGGTCAGAGTGAATGCCACGGTTTATTTTTGGTTCGTAACGGTCAGCTTCGGGCATATACAACCAATTCTGAAAGGGAAATTACTCTATACCGCTTATTTGAAGATGATATATGCCTCTTTTCAGCTTCCTGTATCATGAACAATCTTCAATTTGATGTTTACATAGAAGCAATGGAAAACACGGATATATGGGTGATTAAAGCGGATGTTTACAAAAAGCTTATGGAATCATCCGTTATTATCGCAAATTATACAAACGAATTAATGGCTTCTCGTTTTTCCGAAGTTATGTGGCTGTTTGAGCAGGTAATGTTCCATAGCTTCGACAAGAGACTTGCTAACTTTCTGCAAAATGAAATTTCTATTTCAGGAAGTAATCTGCTTACCATGACTCACGAAGAGATTGCTAATCACCTCGGTTCTGCCCGCGAAGTAGTCACTCGTATGCTGAAACATTTTCAAACGGACAATATCGTTAAGTTATCACGTGGTTCCATTGAAATTATTGATACCAAAAAACTTGATGATATATGTTCTTAAATTCATCTGTCGTAGTGCATTGTTAATCAATGCACTAAAGTTTTTTTAGTGATTAGTCTAAATCACGAGTTTATTAATTCTTTTATTGCCTGTTTTGGAATGAATCCCGATGAACGTTTAATTTCTTTTCCATCTTGTAATACAACTAATGTGGGAATACTCATAATACCAAACTGCATTGCAAGTTCCTGCTGTTCATCTACATTTACTTTACAAATCTTCACGTCATTTGTTTCTTCTGCGACTTCGTCTACTACAGGTGATAACATTCTGCACGGTGCACACCACGGTGCCCAAAAATCAATAAGTGTATTTCCTTTGTTTTCTAATACTTCTTTTGAGAAATTGTCTTTCATAAGATTTACTACTGCCATATACGTATCCTCCAAAATGTTTTGTTTGTAGCTACACTATACTTCTTTTCTCATAATACTTCTGTGACTAAATCACCAAACAGTAAAATTCATTATTTTTTAACAATTATTCTATCGGCAGAACGGAGAAAATATGGTAAAATCAAATCATATTAACGCGTAAATTTAAGGAGGTATACTTATGGCACGTTTTACATTACCAAGGGATTTATATCATGGAAAGGGTTCTTTGGAAGAACTGAAAAATCTGAAAGGTAAAAAAGCGGTATTAGTAGTAGGCGGGGGCTCTATGAAGCGCTTTGGATTTTTGGATAAGGCAGTAGGCTATTTGGAAGAAGCCGGCATGGAAGTAAAATTGTTTGAAAACGTAGAACCGGATCCAAGTGTGGAAACTGTAATGGCAGGAGCGAAAGTTATGCAGGAGTTTGAGCCGGACTGGATTATTTCCATGGGTGGCGGTTCACCGATTGATGCTGCAAAAGCTATGTGGGCATTTTATGAATATCCGGAAACTACTTTTGAAGAGTTGACGATTCCTTTCAACTTCCCGACACTCAGAACGAAAGCAAAATTCTGTGCAATTCCTTCTACATCAGGAACAGCAACAGAAGTAACAGCATTCAGTGTTATTACTGATTATGCAAAAGGAATCAAATATCCTTTGGCAGACTTTAATATTACACCGGATGTGGCAATTGTAGATCCTGAACTGGCAGAGAAAATGCCGGCAAAATTAACAGCACATACGGGTATGGACGCTATGACACATGCAATTGAGGCTTATGTTTCCACGATGCATTGTGATTATACCGATCCGCTGGCATTACATGCGATTAAAATGATACATAATGATTTAAAGGACTCCTATGACGGAAATATGGATGCCCGTGACAGAATGCACAACGCACAGTGTCTGGCAGGTATGGCATTTTCTAATGCATTGCTTGGTATTGTACATTCCATGGCACATAAGACAGGTGCTGCTTATACAGGAGGACATATCGTACATGGTTGTGCAAATGCGATGTATCTTCCGAGAGTGATTCAGTACAATGCGAAGAATGAAGAGGCGGCAAAACGTTATGCTGAAATTGCTACCTTCATCGGATTAAAAGGTGACAGTACAGATGAACTGGTAAAAGCACTTGTGGATGAATTGAAGAAAATGAATGCGGCACTTAACATTCCGAATGGAATTAAAGAGTATGAGGGCGGCATTATTGACGAGAAAGAATTTATGGATAAGCTGCCTACAGTTGCGGAGTTGGCAATTGGTGATGCATGTACAGGTTCCAACCCAAGAATTCCTACACAGGAAGAGATGGAAAAACTGTTGAAGGCATGCTTCTATGGGGAAGATGTGGATTTCTAAGTAAATGAAATATAGATAAAATGAGGAAGTTACGTTACGCAGATAAAGTGTGGCGTAGCTTCTTTTATTTTGTCTAATAGGAGTAAAAATAATTCTATAGGTGAAAAAAGGTGTAAAAAGCTGTTAAAAATATAAAAAAGGTATCTTCAAAGTGAAATTTATAGTATAATCAATATAAAAAGGTGAAATAAAGATAAATGGAGATTGATAGACATAATAGAAAGGATGACATGAAATGGAATACACATTTAATTCAGTTTTTTCATCAGCAACTTTTCCGGAATATACCTATGTCAACAGAAAAAGTTCCGGTGATTTTACATATGAGGAAAGATTAAAAATGGCATTAGAACAGATGGGCTATTTAATTGTAATTGATGGTCCATCCAAAATCGGAAAAACTGTTTTATGTGAAGCTGTAATAGGTAGAGATAAGCTTGTAGCAATGACGGGAAATGACTTTAAAGGTGAAAATGATTTCTGGACAGTAGTTGCAAAAAAAGTAGATATTCCTTTAGCCGGAGAAGTACAGAATGAAAGTGCGGTTAGTGGACAGGGAGAGCAGATTGGTACAAGATATACCTCACGGTATCAAACAAATAAAGAACGGGTATTAAAGTTTTTTTTAGAATATAAAAAGGTTCTTTTGCTGGATGATTTTCATTATGCAGAGGAAAAGATGCAACATGATGCAGCATGTCAATTAAAGGAAGCTATTCGTTCAGATTTGAAAGCAATAGTAGTGTCTCTTCCTCATAGAGTGGATGAAACGGTAAAAAATAATCCGGATTTGCAGGGAAGAATTATGAATATTACAATGAAACCCTGGAAAAATACGGAGTTAGCTGAAATTCCTAAAAAGGGATTTCTGATGTTAGGAGTGACTGCTGAGAAAGAGTTAATAGACAGATTAGTAATGGAATGCATTGATTCACCACAGACAATGCAATCAATTTGTGAAAACATTGGGTATTATATTTCAGAGGATAAACGGCTAAAAGATGATGATATTACAAAAAGCTGCTATTTGCGGGCAGATTATCTCACATATCAGGAGTTATATGCAAAACTATTAGCAGGTCTTTCATCACGTGGTCAAAAAAGGGCAATTTATTACTTAGAAGATGGTTCAGAAGTGGATCGTTATGGTTTAGTGTTAGAAGCATTAAGAAAAGATCCACCGTTAAAAGCTATTACTATATCTGAAATTTATGAAAGGGCAAAGGGAATTTTGGATAAAGAAAAAGATATGCTTAAATTAACGACTCAGACCATTAAGGGAACGCTAAATTCCATGTTTTCTATATTAGAAGAGAGTGGTTATGAGGCTGACAGGGTATTTGATTGGAAAGAAAATGTGCTTACATTTAGAGAACCATTGTTTCTGTTTTATTTAAGATGGAGGCGTGATGAATAGAGAACAGTTAATTAACGTTGGATTGGAAATTGAAAAGCTCACTGAATTGTCAGAGATTGTCGAAAAGTATGCAGAGTGGAAGGAAGAAATATTACGGTATGTTTCAGACAATGATTTGCTATTGGAGCGGTGTAAAATGTTAATGTATGTAGTGAATACTCCATATGAAGCTAAAGAAGATCAGATGTTGAAGTATCGTTCTTGCATAAAGAAAGCAATAAGATTTTTACAAGAAGAAAAGATGGATAGACGACAAGAAATTGATGCATTGGAAACCATTATCAGTAATTTTGGCTTATATCTGAAAAATATGTTTTCTGCAACACCGGAAAACAAAGCAACATTAAAAAAAGAAGTTTTGGAACAGATAGTAATTAATAATGAATATGATGTACAGCATATTATGTATGCAGTAATTAAGGCATTGTATCCCACTGCCAGAAGAGAAGTAAATCAGGATATCGGATATGGAACAGACAGATATGATATCATTATTGAAGAGTTAAATACAGTAATTGAGATAAAATGTACCAGAAAAGACCATTCTGAAAATAAATTGTTTCGTGAATTGGGTGAGGATGGATATTTTTATAAATGTGACAGGTTGATTTTATATGTTTATGATAAACAGCAAAAGATAACGGATGTAGACAACTTTATTAAAGCTCTTGAAAGAACCAAGGAAACAGCGGGAAAAGAAGTAAAGGTATATGTGGAACAGGTAAGAGAATTGATTTAAAGGTTGCATTAAAGTTTAAATTGTGAAATCAACCTTGACACCTAACAATAACAGTGCTACAATTCAACTCAATTGAATAAAAACAATATCTTCAGGGCAGGGTGAGATTCCCTACCGGTGGTAAAGCCCACGAGCGGACATTTTAGTAAATGAATGCATGATTCGGTGAAATTCCGAAGCCGACAGTATAGTCTGGATGAAAGAAGATTGAATTATTTATGGCGTATTTTATTATGTCTAAATATTCATATATCATAATGCAATGCAGTAATATAGCCCTGAAATAGCACAGATGTTATTTCAGGGTTTTTTGTTGGATTATTTCAAGTGCGAAGTGATTCCATCTGCATAGTTATCATTTAAATGAGCTATGTGGAAATGTTGTGTAAAAGGGATAAAACGCAGTGCATTGTGAAACGAAAGAGTCTTGAAGTTTAAATGTCAAGGATCTTTTTTGTTAGGAGTCGGTTACCAAAAGGTGCTGAGATATTTTTTTAATACGGAAACAGGAGGAAAAAAGTGTATGGAAAATCATGATTATACACAGGATGAAGCATACATGAAGCATGCACTTCAACTTGCGAGGCAGGGGGAGGGGCATGTAAATCCAAATCCCATGGTGGGAGCGGTGATTGTAAAAGACGGACGAATAATAGGGGAAGGATATCATCAGAAATATGGAGAATTACATGCCGAAAGAAATGCATTTCGAAACTGCATTGAATCACCAAAGGGAGCAGACATGTATGTGACATTGGAACCTTGCTGTCATTACGGCAAAACACCTCCCTGCACAGAAGCAATTATTGAAAGTGGAATCAAGCGGGTAATTGTCGGTTCAGCAGACAGCAATCCACTTGTAGCCGGAAAAGGAATTGCAATTTTGCGGGAGGCAGGAATAGAGGTAACAGAAGGAGTATTACAACAGGAATGCGATGAACTAAACAAGGTGTTCTTTCATTTTATGAAGACCGGAAAACCATATGTGATGATGAAATATGCTATGACAATGGATGGAAAAATAGCGACACATACAGGAGCTTCTAAGTGGATAACAGGGGAAACGGCACGGCAAAAAGTGCATGAAGACAGGGGACGGTTTATGGCAATTATGGCAGGTGTGGGGACTGTGTTGGCAGACGATCCGCTTTTAACCTGTCGCGTAGAGGGGAAAAAAAGTCCTATAAGGATTATATGTGATACACATTTAAGAACACCTGTTGAATCACAAATTGTAAAAACTGCGAAGGAAATGCCGGTTATTTTTGCTGTTTCGCAAAGTGCAGATGCAGAAAGAAAAGCATTGTTTGTGGAAAAAGGGTGTGAAGTTTGGGAATTACCGGAAAAGGATGATGTCGTTGATTTAAACTTGCTAATGCAGAGATTAGGAGAACGTAAAATTGACAGTGTGCTGTTGGAAGGTGGGGGAACGCTGAACTATACAGCACTAAAAAGTGGAGTTGTGAATGCCGTTCAGGCATACATAGCACCGAAAATATTCGGAGGAACCGAAGCGAAAACTCCGGTGGAAGGAAGAGGAGTTTGCCTGCCTGAGGAAGCGTTCAAGATGAAAAATACGAAAGTATCTTTTTGGGGAGAAGATATTTTGGTAGAAGGTGACTTGATACAACCGAACATAGAAAAATGATAGAGAGGAAATAGAGGCAGATGTTTACCGGAATTATTGAAGAAACAGGGACAGTGGAAAGCATTCGGAGAAATGGAATAAATTCAGATTTGGTTATCCGTGCAGATAAAGTGCTGGAAGGTACAAAAATCGGAGACAGCATTGCTGTAAACGGTATTTGTCTGACCGTGACAAAGCTGGGAGATAAAACATTTACGGCAGATGTTATGAACGAAACACTGCAAAGGAGCAGTTTGTCACAAATTCGGGTAGGGAATAAGGTAAATCTGGAACGTGCCATGCTAAATAATGGCAGATTTGGAGGACATATTGTTTCAGGGCATGTAGATGGAACGGGAACAATTCGTCAGATAAAAAAAGATGGAATTGCCGTTTGGTATACAGTGGAAACAAAGCCGGAAATACTTCGTTATATTGTAGAAAAGGGTTCTATTACAATAGATGGAATCAGTCTGACCGTGGCAAAGCTGGGAAACAATGATTTTTCGGTATCCATTATACCGCATACTGCAAAAGAGACAACTTTGTCAGAAAAGAAAATCGGAGACAAAGTGAATCTGGAAAATGACATTGTCGGAAAGTACATAGAGAAGTTTATGACAAGTAAGCCTATGAATACTGAGAACGGAATAACTGATAATAAGGATGAAAAAATAGGTAGTGAAGAAAATCGAAAAAGGGAGAACGAGCGATGGAAAAATTTGTGTTTAATGCAGTAGAAGAGGCATTGGAGGATTTAAAAAAAGGAAAAATCATTATTGTGACAGATAATGAGGATAGGGAAAATGAGGGAGATTTCATTTGTGCGGCAGAATTTGCTACCACAGAAAATGTAAACTTTATGGCAACCTATGGAAAAGGACTTATCTGTATGCCGATGAGCAGGGAATTATGTGAGAAATTGGGATTTCCGCAGATGGTAGCAGACAATCAGGATAACCATGAAACTGCATTTACGGTTTCTATAGATTATGTGGGAACAACGACAGGAATTTCTGCAAAAGAACGTAGTATGACGGCAATGAAATGCGTAGAAGAGCAGTCAAAACCGGAAGATTTTAGAAGACCGGGACACATGTTTCCTCTTACGGCAAAGAAAAATGGAGTATTGGAAAGAGAGGGGCATACAGAAGCAACAGTGGATTTAATGAAGCTGGCAGGATTGAAACCTTGTGGACTCTGCTGTGAAATTATGGAAGAAGACGGCACTATGATGAAAAAGCCGAACCTGATAGAGCTTGCAAAAAAATGGGATTTGAAATTTATAACAATTCAGGCTCTTATAGAATACCGGAAAAAGAAAGATATACTGGTGGAGCAGGTAGCAGTTGCCAAAATGCCTACAAAATACGGAGAATTTCGTGCTTACGGATATCGAAATCTTTTAAATGGTGAACATCATGTAGCCTTAGTAAAAGGAGAAATCGGTGACGGAGAGAATTTACTTTGCAGGGTACATTCTGAATGTCTGACAGGAGATGTATTTGGTTCATTACGCTGTGATTGTGGTCAGCAGTTTGCTGCGGCAATGAAGCAGATTGAAGAAGAAGGCAGAGGAATTTTGCTCTATATGCGTCAGGAAGGACGTGGAATTGGTTTGCTCAATAAATTGCGTGCTTATGAGTTACAGGAGCAGGGAATGGATACCTTAGAGGCAAATCTGGCATTAGGATTCCCGGGGGATATGCGGGAATATTACATAGGAGCTCAGATTTTAAAGGATTTAGGAGTTAAAACACTGCGCCTTCTGACAAACAATCCGCAAAAGGTTTATGGACTGGGCGATTATGGGATGGAAATTGTGGAACGAGTGCCAATTCAGATGGAAGCAACGGATCATGATCTGTTTTATCTGCAGACCAAACATAAGAAGATGGGACATTACTTGTCGTATTAAGTGAGGGCGCGGCGCAACAGTTTTATATAATATGCCGACGGAAGTCTTTTGTCAGTAACTTATGGTGCTAAGAAATAAAAAAATTATTGTAATAAATAAATGAAAAATAGTATTTAAAAAGGAGAAAATTATCATGAAAATTTATGAAGGAAATGTAGTAGCAGATAACATGAAAGTAGGAATCGTAGCAGCCAGATTTAATGAGTTTATTGTGTCAAAGTTGGTAGGTGGTGCTTTAGATGGCTTAAAACGTCATGATGTGGCAGAAGAGGATATTGAAGTGGCATGGGTACCGGGAGCTTTCGAGATTCCACTGATTGCATCTAAGATGGCAAAGAGTGGCAAGTATGATGCAGTGATTTGTCTTGGAGCAGTTATCCGTGGAGCAACAAGCCATTATGATTATGTTTGCAGTGAAGTTTCTAAGGGAATTGCAAGTGTTTCCATGAACAGCGACATACCGGTTATGTTCGGTATACTTACAACTGATACGATTGAGCAGGCAATTGAGCGTGCAGGAACAAAAGCAGGAAATAAGGGGTATGATTGTGCACTTGGTGCAATTGAGATGGTAAATTTAATTAGGGCAATTGGTTAAAATTTGTATCTTTTTTACTATAATCCAAATCTAATAGGTGTATGTACATACAAATGAGTAAAGGAGAGCAGAAGAAACAATGGACAACAAGGTAAGTTTAAAACTGGTGGAGCAGGCAGCAAAAGGAAACCGACAGGCTTTTGGGGAGTTGATTATGTTGCATCAGGAATACTTATATAAAACTGCGTTTATGTACACCAAAAATGAGCAGGATTCTTTAGATGCTGTGCAGGATTGCGCTATGCGAGCCATGATTTCAATGGATAAACTCCGGGAACCAAAGTATTTTAAGACATGGATTACCCGAATTCTGATTAACAGTGTATATCAGGCTCAGAATAAAAACGGAAAATATTACGCTTTTGAAGAATATAAGGAGACAGCGGAAAAAGAAAGAATTTCCATAGAGGAACGGACCGATTTGTATGATGCTGTAGACTTGCTTCCACCCGTGTACAAGACAATTATAATTCTTCATTTTTTTCAGGATATGAAGCTGAAGGATATCGCTAAAGTGATGGATATTCCGTTAGGCAGCGTAAAGTCGTATTTATTTCGGGCGAAGGGAATTTTGAGAAACCTGTTAGAGGAGGAAGTCAGTCATGGATAATTACAAATTTGACAATATTACTATACCTGATAATTTATCTGAAACCATTCGAATGGGAATTGCAGAAGGAGAAAGGATTTATCGGAAAAGAAAGCGGAATAAATTTTTAATAAAGATAAGTGGCTGTGTGGCAGCGGCAATCTTATGTTTTGGTTTTCTTGCAACACAGCCGGTGCTTGCTTCCAGAATACCGATTATAAAAGATATTTTTAAGTTTTTTGAAGGGAGTTATTCTTATCAGGGAGATTTAGATGCCGTGGCAGAAAAATTAGAGGAGCCGTCAGACAGTCTGTCTGGAGGAAACGGACAGTCGGTAGGGGAAGAAATTCTGAATTTCGGGGAAGAAGGAGAAGATCAAACGGCAGACATGAAGTATACCAAGACGGTAGATGGAGTGACTGTATCACTTTCAGAAGTTTATTGTTCGGGAGAGGCTATTTATATGTCGCTGTTGATTGTGGGGGAAGAAGATTTCCCGGAGACTTTCCTGGATGAAAATACCGGAGAACCAATTATTTGTATTAAAACGATTGAAAAATATCCGTTTACAGAGGAAGATAATCCGGGATTTGGATTCGGATATTTGGAAGGAAAGTTTTTGGATAGTAAAACCTATGCGGGAATTTATCGTATTGATATTCAGGATATTGTAGGTAGCGACGAAGAGAAAAAACAGCAGATGCTTTCTATGGAAAAGTTGAGCATGGATTTTGCTATTGAGCAGATTATTGGATATAAGGCAGTGCCTGATGAACCGGATTTTCAGGGAAAAACCGAAACAGAGCTGGAAGCAATGTCTGATGAAGAATGGAAAGAGTTTATGAATCAGGTCTATGACAAAGAGTGGCAAAAGTTTCCGAATAACCATGAGCATTGGTGGTATGAGGGATCGTTTGAATTTGAATTGGAAATGACAGTAGATGAGGAAAATTTACAGACCATTGTAGTAGATGAAATGAATGAAAATGGTGCCGGAATTTATAGTATATCCAAGTCGGGATTTGAAGTCGTAGTGGAAGAAAAGAGCAGTGAGGAACGGTTGGCGCAGGGAACGTGTATGGTGGTTTTGGATGCAGATGGAAAATTGCTTCCCGAGGGAAGCAGTCAATATGCGGATACTTATGCCATTAACGGAAGAGATGTATCTAAAGTCTATGTTTATGTCTGCGATTATATGGAGTACATGGATAATCTGAAGGGATATCGTGAGGCGGATAATTTTAAGGAAATTTTGGATCAAAAAGCATTGTATTCTAAAGTGGTAGAGTTTAATGAAAAGGTTGAATAAAGCCCGAAAATGGCGTGGTATATAAATTAGGAAAGTATGTAAAGAATAATACAAAATTATTAAGATTATATTAAATTTAATATAATCTTAATTTTGTGTGCCGAGCATGGCACTAATCTTACTGGTGAAAGTCCAGTCACGGGTATTTACCGCCAAGTGTAGTGAACCACAAGTCGGTATCAGTAATGGTATGGATGGAGGAAGTGGTGTAGCAAAGTTCTTGAGCCTACGAA
>JAFSBX010000010.1 GCA_017437065.1 Lachnospiraceae bacterium
AAAAGTAATATCAATTCTTTTCCTGATATATCCTCTTTTTTATTCACATACACCTTATGAATTAACTTAATTACAAGCCACATAACGATTATAGCAACACCGTAATAAATCAATTCCACAACGATATATGCTATCAATTGTTTTATCGGTTCCGTAAGCATATATGGTGTGTTAATAAACAGAGCAAACATAATATCCCTGAGTACCAATGTTACACCATAAACCATCCAACGAATCAAGTACATAGAAATCGCTAAAAAGATTTTCTGCTTAATCTTTTTTCTCACTGTCAGACACATCGTAATCCAAGCCACAAAAATTCCCAACAGATACGGATAGGACATCTCCTGTGGCACAAAATAAAATATCAGCATTGCAACAGAATAACTAAGCCCCACACAATATGATTCTTTATGAATAAATGGTTTTACAAACTGATAAACCAAAAAGCCTTCCACAATCATGTTAATGACAGCGATTGTTCTGTTGGCTATTTCCCAATAAGTTCCTATGTTTCCCATTTAGAGCTATCCTTTCCTCTGATTGTACTTCATGTATTTCTTTACAAAGTCCGGGTAATTCTGCTTTGCCATAAGAGCAGTTCCCTTTTCCAGATAAATGGTGGTGGCATCATATTTCTCCACATACTTAAAATTTACAAGATATGCCCTGTGCGGTCTAAAAAAACTGTCCCCTGCAACTGCTTCAAGGTCAGACATTTTTCCATAGTATTCTATTTCGTCATCCAACTTATGAATAACCACCTTACGATTGAACACCTCTGCATAGACAATATCTTCTATCATTACCTTTGTGTGAACCCCACCATTATTGATCATCACATAATTTGCTTCCGGCTCCCTCACATTCGTATCCTGTGAATGCCATTCATCAACTGCTCTGCAAAGTACATCAACAAACTTCGTATCATCAATCGGCTTCACAATATAGTTAAATGCACCTACATCAAACGCTTGAAATACATACTCCTCCACAGCAGTCACAAAAATAAGTATCACGCTTTTGTCCTTCTTACGAAGTTCTCTGGCTGTTTCCATACCGTTTTTACCGGACATCTGTATATCCAAAAACAGAATATCTACATGCTTATCTGATAAAAGCAGTTCTTCCCCCGACTGAAAGAAAACAATATCTGCCTCCGGGTACTGCTTCGCCACCTTATTCCCTATTAACTCCCGAATGTTCTTTTCATCATCGCATATCGCTATCCGCACATTCTCACTTCCTTTGCAATTCTTATGCCTTATACTCGCAAACTCGTGCTATCGCACTCTATTGTCTGCTTCGCAGACTGTTTGCTCGTTATCGCGTAGAGAATCAAATGCCAGCTTCACTGTCGCTTGATTCTCTTTTCGCGTATATTATATCGTAACTTGTACCCTGTTTCGATACTAAGATGTTGTGAGCCGACCTTTTTATGTTGTGAAATAAACATGAGCCGATAGAATTTACTCCCATCGGCTCTGCTCGATTTTATACTATGTTTACTCCAAATTTAATTCGCATTATATTTTGGATCCAATTGCATTTTTTCTTCTTCTGAAAGGCTATTCCAATCCACGGCTTTATCCCCAGCGCTTTCTACCTCATACAACCAATATATATCATTGATTTTCACTACAACATTGTTTCCATACTGATATACTTCTGAACCAACAATAGGTGTGTTTGCCTGCAAATTTTCTTTAGGAACTCCATCGGTAGAAGTCTGGCTACTTGTAATGTCATTTTCAATCTTTCCTACAAAAACAAATTCCTCAAATAATTCCTCATAATAAACTTCTTCCAAGGATTTTTTATATAGCGTGTCATTTACATATACCATAGGTGCTACATCAACATTAGTAGAAGTAACAATATTGCTTTCTTCTCTGGTATTGTTCTCTACCTCAGGAGTTTTGTTGCCACCTATAAAAATCCCCCCTACTCCCAATGCCACAATAAGGCAAGCCGTTAAACTACCTATTTTCAATATTTTGCTCATATTTCTCTTCTTCATAGTACCTTCCTCCTTTTCGCTTCTTTTTAATACATCATCATTTAATGCTCCAAATCCTTCATACAAATCTTCTTTTTTCATATAAAATATCCCTCCTTTTCTAGCTTGATCTTTAACTTGTTTCTTGTTCTATTTAGCATTACTCTTACATTATTCTCCGACAGGTCATACCGTTTAGAAATATCCTTAATTGAATCTGAATAGAAATATCTTCTGACAAAAACATTACATTCTCTTTCTGATAACGAACATACAAACATATCTAATGTACTTTGCAACTCTTTTGTCATGCAAAAATCTTCAACATCATTTTTTCCAACTATACATTCTTCCAACTCATCTAAAATCAAAGCAATTTCTCCGTTACCTCTCTTATCAGTGTATTTTGCCTTATATTTGTTAAAGGACAAATTCCGAACAACTCTAGCTAGAAATAATCTAAAGCATTGCGGTTTCGTGGGCGGTATTGAATCCCATGTTTTAAGCCAAGTGTCATTTACACATTCCTCAGAGTCTTCTCGACAATTCAAAATATTGTTAGATATCTGAAAGCAATACGCACCATACTTTCTATCCGTTTCCTCTATTGCCATCTCGTTTCTTACAAAATACAATTCTATTATTTTTTCATCTGTCATAACCCCACTCCCATCCTTAACTTGCGAATTTAAGGTTCCTTCACCTTATATGACAACTTTTTCCTTCATATATTACACATTTTTTGAATTTTGTTTCAAATAGTTTGTTTCAAATTATAGCACATCCTAAAAAAAACAGGATACAGCCATTTGGGCCATATCCTGCTTTAAGTTTTATATCCTGGTTTCTCATTCTATCTATTACTTCTGACTGTCTACATACTGATTTGCCGCTTTTAACAGATTTTCTACAAAGCCATCCGGGATATATTCCGGTTCGTAATACTTAATATCTCCGTATCCTAATTCCTGCTTTATCTTCTGAAAATCATTGATAGCATTTGTGACTTTTACGCTTTGTTCCTGATGTTCCTTACCAAAACGGAATTCAATAAAAGCATTAAATTCACTTAACAGAATAGACAGCTCATCCTCTTTAGACAGCTTTCTATATCCATCTTCTGTTGTAGAGTCTTCGATAAATCTTACTCTGTTACCATCCTTATACCCGGAAATAATCTCATCGCAGATTCCTCTAAACTCCTCCAATAAGATTTCTCCCTTTTTCTGTATTGTTAATTTTTCATCTGAATTATCCTCAGTGAACTGCACAAAACTATCCTGCATTACCCTTGATAATCTGTTTGTAAAACTCTCCACAGGCTGATGTTCCGAAATATACCGCATTTCTTCCATTTGCTTTTGTATATCCACACTACCATTCATCTTACTGCCATGTAAAGCACGCAAGCCTTCCTCTGAAATATTGACCTTTATAGCCGGAACATTTCTACCAGCTTCTGTATCACAAAATCTTATAGGCTGATTATTCTGTTTCTTAGCCATTTCAAACAAATCTATATTTGGCTTCTGATAAGTACCATTCACATTTCCATACAAATGAACTGCCATGTTTTCACCTCCATTTTTCCATAACTAACCCCTTATACGGAAAAATCGAATCTGGCTCCAACTTTTTCACCAAATACCTTATTCCAATCCACATTTTTAATTTTTTCTATCAGTTCTTCCTCTGATGAAGCCTCTACAACTACTTTCTTTACAGAAGATGTATCGTCCTTCTTATAGGAATTTACCTTCTTTTCTTCCGATTTCTCTGAGTTTTTCTTCTCCTCAGATCGTTTCTCCCGAAGTTTCTCTATATAATCTTTTTGCTTTTCGGACATCTTTTCTAATTCCGCAAAAATTGACATACTGCCATCATCATTAATAGAAACAGCCAGCTTATTTATGATTGTATCATTCTCGTTGCCCTTTCCCCATGCTCTTTCATAACCGAACTGCTCACAGATTTTATCAGTCATATTAACTATTGTATTAACACGACGCATCTTTTCACTTGCATATTTTTCATCTGAAGCCATTCTCTCTAATTCTGAGCTTGAAAAAATAACAGAGAATTCCTTATCACTCTTATCAAGCAACGCCCTTCTGTCATCCCCGGCATCTGCAACAATAAAATCATAATCTCCATAAGTTTTTCTGAGATTATCCAAGTAATTTTTAGCCTTGCTTGACAATTTATCCTCGCTGGACTTTACTGCCTGCTCTGAGGCTGTATTATTTTTCGCTTTAACCGTACTGTCCTTTTTCTGCTGAACCGTATTCTCATAATAACCCGTCGCAGATGTTATACCATGTGTCGTAACCATAATCGTTCCTCCTTGAATTGTATATTTGAAATCCGTTTCATTTTATTAATGTATTACCCATACATACTTATTTGGTATATCGGCAAATTCACTTCATTTCAATAGTCCGTTGTGTGAACCGACCTTTTTATGTTGTGAAATGAAAATAGGCAGTATCTACAATATATCATAGGATACTGCCTGTTTCCGCTATATTTTCATATCAAATCCTGACATAGAACTCATTGTAGTACTTAAAGAAGACATCTTTGCAATAAAACTGTCTGTAACACTCTTTAAGTCTGCACCCTTAAAAGTATAAGAATATTCTCTTACACTTTTATATCCACCTGTTTTGCTTGAATTACTCTGATAACTACCACTAATCCCTATATTATTTCCTATCATCATAGACATAAACACCTGCCCTTTCAAAAAAAATCATCTGCTTTTATGCTTTCATATCAAATCCTGATATAGAACTCATTGTTGTACTTAAAGAAGACATTTTTGTAATAAAACTATCCATAACACTCTTTATGTCTTTACCCTTAAAAGTATATTCTTCCATTCTCTGCTCTGTTAACTTTTCTTCTGCCGCTTTCTTTTCTGCTTTTTTCTGCTTTTCTTTATTCTCTTTGACTTTCTCAAGCCACTTATCAATATCCTCATCCGTACCCGGTGTATCTGTAACTGTGCAAACAGACATGGTTGTGTATTCTTCTCCAAACTCAATAGAACAAGAAATTAGTCTTGAACCTCTTGCACTTGCAGACTGCTGTGCTTCCTTTATGTAATCGGGTGCTTTTGATAGTTCTCTCTCTAACCATTGTCCTGTTTTCTCATCACTCATTGCTTTTCTTAATAATCCGGATGTAACCGATACCGCCACATTGTTTCCCGGCTTCAGGCAGCTATATTTCCCCATTAAGTAATTGGAATACTCTCGTACATTTTTATATCCACCTGCTTTGCTTGTATTATTCTGATAACTATTGCTTATTCCCATATTGTTTCCTATCACCATAGCCATAAACATCACCTGTCCTTTCAAAATTTCTTTCTCTACTTCCATTATCGGAACTTCACAACACGAATTACATAGCAAAGGAGTGAACTACTCCATTTTGGGTGTGAAAAACCTGCCAAGCCTTATGGCCCGACAGGTTTTCCATTCAACATCACTGTAAGATTAAATATCTGGTATTCATGTTTGGACGTATCAACAACAATATCAATATCACCCTTGTACTTCCTTGCACATCTTTGTATGTTAGTAAGCCCCATTCCATGAAACTTTTTATTGTTCTTATTGCTCTCCGGCAATCCACTTTCTTTGTTTATCTTAATGTCTCTTGCAAAGCTGTTTTCAACCTCTATGAAGAAAAGATTCCCTTTCACATAAGAATGTAATGATACATATTTATCTCTTTCTAGCAGAGTAGCCGCTTCGATTGCATTTTCCAACACATTATTTAACACAACGCCAATATCATACACATCTATTTGAAGCTCTTTCGGATAACTAAAATCCACAGAAAACTTTACTCCTGCTCTGTCAGCCTCCTGCTTCTTCTGATGAATGATAATATCCGTAATCGGATTTCCTGTCTGATAACCAAAATCTAACCTGCTCACAGTTTCTTCCATATTTCTGATATAGCCATTCAGTTCTTCGGCGTCTGCATTGTTTTGTTTCTTCACATACTGCGTGATATTATTGATATGCCCTCTCAAGTCATGGCGTAATCCACGCATATCGGCATAAATATCCTGAATCTCCTGTACCTCTTTTTGCATCTGCTGTATCTGATTTTCCAACATGGTACGCTTTCTGTTTTCTTCGTGATACTGCACCACATTCTGAAAAAGCATGACATTGGCTATGACTGCACCTAACAACAGAACACATATCGCTGGAACCCAAAACAGAGTTTCCGGAACGGTATCAAAAATAAGAGTTGTAGTTCCGTTTTCTACTGTAATTATCATTATTTTAAGAGTTATAGAAATGCAGACTGCCGCTATACTCGGCAATACCAAAAACACATTTTCTTGCACTTGTAACGGATATTCTTTTCTAACATATTTTTTGTTAATTAGTAGCAAATAAATCCCCAAAATTAATGCATATAAAATAGCACTTGCAAAGAACATTACATATATCACAATATTATTTATCACCTCAACCTGAGTGTTTGTAATAATCTTCCCCTGCATCATCAGATCATCAATAAATCCTCCTACCAATGCTCCCAACGCAATATTAAGTACGCTGACAATATATTTCACAATCTCTTTTCCAGCTACAAAGCTAAAGCACACAAATAATTGCCCAGATGTACCTTTGCGAAAGAAAACACATTGCATCCCCAAAAGCAATAGAACATTGATAATAGCACTTACCACATCGTTAAATGGATAGCGACTCTGTATCACCTCGAATATAACCACCTGAATCATAAAATAAATAAGAGTCCACAAGAAAATGGTAATCTTTTTATTCTGCTTACATTTTAGAAACTGACTTGTATATACTCCACTAAAAATACTGTTGATTATATGTATCAA
>JAFSBX010000078.1 GCA_017437065.1 Lachnospiraceae bacterium
ACCTCTATTATACAGGAAAGGTGATTGTGCTTTAAGCACTTATTGCACCACCCGCATAGCAGGTGGTTTATTGTTTCGCGCATCTCCATTTTTCAATTTAGAAAAACTCCGACGCGCTCAACAGACTAAAGTCCATAACAGAAAAGAGCCACTCATAAAAAGCAGTGGCTCTTAACACATATTCATTATTTAATTACACGAATCCATCCTTCCGGTGCTTCGATGCGTCCCATCTGAATTCCGGTAAGTGTTTCATACAATTTCTTTGTTGTCGGTCCCATTTCTGTCATACCGCTTGGTAAGCAGATTTCTTTACCATGGTCAACAATCTTTCCTACCGGCGAAATAACTGCTGCTGTTCCGCAAAGTCCACATTCTGCCATATCGCCTAATTCTTCTAAAAGAACTTCTCTCTCTTCTACTTCTAAACCTAAATATTCCTTCGCTACATAAAGAAGAGAACGGCGTGTAATAGAAGGAAGAATACTGTCAGACTTCGGAGTTACAACCTTTCCGTCTTTTGTAACAAATAGGAAGTTCGCACCACCTGTTTCTTCTACCTTTGTTCTTGTTTTCGGATCCAGATACATATTTTCGTCATAGCCTTCAGCATGTGCGGAAACAATGGCATGCAAACTCATGGCATAGTTTAATCCCGCTTTAATATTTCCTGTTCCGTTTGGTGCTGCACGGTCAAAATCGCTGACACGAATTGTCAATGGTTTTGCACCACCTTTAAAGTAAGGACCTACCGGTGTTCCAAATACACGGAACTGATACTCTTGTGCAGGTTTTACACCGATTACCGGACTGCTTCCGAACATATATGGTCTAAGATAAAGAGTCGCACCTGAACCATATGGTGGTACATAGGCTTCATTTGCTGCTACTACTTTATCAATTGCATCTAAAAATCTTTCTTTTGGAAATACCGGCATTTCCAGTCTCTTTGCAGAAGCTTCCAGACGTTCTGCATTTAAGTCCGGACGGAATGTTACAATATGTCCATCTTCTGTTGTATATGCTTTTAAACCTTCAAAAATTGTCTGTGCATACTGAAGAACACCTGCACATTCGCTGATGACAATATTGGCGTCTTCGGTCAATACACCGTCATCCCAAGCTCCATCTTTATAATTAGAAACATAACGCTTTTCTGTCTGAATGTAACCAAAGCCAAGATTGCTCCAGTCGATATTTTTCTTTTCCATCGTACTCTATTGCTCCTCTCACTGCATTATTTTCAATTATTATACTTTTATTTCCAAAAGTCAATAGAAGTGGGATAAAATACGGACAAATTATAAGATGAAGTTGTGAAATAATACGGTGGTGGAAAACTATTTCATGTGAGGACGCGCTCTCGCTCAACTCCAAACGCAGCGGACACATAGGCTTGCAAAGAACGCAAGCCAAGTGCCGGCGTTTTCCGATGGTCCTCTCATGAAATAGTTTTCCACCACCTTACGTTACGACAATCGTAACAGCTTTCAGCCATTATTTCTTAATTTTCTCGTATTTTAAGAAATTGTAGGCGATATCAAAATATGTCTGCTCATCGCTGTCTGCTGTGATTTCCCACTCTTCGTCTTCGTCCAGATTAGGGAAATAGGTATCTGCTGCGTAAGCATGATCAATCTTCGTTACATGTGCGGTATCACAGTATGGAAGCATTTGTCTGTATATGCTTTCTCCTCCTATAATAAAAACATCTTCACTGTTGTACTTCTTTAATTCTTCTAAAAGTTCTTCTATAGAATGTACTACTGTCGCATCCTTCACTTTATAGTCCTGTGATCTGGACAAAATGATATTGGTACGATTCGGAAGCGGAAGTCCCTGCGGAAATGTTTCAATTGTTTTCCTTCCCAGTACAACCACTTTTCCGGTTGTGGTCTGTCGAAACATTTTCTGGTCATTTGGAATCCTTACAAGTAATTCATTGTTACATCCAATCGCCCAATTTTTATCTACTGCTACAATTAAATTCATATTATCTTCTTCCTCTTCTTATCTATTTTCTTCTTGTCTAATTTTTACCTATCTTTTTATTTCTTAACTTACTTTTTCTTTCTTAGCATCTAAAGTAGTGTTTTATAAGATACTATTTAAAACTGTTACCATCAGTACCTATCAACAGCTCTCCTTAAATCGCAATCGGAATATCTTTCACCTGCGGTCCCGTCACATAATTTTCCACTTTTACATCATCCCTTGTGAATTTGTAAAAGTCCGTTACTTCCGGATTCAGCCAGAACGTAGGTGCATCATAAGTCTCTCTTGTAATCAGTTCTTCAATAATTGGGATATGTCTGTCATAAATATGTGCATCAGCAATTACATGCACCAACTCACCCACATTCATATTGCACACCTGTGCCAGCATATGAACAAGCACCGAATACTGTGCCACATTCCAGTTATTTGCTGCAAGCACATCCTGTGAACGCTGATTTAAAACTGCATTTAAAGTCAGCCTGTCCTCACCCTTTCTCTGTGTCACATTAAAAGTCATACTGTACGCACAAGGATAAAGATTCATTTCAGATAAATCCTGATGCACATAAATATTTGTCATAATACGACGGCTGAACGGATTATTCTTTAAATCATAAATTACCCTGTCTACCTGATCCATCATACCTTCTTTATATTTATGTTTTACTCCCATCTGATAACCATAGGCTTTTCCGATAGAACCGTCTTCATCCGCCCATTCATCCCATATATGACTGTGCAAATCATTAATATTATTGGACTTCTGCTGCCATATCCAGAGTATTTCATCTGTTGCACTTTTCAGTGCAGTTTTACGAAGTGTCAAAAGCGGAAATTCTTTCCGTAAATCATATCGGTTGACCACTCCAAACTTCTTTATCGTATAAGCAGGTGTCCCATCCTCCCAGCGAGGGCGAACCTTTTCGCCCTCTGTACTGGTACCATTCTCCAAAATATCCTTACACATGTCTATAAATATCTTATCTGCTAAACTCATTTTACTTTACTGTCTTTCCTTCCTAAGTTTAATTCTGCCTTTAACTCCACTTATCACACAGCGAATTGATCTGGTCTGCAAACTTCGCCAAATCTTTGTTTGCACCACCTTCGTTTTTGCGGATAACTTCCATAAGTCTCTGTCCTGCCGCCAGAAGTCTTGCAAATACATCGGAAACCGTTCTCTTTTTCTTTACAACTGCAATCGGTTCTGCTTCGTATTCCAGCTTGTTACTGAGCATATTAAAGCAGGTTCCGCTGTATGGTGCATATGCCTTTTGCCCATGCTCTACCTTCAGACACTCTACAAAAGATTTACACACACTGTCTTCTCCATGGACTATAAACACTCTCTTTGGCTTTTCTTCAAAGCCTTCCAGCCATTCAATCAATCCTGCTTTATCCGCATGACCGCTGAGTCCGGTGAGTTTTCTTATTTGTGCACGAATTTCAATTGTCTCACCAAACAACTTCACTTCCTGCGCTCCTTCCACAATGGCTCTTCCCAAAGTACCGTTTGCCTGATAACCTACAAACAAAATCGTACATTCCGGACGCCATAAGTTGTGTTTCAGGTGATGCCTGATACGTCCTGCCTCACACATACCGGATGCGGAAATAATCACCTTCGGTGTATCCTCAAAGTTAATTTCTTTTGATTCATCACTGGTAATGGTCAGACGAAGTCCCGGTACTGCAATCGGATTAATTTTCTTACGAATTAACGCCATTGCTTCTTCATCAAAACATTCCATTTTGTTTTTATCAAAAATTCCTGTAGCTTCTACCGCCAACGGACTGTCTACATAAACCGGAAAACCATCGTGCCCGATTACCAGACCGTCTTCTTTAATTTTCCTTAAAAAATACAAAACTTCCTGCGTACGTCCTACTGCAAAAGAAGGAATTACTACGTTTCCGCCTCTGTCAAAAGTCTCCTGTATTACAGCAGCCAGTTCCTTTACATAGTCCAGTTTGGAAACCTCATGCATACGGTCACCGTAAGTAGATTCCATGACTACATAATCTGCCTCTGCCGTTGTGGACGGATCCTTAATAAGGGGCTGGTTTTTATTTCCGATATCTCCCGAAAATACAATTTTCTTTGTAATATTTTCTTCTGTCAGCCACACTTCAATACTGGAAGAACCAAGTAAATGCCCTACATCCGTAAAACGTACTTCAATACCTTCACAAAGCTGCACTTTACTGTTGTATTCGCATGGGACCAGATGCTTAATCACACCGTCTGCATCTTCCATCGTATAAATCGGTTCATAAGGCTCGGTTCCCGAACTTCTCCTTGCCTTTCGATTTTTCCATTCTGCTTCCTGCATCTGGATATGCGCACAGTCTCTAAGCATAATACCACATAAATCTGCGGTTGCTTTTGTCATAAATACCTGTCCGCGAAATCCCTTGGCATACAATAATGGCAGCATACCGGAATGATCTACATGTGCGTGTGTCAGGAGAACATAATCTATCTGTGCCTCCGGCACCGGCAGCTCTGCATTTTCAAAATAATTCGTTCCCTGTTCCATACCATAGTCTACGAGCATATGCTTTCCACAGGCTTCCATGTAATGACAGCTTCCTGTTACTTCATGTGCCGCACCGATAAACATTAATTTCATACGCAAACCTCCCTGCCAACAGCAGACAAAAAGAAATTACCTGCCTTAAAGTTTATGATACATATATGATATATATATTATACCATTAAACCTTAGTGCAGGTAACCCCTGTTTCATATTTAAGTGCAGTGAATTGACTTTACATGTACTGTTTACTCCGTGACCGGTAACTTATGTTTTACCACACAGCCTCATTCACTTTTTTAATTTGTGCGAACGATAAAGTCCACCTTGAAAGAAGATACATTGCTAATAAAACGTTCTATCCGTCCATACATTGCAATGACCGCACTTTCAAATAATTCTCTGTCCTCTTCGCTATTCACGTCACCGTGAAAGAAAAAGACATTCACCCCATACTCTTTCTCAAGCTTCGCTTTCAGTGCCTTACCCGCTGCCTTATCAATGTCCATAAATGCCACATTTTTCCCACATTTCACACATCTTTCCACACAACGTTTTCCAACTCCTCCGGCTCCACCTAATACTATATAAACACCACGTCCAAACATATAGGGAACCTCCTGCTTTTTTTCTGCTTCCTGCTCTCTATCCGGATTCAAAAGCCACCCACAGTTCATCAGTAAAGAAAATGTTAAAATTTCTTACCGATGTGAACTTATTGTATCGAATTTTAGCAACAGATGCAAGATAAAAAGCGGCTTACGCGATAACTTACAAACTGTTACTTTATCGCATTGGCAGTCATATAAAATTGATGGTATATCCCCTTTTTCTCCAACAGCTGTTCATGATTCCCCTCCTCTTTAATTCCTTCGTCCGTAAGAACCAGAATCCTGTCGGAATTTTTAATACTGGAAAGCCTGTGTGCAATGGTCAGTGTGGTTCTTCCTTCCGAAAGTCTTGCCAGGGATTTGGCAACTGCAAATTCACTTTCATTATCCAAGGCGGAAGTTGCTTCATCCAGAATAATAATGGCAGGATTTTTCAAAAATACTCTGGCTATACTGATTCGCTGTTTCTGACCGCCGGAAAGCTTTACTCCACGTTCCCCGATATAAGTATCATATCCGTCTTTTAATTCCATAATAAATCCATGTGCTCCCGCCTGTCTGGCTGCTTCCATTACTTCTTCCCTTGATGCTGTCGGTCTGCCATATACAATATTATCGTACACCGTACCGGAAAACAGATACACGTCCTGCTGTACCATTCCGATATTCTGCCTCAGGCTTTTCAATGTAAAATTCTTTATGTTTTCGCCATCAATGGTAATCCTTCCATCCGTTACATCATAAAAGCGTGGAATCAGATTACACAAGGTAGTTTTTCCACCACCGGAAGGTCCAACAATTGCAACCTTCTCGCCTGCATGAATCTGCAAATTCAACTTCGTCAGTACCGTATTTTTATCATCCGGATACTCAAAATCCACATCCTCAAACCGGATTTCTCCTTGTGGCATTCCCATTTCTTTTGCATTTGGCTCATCAAAAATCTCGATATCGGCATCTACAATCTGTAAAAACCGTTCAATTCCTGTCATACCTCTTTGGAATTGTTCCGCAAATTCAATAATTCTGCGGATAGTAGCAATCAGCGTGGATACATACAACATATATGCCACCAAATCCCCCGCAGCAATCTGTCCATGAATCATAAATATTGCCCCGAAAACGAGTACTGCAAGGTACATCACACCATCAAACATTTTTACGGTTGTATGAAACAATGCCATATACTTATAAGTTTCTTTTTTGATTTCTAAAAACCTGCTGTTGTCTCTTCCAAACTTTTCATTTTCCATATCCTCGTTAGTAAATGCTTTGACTACCTTCTGTCCAAGAAGACTGTCCTCAATTCTTGCATTCAACTCACCGATATGCCCTCGCTGCTTTCTAAAAACTCCTTTCATACGGAAATTCAAAGGCATGCAGACTCCCATCATAATCGGCACACAGGCAAAAATAATCAATGTAAGTTTAAAATTAATCCCTGATAAAATCACAAACGAAATCATCAGTTTCAGGGCAGCAATAAAAAATTCCTCCGGACAATGATGTGCAAACTCTGTTACATCAAACAAGTCATTTGTAATTCGCCCCATAATCTGCCCGACTTTGGTATTGTTATAATAAGTATTGGACAACTTCTGCAAATGGTTATACGCATCACGCCGCATATCCGTCTCAATTTCAGCTCCCATCACATGCCCCATGTCTGCCATATAATAGCTGGCTGCTCCATCAACCAGACGTAATACCAAATACAAAATCCCCAGTTTTCCAATGGTAGCAACAGAAAGACTTGCCAGATTATATAGTCCTTCATTTGTAATGTATCTCATAATAAGCGGCAATACCAGTTCACAAACGGTTGTCAATGCTGCACAAAATAAATCTAAACACAATGTTTTTTTGTATTTTAATAAATACGGTGAAAATCGCTTAATTAACTCCCCCGTTCCGTACTGCCTCTCTTTATTCTGTTCTTCTGTTCCTGCTATATTCTTTTTTCTGCTCATATCAGCTTCATTCCTTTATCTCATCACTAAATTATCCTTTGCTTCTTGCTGCTTAAGACATGCTCCCATTACATAAAAATTGTCGCCCGACGGCGACAATTCTAAGAGAGTTTCTCTGCAAAATGTATTGTTTCATTTACTGCAACGTCTCCAGCAGTTCACTTACTGTCTTTCCAAGTAACGGATGTCGATAATATTTTGTCAGCTCACACAAAGGTCTTAATACAAACTCTCTGTTATGCATATCCGCATGCGGAATTGTAAGCTGCTCGGTATCCATAACCAGATCATCATAAAAAATAATATCTAAATCCAACGTTCTTGGCCCCCAATGGATTTCTCTTACCCTATTTGCCTCCTGCTCCAGCACATGCAGAAACTCAAGCAGCTCTTCCGGCGTATAAAGTGTTTCAAACTCTGTTACACCATTCAAAAAATCATCCTGTTCCTTCACTTCTCCATAAGGTGCCGTCTGAATAAATGATGAAACTTTTACATTCTTAATCTTTTCATTTTTCTTTATACTCTGTAGAGCATTTTCAATATAAGCCTGCTTATCTCCCATATTGGAGCCTAATGCCACATATACCTTATGCCATCCTCTGTGAATTTTTACAGACACTGACTCAAACGGAAGCCCGATTGGTGCCTGTGGTTTTCTGATTTCAATATCCATTTCCTTCACTAACGGAAAATGTAAAAGCACCTGCTCTGCCGTTTTTTCTGCCATAGTCTCTATCAATTGAAACGTATGAATCTTCAAAAAATCATTCATAAAATGGCAAACCTCTCCATAATCCGTAGATAGTGTCAAGGCATCTTCTTTTCCGGCTTCTCTTGTCTCCGTATAAAGAACCGCATTTACATAAAAATCCTGTCCTTTTTCATTTTCCTCTGCGTACACCCCATGATAAGCATAAATTTTCAAATCCTCAATACGTATTTCATCCATAATTCGTACCCCACTTTCCGCACCGGTGTACAGACGCGATTATCAAATTATCAAGCGTTCAGCACACGGGCTTTCTCGTTCTATGTTTCTATGTTATTTTGAGTGTCCCAATATCGCTTTCGCCATTTTAATTGCACGCACATTTTCTTTTATATCGTGAACTCTTACAAAAGAACAACCTTTTAGCACTCCAAAGACTGTTGTAACAAGCGTTCCTTCTACTCTTTCTTCCGTCGGTAAATCTAACGTAAGTCCGATTACCGATTTTCGGGAAGTTCCAAGAAGTAACGGATACCCCAATTCCTTTAACTGTTCTAATGAATTGATAATTTCCAAATTATTTTCATACGTTTTACCAAAGCCCACACCCGGATCCAAAATAATTTTATCATCCGCAATTCCTGATTTCTTTGCAATTGCTATAGTTTCCATCAAATCCGACTTTACATCTTTCATATAATTAATATAATCAGACGTCTTCCGGTTGTGCATCAGGCAGCAGGGAATCCCTGCTCTTGCAATGATCTCTCCCAGCCGGCTATGGCATTCATCATCGCATTTTCCATTCCATTCCTTTTCGTAACGAAGTCCCCAAATATCGTTAACTAAATCAACACCGGCAGCTACTCCTGCCGCTGCAACTTCCGCTTTATAAGTATCCAAAGAAATCGGTACATCAAAATTCCTCTTTACAGCTTCAATCACAGGTACTACTCTTTCTATTTCTTCCTCATCGGAAAGTAATGTATAGCCCGGACGTGTGGATTCACCACCAATATCCACAATGTCCATGCCTTCTGCAAGCATTTCTTCCACATGTTTCAGTGCCTTATCGGTTGTTTTGAACTTACCGCCGTCCGAAAAAGAATCCGGAGTTACATTCAGTATCCCCATAACATAAGTTTTATTTACCGTATCAAATTCCTTTGTCCCGATTTTCATATTCTGTCTTCCTTCATGATACCATATTAAGTTATCGTTTTGTTATGTTAATATTTTATTCCTACGTTTTTCTTGTCCTTTTTCCAATTGCAAAGCTTCTCCGCATCGCAGGAAAAACAAGGCCTGCTGGCTTTATCTGCCAAATATAAAATGCCAATCAGATTTTCTTCCTCTGCTGCTGTTTTATCTCTGTGCCGGCTGATTGCTTCTATCATAACCTTTATCTCATCTTCCGTATAGCCACAATCCCTCAAAATTTCCGGTGCCAGCTTTGCACTTGCCTTCTCATGGGGCGTACCGTCTTCATACTGCTTGTGGCGTCCGATATCGTGCAAAAGTGCTGCACCATAAACAACATCTCTTTTTATCTCCAGTCCCTTTTCCAGATTCATAATCCAGCCGATTCTTGCCACATCCAGAAAATGCACCATGTCATGTTTACAAAAAATACGCTTTTTCTCCGCTTTTTTGTTTTTCTTTAAATATTTCCGATATTTTTTATGCTGTAGTATATTGTCTACACGTTCCATGTTACTATCCTTCTATTATTATCCAATTTTTATTTAATTCCTCTTTTTCGGATTTTTATCGTCTGACAGCTTCATAGAAGTGTCTCTGCAGCATATCATTGTTTTCAAAATTTCCTCTTACTGCAAATGTTACGGTCTTACTTCCCGGCTTTTTCACACCACGCATAGTCATACACATATGTTCTGCTTCCACCATTACCATCACACCTTTCGCAGAAAGACTGTTCATAATGGCATCCGCAATCTGTGCCGTCATCTGCTCCTGAATCTGAGGACGTCTTGCATAAACCTCCACGCATCTTGCCAGTTTGCTTAAACCCACTACTTTTCCATCCGGTATGTATGCCACATGGGCTTTTCCGTAAAATGGCATCAAATGATGTTCACAGGTGGAATAAAAAACAATATCCTTTTCTATGACCATTTCACTTCCCGTAGAAGAAAATGTTTTCGAAAGATGTACCTGTGCAGACTCGTCCATTCCTGCAAAAATTTCTTCATACATACGGGCTATTCTGTTGGGTGTCTCCCGCAATCCTTCCCTGTTTACATCTTCTCCGATGCCTTCTAATAATAATTTTACTGCTTCTTCAATTTTTTTCTTATCTACCATGAGAATCTCTCCTGATTGTATGTCTGTTTTCCACTATTTCTATTAGTTCGCCAAGATAAGACAAAGAACCAAAGGCAATAATCACACTGTCCTTATCGGCCAAAAGATAGCTCATCTCTACCGCCTCCTGCAGACTGTCCACCGCAGTCACATTCGGGTGATAATCCTTTACTGCCTTTGCCAGTTCATATGCCGGCAATGCACGAGGATTATTCGGTGTTGTAACGGTTATAATCTGCTCTGCATAAGGCACGGTATTTGCGATAATTTTTTCATATTCTTTGTCTTTCAATATTCCCATTATATAAATAATCTTTTTATTTGTAAAATAAAACCGAACAGAATCCGCAAGTTTTATTGCCGCATCCTCATTATGTGCCCCATCTGCAATGAAAAGAGGCTTCTTTGCAACAACCGAAAATCTTCCCTGCCATACTGTTTTTTTCAAGCCTTCCCGCAATGCCTGTTCTTTTATAGGAAATTCGTTTTCCGCAAGCACTCTGAGCACTTCTATTGCCAGTATTGCATTAGCAATCTGACATTTCCCCGCAAGTCCGATTTCCAGTCCTTTATATTCTTTATAATCAAACCTCTGCTTCTCCACTCCGTAACGGATTTTGGAAGCATCCGTTTCTAACGCCACGGTCAACGTACATTCTAATTCCTCTGCTTTGCGTTCAATGACCTGCATGGCTTCCGGCTCCTGCATCATTGTGACAACAGGAACACCTTTTTTCATAATTCCTACTTTATTTTCCGCAATTTCTGCTAACGTGTCTCCCAAAAAAGCCATATGATCCATGCTAATAGAAGCCAATACCGAAACTATGGTAGTCGTAATCAGATTTGTAGCATCCAAAGTTCCGCCAAGTCCCGTTTCCAATACCACTACATCACATTTTTTCTCCTGAAAATAAAGAAACCCTAACGCTGTTTCTATTTCAAAAGGTGTCGGATGGTTCTTTCCCTCAGCTTCCAACTCTGCAATTGCTTCCTGAATTCTTTCCAGATGTCTGCACAATGCATCTTTGGAAATCATACGTTCATTTACTTGAATCCGCTCTCTGTATTCAAAAATGGTGGGGGACACATACCTTCCTACACGATATCCTGCTTCTTTCAAAACAGTGGAAATATATGCTAATGTAGATCCTTTTCCGTTTGTTCCTGCAATATGAACAAATTTTAAATTATTCTGCGGATTTCCTAGTTTTTCACATAAATTTATTATGTTGGTCAGTCCCGGAACACTACCATATTTGGATGTTTCTTCCATATATTCCATTGCCTGTTTATAATTCATATTCGGCCTCCATTACAAATTTTTCAATTTCAGTTATATTTTTCCGATTTCCTGTCCATACTCTGAGTATGAAAACATTAACAAAAAACTTTTTTTTATTTGGCATTGTGGGCTGGTGCATGGAAATCATTTTTACAGCCCTGCACTCTTTCAAACGAAGAGACTTCACTTTAACCGGAAACACGTCTTTGTGGATGTTTCCTATTTACGGTTGCGGTACTTTTTTAATTCCGCTTTCCAAACTCATAAAAAAATGGCATATTGCCGCCCGTGGGCTTTTCTATGCCATTCTTATCTTTACCGTGGAATTTTTCACCGGCCGTTTGCTTTGGAAAAGAAATTCCTGCCCGTGGGATTACAGCCGTTCCCGATGGAATATATCTAATGTCATCCGACTTGATTACACTCCATTCTGGATTTGTGTAGGACTGTTTTTTGAAAAAATCGGAAAAAAACAACCGTAAAATTTTATTCCTTAACAAAAAATTTTTCCTTCCCCTTTGCGAATTTGAGCCGTAAGCACAATATTTACAAGACAAACAAGTTGATATTATGCTTCCTCAAATTCCATTTCGTCTGTTCTTCCGTCCCCTATATCAAGTGTATTTAACGTACGTCTTTTTACTCTGGCTTTCTCTGAAGCTTCCAAAATAAAATTTTTAATTTCTTTAGAATGCTTAATATGTTCCAGCATCAGTTTTGGATGAGTAGTGTCACCTGTATAACAAATCACAGTACCTAATCCAAACATTTTTTCAAAAAGAGTTGCCGTATGTTCTACATCCTGAATCTTATACATATAACAGTCATTTTCAAATGATTTCAGCAATCCACTGTTAATCGTCAATGACTCCGTTTTTACCGTATATTTTGTAAAGGTAAACGGCAAACCGAGAAATACCCATCTTTTTCTTTCGCAAAATTCTGTTGTTCCTTCCATATTCCTCTCCTATCCGCGTCTTACGCTACTGCATTTTTTATATTTATTTTCATAACGAAATTCTGTCATACAACGTTATTCTTTATTATAATTTATGTTATGACAAAAACTATGTATATTATACTTGAAATAAATCCGGAAATAAACAACAATTGCTTTTTTTGTAAAGATTTTGCACTTTTTTATTCTAATTTTATATAAAATTTGTTATCTGATAATTGAAACAACCCCCTCAATGTGATATGATAGTAAAAATAAGCTGACGCGACTTAAAAGGAGGATGAACATGACTACAAAAGAATGTATTATGGGACGCAGAAGTATCCGACAGTTTTCTGACCAGCCGATTTCCGAAGATGTTTTATCAGAAATTGTAGAAATGGCTTCTTATGCTCCAAGCTGGAAACATACACAAATTACACGTTATATTGCTGTTACCGGAGATGCAAAGGCAAAAATCGCAGCCGAATGTACAGACGCTCATCCAAATAATGGTAATATTATTTCTTCCGCTCCAATGTTAATTGCTGTTACTATTATCAAAAACAGAAGCGGTTACGAAAGAGACGGTTCTTTTTCCACTCCGAAAGGAAGCGGTTGGCAGATGTTTGACGCCGGTATTGCTTCTCAGACTTTCTGTCTTGCAGCTTACGAAAAAGGAATTGGCTCCGTTATTTTAGGTATTTTTGATGAAGCAAAAGCTTCTGCTATTTTAGAAATTCCTGAAGACAGAGAGTTAATTGCTCTTATTCCAATTGGATACCCGGCAGAAGAACCGGCAGCTCCGAAAAGGAAACCGGTCACTGACCTTTTATCCTATAAATAATTTTCATAGTCGAAGAGTTTCGTCTCTTCGACTTTTTTTGGGTATACTATACAGGAAAATATGGAGGTAACAATATGAGACATTTAATGAGTCCTTTGGATTTTTCCACAGAAGAATTATCCAATTTGTTTGACTTAGCCAACGACATTGAAAAAAATCCGGGCAAATATGCACATGCCTGCGCAGGCAAAAAGCTTGCCACCTGCTTTTATGAGCCAAGTACAAGAACCCGTTTAAGTTTTGAATCTGCCATGTTAAGTTTAGGAGGAAATGTAATCGGCTTTTCCGATGCCGGTTCTTCTTCTGCTGCAAAGGGTGAAAGCGTATCCGATACCATTCGGACAATTTCCTGCTTTGCCGATATCTGTGCCATGCGCCATCCCAAAGAAGGTGCACCAATGGTTGCCGCTGAAAAATCCCGCATTCCCGTAATTAATGCCGGTGATGGCGGACATCAGCATCCTACTCAGACATTAACAGACCTGTTGACCATCCGCTCTCTGAAAGGACGTTTGGACAACTTTACCATCGGACTTTGCGGCGATTTAAAATTCGGTCGTACCGTACACTCTTTAATTCATGCACTGGTTCGCTATGAAAATATTAAGTTTATCTTTATCTCTCCGGAAGAACTCCGCATACCGGATTATATTACCGATATGCTGAAAGAAAAAAATATTCCATTTGAAGAAGTAATTCGTCTGGAAGAAAAAATGCCGGAGCTTGACCTTCTTTACATGACTCGTGTTCAGAGAGAACGCTTCTTTAATGAGGAGGATTATGTACGTTTAAAAGATTTCTATATTTTGGACAAAACAAAAATGGCACTCGCTAAAGAAGACATGCTTGTACTTCACCCTCTCCCAAGAGTAAATGAAATTTCCGTGGAAGTGGATGATGACGAAAGAGCCGCATATTTCAAACAGGTACAATATGGTGTCTATGTGCGAATGGCACTGATACTTACTTTACTGGAAATCAAAGTAAATTAAATCACCGGCACTGTGCCGTTAAATATTGATTATGAATACAGATGTTCACGATATAACTTTATAAAAAACGGGAACTTTATAAGAAAAGAGGATTATATATGTTAAATGTAGGAAAAATTGAAGAAGGTTTCGTTCTGGACCACATTGAGGCAGGTCAGAGCCTTTCCATTTATCACCATCTGCAGTTAGATAAATTAGACTGTACCGTTGCCATCATCAAAAATGCCCGCAGCGGTAAAAAAGGAAAAAAAGACATTTTAAAGGTTGAATGTGATATTGACAAGCTGAATCTGGATATTTTGGCTTTTATTGACCATAATATTACTGTTAACGTAATCAAAGACGGCAATATCGTTGCAAAGAAGGACTTAGTTCTTCCAAAGGAAATCCGCGGTGTCATTAAATGCAAAAATCCCAGATGTATCACCTCCATTGAACAGGAACTGCCACATGTATTCCTGCTTGCAGATGAAAAAGCAGAAGTTTACCGCTGTAAATACTGTGAAGAAAAATTTGATAAGATGTCATTTTATAAATTTTAATCATATAAACACTGAGAATGCAAAACGGGAGGTTCTCTTATCAAAAGAGTCCTCCCGTTTTGTACCGCTATTCCCTCACATATTTCATAACATCCTCAAAAATGGCACGATATCCTTCCGGTTTGATATGCATTCCTTCAATCGTATATTCTGCTTTTAATCGTCCCATTTCATCCATTAGAGGGGCATTTACATTAATATATTTCTGCCCATGCTTTGCTGCAATCTGTGCAACCTGCTCATTCGCTGCATTAATTTTTTCATTAGTACGAATTAAAAGACAAGGCTTCATCTCTTCTGTTGCCGCTTCATAATTTATCGGATAATATGCCATCATATAAATAATTACACCGGGAAGATTTTCTTCAATCATAGTTATAATCTGATCATAGCGCTCCATTACTTCTTCTATCTGTATATCCGGATCACTTAAGTCGTTCGTTCCAATATTAATAAATACTTTACGCGGTGCAAGCTCAAATACACATGCATCCAAAATCGGCAGCAAATCCGTGGTACGATATCCTCCAACGCCCCGATTATACACATTTGGTGCATCCGTTCCTAATTCCTTTACCCATTCTTCTATTGGAAACATTTCCATAAGCGAAGAACCCGTAAAAACAACCTGTCCTTTCACTGCACTTTCATTCCAAACCTGAAAATCTCTTACCATCTGCTCTTTTTCCAGTCTCCATGCTTCTTTCTCCATACTAATTTGCTCCTTTTTCCATAATATTTTATTTCCACAACTACTGAACAGCTAAAACCAATTCCATTCTTTCATCCTATCAAAAAAAGCTAAAATATCCAACATTTTTTTCTGAGAATAATTTTAGGACTTTTTTCCTAATAAATCCATTGAAATTTGAAATAATAGTATTATAATATAAGTGGGTTATTAAAAGCAGAAACTAAAAAAATGCACCGGAATCCAAAAGATTCCGAAAAAAATGGAGAGATTACTGTGAAATTTGATATGCACTGCCACACAAAAGAAGGTTCTATTGACGGTCATGCTACACTTGAAGAAACAATCGAGCTTTTAAAAGAAAATGGCTATAATGGTATGCTGATTACCGATCACAATTCCTACGGGGCTTACAGACACTGGAAAAAAACAATAAAAGGTATCAAACATACGGATTTTGTAGTTTTAAAAGGTATTGAATATGATACGATTGACTGCGGACATATTTTAGTTATTCTTCCGCATGGGGTAAAGGTTCCTATTTTAGAGCTTCGCGGACTGCCTGTTTCTATTCTGATTGAAATTGTACACTATTTCGGGGGCATCTTAGGACCGGCTCATCCATGTGGTGAAAAGTACTTAAGTTTTACTAACACGAAACGCGGTAAAAAGTTTGAAAGTATTATCAGCAGGTTTGATTTTGTAGAGGGATTTAATGCCTGTGAATCCGAAATTTCCAATTATAAGGCAAAAGCACTTGCCAAAAAATACAATAAACCCTGCTTTGGCGGAAGTGATTCTCACCGCACAGACTGCGTTGGATTAGGCTACACAGAGATTGATGCTCAAATTAAAGATGAAACTGATTTAATCAAAGCTGTTCAAAATGGAGTTTCCATAACTGCATCCGGTTCCTACTATACCAAAACCACAAAACAAAAAATCGGTAAGTTGAACCATGTTCTTGTCTACTCTTTCTGGTTCTATAATAAAGGATTGGGACTTTTAAAGAAACGCAAACGTAAAATAGAATTATTAAAAGAAGATTATATTCAGTTACAAAATAAGCTGTCCTGACGGACAGCTTATTTTAACATATTTTAACATGCACTAAATCCCAGATTATATTTATTTGATACTGCTTCCTCTAATACAAAATTCTCTTTAAAAATCTGTTCGCTTAGTTGAGATATATTTTTCATATCCACAGGATATTTTTCTTTCCAGATTTCCCCTGCTATAAGCAATCTTTCATACAAACTTTCCAATGCCTGTGCTGACTTCTCAATATAAGACTCATTTACTATCTGCATATATAAATCATACGCAGCTTCTAAAGCTGTAACCTTTTCTTCCGGTATACTTTCTACTCTGATTCTTTCCTGCACCATATGAACTACTCCTGTGATTCCTATGGTTCCGTCAACATAGCCTTGTTTTACTGCTTGGGAATACAAATCATAAACTACATCCAATGCTACTAATTCATCTGCTTCTGTCAGTTTTTCACTTGTAGCATTAATCTCCTCCGGACTTTCCACATCATATATTACTCTCGTTCCATCTGCATATCCTTGTCTGATTTCATTGTACATACTGACATAAACCTCAAAACAATTCTTCGCAAATTCCAATCCGGTACAATATCCCGTATCTTCCGATACATGTCTGTTCAATACTTTAAACTGTGAATAGAACGTCCTCACGATGTGGCCCGTGTTATGTTTTTTTAATGGAATATACATAAAATTCCCCCTTTTCCTTAAAATTCTCCCTTAAAACTTTCCCTTATATTTCTCCCTTATATAAGAATACCACATTTCTCAGCCATTTTACAATCACTATGTCGTAAAATACAATATTTTGACGTAATTTACACATTTCTATTATTTTTTCTTATTCTTCTTTTCTTCCACCGCCTCTTTTAACTCTTCCAGTACCTCCTTAAATTTGCCTGATACCATCATTGGATTTCCTTTTAACATTCCTCTCTTATAAAAATCCTTAAAGGATTTCATTTGTTTTGTAACTTCAAGATTAATATGATACTTCTCTCTCAATTCTGCTATTTCTTCTTTTATTTCTTCAAAATAATCACTATGCTTTTCTGAAACTGTCTCCTTAATCCTTTCAAACCGCTCTTCCATGCCAAACTTTAAGCTCTCCAGTTTCTCTTCCTTCTCCTGTTTCCAATTTTCCACATCATTATTTACAATGGCAATCAATACGTCCAAACGCTTCGACATATGCTCCACTTCCTGTTTTGCTTTTTCCATTTTAACCAAAATATCTCTGATATCCATTGCAGCCTTAAAAGAAAGTGAAAAATCCACAACAACTGTTAGTGTAATAAAAAATGTAACCGGTATCAGAAGCTCCTTTGTAACCGACAATACCAACTGTTCCACCAGTTTATGTAAAAATTGTGTCATCAACAAGGTAAGACCGCCCCATGCAAGTGTAGAGCTTAAGCAAATATGTCCCTGAAAGTTAAATGGCAGTTTCGAATAATCCCAATATCGTACCTTAAATAATTCTTCCATCACAACACCCGTAACATATTCCAGAGCTGTTGCACCAATACATCCTGCGATATAAACTAATATCAGATTATCCTGAAATGGTGCCGAAACAATTAGCATCATAATGGCTCCACTTCCGTATAACGGTAAAAACGGTCCCCTCATAAATCCACGGTTTATAAAATGCTTCTTTTTTAAGGAAACATATGTTGATTCAAATATCCATCCAAAAAAGCAATAGAAATAAAAGAAAAATATCCACTGTACCATCGTATATTGATATGTTCCCATCCCTATTATTTTCATAGTCTGTTCTCTCCCTTCCTGTTATGCACAGGCAGTATTCTTTCCTTTGCAGTTTTCTAACCAAATCTTTATCGAAAAATCCTTACTTTTATTCGCAATTTCCCTTTTCGCGTTTCCTGACTGACTCCATCGTAAGTAAATTTCCCATATCCTCTGACAGAAACCACATCACCACTCTTTAGGCTGCCACTGTTATTTTCATACACTCTTCCATTTACAAATACTTTCTTTCCACGAAACAGTTCCAGACTCTGATTTCTCGAAATATTATATAATTTTGCAACAATACCATCAATTCTCTCTGAAGCCGTCAAATGTTCTTCTTCCACTGCCTCTCCTGCAACAACTTCCGGTACTGTATCTAAAATCCTGCATTTTACATTTGTGTGCTTAATTTTATCCAGATTTTCTACAATGTAATCTGCTATTTTATCTGTACAGAACAAATATCCCGTCTTTTTCTTTATATAAATATCACCCAGCGTACTTCTTTCAATCCCAAGATTCATCAACGCTCCCAAAAAATCTCTGTGAGTCAGATTGTCTGCAAATTTCTCCAATAAGGGACTGATACAAATACATACAATCGGAAATTCTTCTTCATATCCAAACTCTTCCTTACTGCCAAATCGTACCATCTGTCTTTCACAGCCTTCACTTCCACCCCATAAATCAAACGGCACATGCTTCATTGCCTGTGCCGCCTGCCAGAATATTTCCTGTTCACTCATTCCTAAAAATCCTGTGAATGTATAAATATTCTGATTATAAGATTTTTCGCCAAGTTCAAGGAAGCGTTTTTTCATCTGCTGTATTTCTTTTTCGCCTTCTATCGCCATAAATTCTCCTAAACTTAAACAAAACTGATTACTTCTTCTTTTGGTGCTTTTGTCTTTTCCACACTGACAGCATGTAATACCGGACCTTCTCCGTTATAATCAGCCCAGTATTCCTTAGAAACGGTTGCTTTCACTTTCACCCATTCTTTCTGTTCCAGCTTGTCCGCACCGTCATATTCACACGCAAAACCCAAAAATGCCATATCATCTGCACAGCAGGTCATTGCCATTCTTCCCGGCACAAAATATCCATTTGGAAATTTCTCCGGTCTTAATACCATAGCTACAAATTCTACCGTCTTTCCAATATAACGCTCTAAATGATCTAAAGAATCCAAATACCAGATTCCATATCCATAATCATCAAGTACAAGTGTATCCTGTTTTAAATCATATGGAAGATCATCTTCCATAATTTCATTCACTTCGCCCTGAGAATCCTCAAAAATAATCTCTGCCTTCGCATTAATTGCTTTTACATTCCTCTTATAAGTACTTAATTCATCAATGCCATCACAACGGTTAAAAATAATCATTTCTGATTTTCTTACCATTTCTGCAAGCAGCGATTTCATATTATTGAAATACATCGGAAATGTAGATGCATCAATTGTCGTAATCTGCTGTTCCACTTTCCAATGCCACGGCAGCTTCATGTTTTTAAAATTCCACATACCATTATATTCTATAATAATACGGGACGGTTTATGTTTTTTCTCCAGTTCAATCAAATTGGCCGGTGTGAAATC
The DNA here is from genome assembly GCA_017437065.1 of Lachnospiraceae bacterium. Lineage (GTDB taxonomy): Bacteria > Bacillota > Clostridia > Lachnospirales > Lachnospiraceae > RGIG3002. The sequence continues at coordinate 19,864 of JAFSBX010000078.1, forward strand.
TTCCTCATCTTCAATAAGCTCTATCACAGAATCACTCTGTTTCAGCAGCTCATCCTCATATTCAATTTCTCCCTCTTCACACAAAATAATTAATGTTTTTCCTTTTGTCTGAAAATAAGGCTGTTCCAACGTATATGTGATAAACTCTGTTTTTCCGCTTTCTAAAAAACCATTAATAATATATACAGGTTTCATTACTAATTCCTATGCCTTTCCCTTAACCTGCAAATTTATAATAACTGTTTACCGTTCTATTTGCAGACTTAATTATTGTTTCTGAATCATCTTTTATTTCTCAAATAATTTTGCCAGATTATCTTCCTGTAATTTTGAACCAATTACACAGAATTTTCCTGTATACTCCGGTTTTCCTTCTCTTACATTGCTCTCACCCGGTACATAATCAAAGTATACCCATGTACCGTCACCTGCCGGAACCATTCCTTTGGCACGAAGTACAAAACCATATGTTTTTTCGTCTTCTAATGCCTCTAATATATGGGTAATATCTTCTTTTGTATAAGAAGCCGGTGTTTCCATTCCCCAGCTTGTAAATACTTCATCCGCATGATGATGTCCTTCATGCCCATGATCATGACCACAGCAACATTCTCCATCATGATGATGATGTTCATGTTCACAGCATTCTCCCTCATGGTGGTGATGTTCATGTTCACAGCATTCTTCGTCATGGTGGTGATGTTCATGTTCACAGCATTCTTCGTCATGGTGGTGATGCTCATGTTCACAACATTCTCCCTCATGGTGATGATGCTCATGTTCTTCGTCATGATGGTGTCCGTGACATCCGCAAGTGCAGTTCTCGTCATGTTCATGATGATGTTCATGAGCATGCTCCATAACTTCTTTCATCAATTCAGCTTCCAAATCCTTTGCACCTTCAATTGTATCTAAAATGCCTTTTCCTTCCAACTGATCCCATGGTGTTGTAATAATGGACGCCTTTGCATTATGCTCTCTAATCATTTCTACACACTTAGCTACTTTTTCTTCACTAAGTTTATCTGTACGGCTTAAAATAATTGTTCCGGCATGCTCTATCTGGTTAATGAAAAACTCACCAAAGTTCTTAATATACATTTTGCACTTCGATGCATCTACTACAGCAACCGCACTGTTTAACTGCACTTCCACATCTGTTTTTACGTCCTGTACCGCTTTCATAACATCTGAAAGCTTACCTACTCCCGAAGGCTCGATTAAAATTCTCTCCGGTTCATAAGTTGCCAATACTTCCTGTAAAGATGTTCCGAAATCACCTACTAAAGAACAGCAGATACAACCGGAATTCATTTCCTTAATTTCAATTCCCGCTTCCTTTAAAAATCCGCCGTCTACACCAATTTCACCAAATTCATTCTCAATCAGCACTACCTTTGTCCCTGCTAATGCTTCCTTTAAAAGTTTTTTAATTAATGTTGTTTTACCTGCTCCTAAAAAACCGGATACAATGTCAATTTTCGTCATATTATTTTTCTCCCTTTCTCAAACTCAAGCCCAACATTTATACCTATTATATGAATATACTTATTGCCAACCTTTCCTATTCTACTCCAAAATTTATGACGAATCAATATCACTGCAAACGATTTCATGGATATTTTAGAACCTTTTCATATTCTTCTATCATAATTTCCAGCGGCAAACTTGCAATTTCCGCATTGTCTGTTCCTGCTGTTAACATTCCGATAAAATGTCCTTCTTTATCAAAGGTTCCTCCTCCTGACATTCCGGGCACTGCCTGACAATACCCATAAAGCATGTCAGATTGAAACTCCGGAAAATAATAAGATACATTTCCTATCGTTCCCTCATAGAAATCTTTCCCGGTTCCCGAAGCAGAACCAATTACAAAAATCTCATCTCCCGGCAGTAATGACTGATAATTTTCTACATCCTTATCTGCAAAACGAAAGCTGAGCCAATCCTCTCTTTCCAAAGAAGAAAGCGGTACTTGCAAAAACCCAATATCACGCATATCCGAAATTCCGATTACCGTTCCCTGCGTAGTAACTCCATTACCAAAAGTAATCATGCCGCTTTGACCGTTCTGTAAAAGATGGGTATTAGATACAATCACTATATTCTCATCCTGCAAATCCCAAATAACACCACTTCCATAATATTCGCCCATATTTATCTGTACAATACATGCACCTGCCTTCTCATAAGCTGTCTCCTGCTGCACTTTCTGCAAAAATCTGCCAGATTCCGATTCACATGCAATCAGCTCTTTTCCTGAATCCTTCTTTTCGATTCCCTGTATGATTTCTGCTACAGTATCCTTCTCTCCTTCTACCTGTTCACAATACTCTGCTACACCGGTATCCAGAAACCCCAAAGCCTCTAGTGCCTCATATTCTTCTACAACATTCGTTGCCTGTATCAAGGGATGCCGTACACTTGCATAGTCAGAGAAATCTTCTTTCGCCTCTGCCTCAATTGAACGCATAAAAAATCCTACTATAAAACATGTGATTTTATAGCAGGATTTTTTTATTTTTTTACTTTTTACAGCCATAACATATTCCAATCCGTCTATAATATAACCATTTAAACTATATTTTACATATTGATTATACTATTTTGCCGGCTTGCGGTCTATGAGAAATAGCTGAACTTCTATTTCATCTCTTCCTAAAATACTCCCTCTAACCTAACTTTCTTCCCCCTGTTTAAGCAATACAGCCATTTTATCAACCATTTCATTAATGGCACTTGCCTGCATCGCAACATTTGTTGTATCATTTGCATTACTTTCGGCCATAATATTGATTGAATGAAACTGTTCATTCTCATTCTTGATACTTTCCGCAATATCCTGATTAATAGACACAGTTCTCTTAATAACATCTGCCTGCTTGCTGTGCGCCTCACCCATTGTTCCGATTGCACCGGCTGATGCTTTCAAAAGCTCTGTCATATCCTGCATACACGCAAATACATTTTCAAAATATGCATTCTGTGTACCCATCTTTGTAGAATTTTCCTCTACCTGTGCTGTTATTTCTTTCACATTCTGCTGTACCCGTTCTATTACCGACTGAACTACTTTTAATGATTCCTGTGTACTGTTTGCAAGATTTCCTACTTCCGTTGCAACCACTGCAAATCCTCGTCCTGCTTCTCCGGCTCTTGCTGCTTCAATAGATGCATTTAAAGCTAACAGATTGGTAGAATTTGATATATCACTGATAAGACTTAATGTAACACCAATTTCCTGTACTGCTTCCGAAAGTCTTCGTGCAACATCATTTGTTGCTTTCATAGCTTCGGATACTTCTCCATTAATTGAATGTAAATCATTCAATAATTTTTCATTTTCCATTGATTTTTCCAACAAATCTCTGGAGGCTGTTTCTACTTTTTCTACATTATCAGCTACAACACTCTCCCATTCGCTCAGTTCTCCCAAATTGCTCATACTCTCATCTGTTTTTGAACTGAGTAAATTACTGCTTTCCACTAACTGTTCACTGGTAGCAGCCAATTCTTCTGCTGATGCACTTTCATTTTCTGATACAGATGACAAAGTTGCTCCGGCGGTATACAGTTCATCTGATAATACTTGAACCTCTGCAAGGAGATTTTCCATGTCCTTACCCTTTTCCTCTACCACTGCGAACAACACATTGGTACGCCAAGAGATAAATACACATCCGGCAAACAAAATAAGATAAAACAGTAAAATAAATACCCATCCGATTGCTTTATGTAATTTAAAAAATCCTGCCGGTGAAATAATCATCATTATTACATTTGCTACTACTGTAACAATTGCATTTACCCTGATTAACTTCATATCCAGATATATAACCAGCAACAACGTTGCTGCCATATAATAATGTGTAATGCACACATAACTGTCACTGTCCGTTGTACAACAAACAGCATTCGTAATCGCACCCAGTATCGGTGGAACACAGGCATACACATACTTTGCAGCATTTCCTAATTTTTTTTCAAAAAGCTTGATGATAACTGCAATCGGTACTCCCAAGGTAAATATACATTCCCTTAAACCACCGTTTAAAAGCAACATGACAGCCGCCCATCCTGCAACTGAAATAGAAGCGCAATAGGCAAACATAACTATATTTCCTACTTTTTCGTTATTACTTAACATGTTTCCCTGCATAACTTGTCCCTCTTTTCTCTAGTATTTAACCATCTAACCCACCATAAATATTCATTAATATTTATATAATACTGTTGGGCATGTCGTACCCGCCCCTACAGTCCAAAACACTACGTAATCTCCCATTTCAAGTTCTTCTGCTTCAAGAGACTTTGCATACGCTAACATTGGACTTGTTGTTCCGGTATATCCAAATTCATCTCCCACAAATTTGAATTTAAGAATATCTTCTTCCATTTCTTCACAAACTCTCTCAAGATATTTCCAAGAAAATTGTGAAAAGAAATACTTCTTTATATCCTTCTTTTTAAGGTCATTTCTAAAAAGGACATCCTCAATCGAAATTTGGGCACTATGGAATGCACCATCAAAATCAAATTGTCCATACTGTACTAATTTTTCTTTTGTGGGCATATTCTTATCTCTGGCCACACTGGACATTCCCTTCGCCGGCATCAGAATTTTGTCATGGTTACTGGAATTGGTATAAAAATCCGAATCGACAAATCCCCTGTCTGTATGAAAAATATTTTCAATCAACATTGCACATGCAGAATCTGCAAAATTTGCATAAGCAATTGCCTCATCATATCTGGCATAACGTGATAATTGATCCGCCCCGACTATCAAAGCATACTTGATATTTTGATTATTGCGCATAATTCTTGAAACCTGTTCTAACGCAACCACCATTCCCGCACAATTGACATTTAAATCATACACTGCACATTTTTGTCCTGCATTCAGCATGGAATGCAACTTCATAGCATTTGTTGGTGCGATATACTCAGGTGTTCCTGATGAAAATACAATTAAATTAATCTGTGAAGCTTTTATATGTGTTTTATTAATTACTTCTACACTGGCATGATATCCCATGGTAAGTATGGTTTCTTCTTCGTTTGAAGAAACATACCTGTTTTTTCTTCCTGTTGCCTTTAGCAAACCCTCGATATTTTTTCCCTGTTTTTTAAAGTATTCAATAAAATAATCATTATCAACCATGTTTTCCGGATGATAATAAGCCACTCCCTTAATTACTGCATTATTTTCCATACGCAACACCTCGGTTCTCTACAACTTTGTAACAAAAGACAATATTTTTTCTTTTACAAGTTCCTTATCCTCAATCATTGCTGCATGCCCTTTATACGGTACCATCAGTAATTCACTGCCCGGAATTGCCATCCAAGTTTTTACTGCTGCCATAGGTAACACAATCTTATCATCATTCCCCTGTACTATTAATGCCGGAATATCTATCTTTTCACATTCCACTAATTTATTATAGCGATTAGATGTCATCAGATCACCGTAACCAATTTCATCTGCAACTTTGGTTGCATTTAACAGTTCAGTAACCATATTTTGTACTTCTTCGGGTGTATCCGTTCCGAATAAATAGGAAAAAATACTCTCTGACTTAAATTCCTCCATCGGCATTTTCTTTAATTCATCTACTAACGGTGTATAGTTATTTAAATCTGCCCCACTACTTAACAGCACCATACCGGCCAGCTTTAATTTTTTTCGTAGTGCAACCTCACACGTAATCGCACCCCCCATTGAATATCCAAGTAGCACAACCTTTTCTCCAATAATATTTTTTTGCTGCAATTGTGCTACGGTATACTCCACATCCTCTGCAAAGCTTGTGATTTCATAGGGTTCTTCTCCAGCTGATTCACCATGTGCTGTTAAATCAAAAGCAATACAATTGTACTTTGTAAAGCTTTCCGCAACAGGCATCATTCCTTCCTTTGTCATTGTAGAACCATGAAGAAAAACCAATGCTATTTCACTATTGCTGTCACCTATCTGCTTATATGCAAGCATTACCCTTTCACTTGACATTGTTATTTCCTCCTTTTTACATTTGTGTAAAATTTTACATTTGTGTAAAATGCTAAAAAAAAAAAAACATTTACATGATTTTTGTATAATTTTACCACATTTTACTCATTCGTACATGCTTTTTACGAAAACAACTCAATTTTTGACGAAAAAAACAAAAAAGAGCATATCTGCTTTTCACATTATATGCTCCTAAATCACATTTCTATTTTTTTATTCTTTATCTGCCTGCTTAACAATTCTTTCCCTAACAATATTCCGATAAGGTTTACTGATTGTCAGTTTTTGTTCGTTTCTCAAAATTACTTTATCATAATGAAAACGACTGATAAAATGTTCATTAACCAAAAAAGATTTGTGTATCCGTAAAAAATAATCCGGTGCCTTACTTTCAACATCCGACAATTTCCCATAAAATTCTTTCTGTCCGTCTATCGTATGTATTACAACTTTATGGTTCATGCTTTGAAAATACCAAATGGCTTCATATGAAATTTTGGCATCTCCATGTTCCTCTTTAAATGTAAACACCTTTCCCATACCGATCTGTTTTTTCATAAATCTTTTCATGATTTTCTCTATAGTTTCTTTACCTATAGGTTTTACAAGAAAATCCATAGGCTCTGTTTCAAACAATTCCATTGCATGTCCCGGTTCATGCGAAATATATACAATCTGAGTCTGAAAATCCGATAGTTCTTCTCTAATAAAATTTCCCAGACTGACACCGTTACTTTCACCTAACTCAATATCCAAAAATAATAAATTCACTTTATTTTTATTCGCCAGATACTTCTTCAGTTCACTTCCTTTATACCATACCGCTATACTACAATCCATATTCAGTTTCTTAATCACTGTGTCTAAACATTCTTTAAACTGTTCACAAAACAGATGATCATCATCACAGATTGCTATTTGAAACATAGTTTTCCTCTTTTCTTCCTACCTTACTACTTAATATACGAACCTTAGATATTTTATCAATAAATACTATTGCCAACAACGGTCCAAAGTTCCGTTTTTATATAAAATCATAATTGATTATCTGTTTCCCTAAACAACTTTTTTAAAACTTTACAGATATAGTGTTACTTCCACCTGAAACTCATCCTCATCATAAGTGACATTCATTATTCCTTTATGACTTTCTACGATTTTCTTAACATTCATAATTCCATATCCATGCTTCGTACCACTCTTAGTACTAAGAAAACGCTCCCCAAATGTAAGTATTTTCCCTGAATAACTATTTTTAATATGAATAATAAGCATTCCCTTATTTTCCACAATATGCAGGTAAAGATACTTTTCCAAAGATTCATCTGCCGCTTCAATCGCATTTTCTAACAGATTTCCCAAAATAATATTCAACTCGTAAGCCTCAATTGGAATTTTCTTTGAAACTTTTACCTTGTGTTCTACATTTATGTTCATCTGCTCTGCTTTTGCCAATATATAATTTAAGATTGCATCCATCTTCTGATTTCCGGTAGTCACATATTCCCCCGGATTTACCAACGATTTCTGCATTCGTTCCAAATACCTCAACACTTTTTGGCTTTCTTCATTTTGTGTCATTACATAGATACCCTGCAAATGGTGTTTCATATCATGACGCAAAGCATGCACCTTATACTCAGACTCCTTCATTACTTCAATCTGATTTTCATACGATTTGGTTTCCATTGCCTTTTGTTCTATTACTCCAAACAAAACATTCGTATGATGACTGATAAAAGTACACACGGCAAATAATACCAAATAAATAAATCCCGTAAAAATCCACCCAATCAAATTATGCAGTTTTAAAAATCCTGTCGGAAATACAATCATCGTTCCGGCATTTACCACAATGGTAACAATTGTACTTACCCTAATCAGTTTCAAATCATAATACGGCACTAACAACAGAGTTGCCACAAAATAATAATGAGTAATACAAACATAGCTTGCACTGTCATTTGTATTACAGACTGCACAGGTAATTGCTCCTATTACAGGTGGTATACAGGCATATATATACTTCGCCGCACTGCCTAATTTCTTTTCAAAAACTTTTGTTAAAATTGCACACACGCCTGATACCGGAAAAATACATTCCCGAATTCCGCCATTTAGAAATATCATAACAAATGACCATCCTGAAATTGCAATCCCAAGGATATAAGTAAACATGATAGTATTTACCAGTTTTTCCTCTTTTTTTACTGACTGCAGATACATATCTAATTCCTTTCAGATAACATTTGTAATATCATATAATACAAAAGCAAAAATTTCCGAAGATAAATTATACTATATTGAAACTTTCTTTACACTGATTCCACGAAAATACCCTTATTTTTAGCGAAAATAACTTCTTAAAAAGAGGCTTTCACATTAACACAATGAAAAATTTCGATAAAAAAATTTCATTGTACCAATATGAAAGCCTCTCTTTACATTAAGCAGACACGTAAGCCGGGTTATGTCGGATGACAAAAGTCATCGAATGATCATCTATCTAGAACTACTGTTGCCAGCAGCCTCAAGCGGCTCACCTGAAAGCAGGTCGGGCAAACCTGTCGCTTTCTATTCAGCCTTGCTTCGGATGGGGTTTACATGGCTCCCGTTGTTACCAACGGGACGGTAGTCTCTTACACTGCCTTTCCACCCTGGCCAGACAGACTGCAAAGCAGCCTGTCTGGTGGTATATTTCTGTTGCACTAGCCTTGGAGTCACCTCCACCGGACGTTATCCGGCATCCTGCCCTGCGAAGCCCGGACTTTCCTCACCTGTCTAATGACAGCCGCGATCACTCGTTCTACTTAATTTATTAATTATAAACGAAACTTGTTCCACGCACAAGCCCCCATTCACTATTTACACGACAAACGCATGAATCTTTTCCTTCATCCAACTCCATAAATACTCTTTTTAAAATGATAATATTTCTTCTAAATATTTCATTGGATTCATTGCTA
>JAFSBX010000079.1 GCA_017437065.1 Lachnospiraceae bacterium
ATGATGCGTAAAAAAGATGAGGCAAATCTGTTTGACAGAGTGTCCAAGATATTTGGATAAAGAAAACCGATGGTTTTACTTGATTAGTTCAAGTCTATACCATCGGTTTATTTAATGCAAGCTAGGGTCTGTACAGTAACCATAGTCTATACTTTCTTTCCCAGAATCCCTTCCAGATTCAATCCATAGCGCTTTGCAATATCCTTTGCATAACTTAAACCGTCCGGTGTTGTGCGGCACACTTTATAACTTCTCTTTCCACTTTCTTTATTTTCCATTAATGCTACCAGATTATCTATCTTTCCTTTATTCATGGGATGAGCATTGTACTGCTCTACCTGCTGTGGCAAATCATGAATATGAGTAACAAATATTCCGCAGCAGCCAATTGCTCCTATTCCCGTCAAAACCTCCGAAGCAATATATCCTGCTTCCAAACCGCTTGTACTGGAAAACGACTCATCCATAAGAAGCATATCTGTCTCTGACAAATCTTTCATGATTTCACTTAATCTCGCACATTCACTTTCCAGCCTTCCTTTTCCATAGTTATTTTCATCAGAAGCCGGAAAATGCGTATATATAGACGAAACAGGACTCATTACTGCACTTTCTGCCGGAACAAACAGACCCAACTGAAATAACGCCTGTGCCATTCCCACAGAATATGCAAAAATAGATTTTCCGCCGTGGTTTGGACCTGTCACAATGTAAAATCTTCCGTTTTCATCAAATGTAAAGGAATTGGATACTATGTTCTCCTCCACAGAGTTTCTAACCAACATCGGATTATATACCTGTTCCAACTCACATTTTTTCTCTTCCATTGTGGCAACCGTTGGTTTGCACATTGGATATCCCTTTTCCCTCATAGATAAAATAAATCCCACCCCTGCTGTCAGGAATCGAATATCATCCAACATAGAAATAAACATTGCAGTATTTGTATTGTAGTAATTATGTATTGCAGGTTCAAAACTACGAAGTGACTTTGCAAAAATCTGCTGTAGTGAATCATGTATTGACGAATTAAAATTCTTTAAATCCTCTCCGCGAAATGCCTTTTTCAAAGGATAGAACGGAGACAGCAGACACATAGCATCTGTTTCTGTTTTCTTCAACAACTTATCTATAATTGTTCCTGCTTTAAATGAAGTATGATTTACAGCAACAATTCCTGCTTCCTTTGGCCGAAGATTCTCATCCAGATTTACCCCGATTGTAATACTTTTTAATAATCCGAAGTTTATATCCATTTTAGAAAGTGATTCGCTAAGATTCTTGTAATCTTCGCTTTCTGCAATATCCAGTATTTGTTTTTTAAATTCGTTCATTCCCTCTGAATGCACTTCACACTCTCTTAATGACTCTGCAAAAAGATCTACAATCTCCTGATACATCTCAAGATAACGAACTGCACTTAATGCTGACTCAACAGTAAAATCACTACTGAGCGCACGCCGCATATCGCTAATATTGAATATTATTGAAACTGCTTTACAGAACACTTCATACAAAACTTTATTTTCAACTAAATCTTCTACAATAGCCAATCGATACCTTAAAACTTCCGGACTCGTAGTAAAATAGTTCTCTAATGCCAAATCTGCAAATCCACGATAGCTTTCCTTTATCAGAATTACCATGTCATCGATACGCAATGACTGAATAAATTTAAAATCTTTCATTGATACTTCTTTTGTTTTGTCATAATCTGACGGATACAATAAACTGAATTTTTCCATAATACGATACCTTCTTTAATATTTCATTCTTTTCCGTTAGTAAAACGTTTAACTTCGCCTTTAAATCCAGCGTAGCATGTGCATTCTTTCATGTCAAGCGTAAAACAATACTATCATAATCTTTGATTATACAAGAAATAAGACTACTACACCAACTCTTTAAACATCACTAAGTGTAGTAGCCTTTACCTAATCTAAGTATACATATAATACTTTATGTCCTTATGAAATATCTCAACTGTTCTTTATCAGTTTCTTTACTAAATCATAAAATTCTTCTTTATACTCATCTTCTTCAATATCCAACTCCTTCAATACATCCTTCACATGCTCCAATGATGCCGCCCCTTGAAAATCGCTGTCTGTTACTACCAATCCAAACTCTGCTGCTGCCGCTGCAAACTTCCAGTCATCCGAAGGATTTTCCGTATAAGAGGATTCGTCCACCGGATACTCCAACAATATACTTTCCTCACCTTCCGGCTCTTTATAACGAATGCTGACTGTCAGCCATTCATTACTACCGTTTGTTACCGTTTCACTGTATTTCAAATCAGATTCTACTTCGTCACCTTCAACTGTCGGAACAATTTCATAAAGGGCTGTCACGGTATGGCCTGCGCCAATCTCGCCTGCATCTTTTGTATCATCCTCAAAATCCTGAACGTCAAGTCTTCTGTTTTCATAGCCAATCAAACGATACTCGCTTACCTTTTCCGGATTAAATTCTACCTGCAATTTCACATCTTTAGCTACTGTTACAAGTGTGGAACCCATCTCTTCCACTAGCACCTTCTTTGCTTCACCCAAAGAATCAATGTAAGCATAATTTCCGTTGCCGTTATCCGCAAGTGCTTCCATCTTGTTGTCTTTCAAATTTCCCGTACCAAATCCCAACACTGTCAAATATATTCCGTTTTCCCTCTTTTCTTCAATCAATTCAACCAATTCGCTCTCCGAAGTTGTTCCTACATTCAAATCTCCGTCGGTTGCCAAAATCACTCTGTTATTTCCACCTTCAATGAAATATTCTTCTGCCAACTCATAAGCTGTTTCAATCCCCTTACTTCCGTTGGTACTTCCCCCTGCTTCCAAGTCATTCAACACATCCCGTATTTCTTCCGTTTCATCACCACTGACACCTTCCAGTAATATACGGTCATCCCCAGCATATGTCACAATGGATACTCTGTCCTTTTCTGTCAGATTTTCTGCCAATACAGCAAATGCTCTCTGCAAAAGCGGCAGCTTATCCCTATCATTCATGGAACCAGATACATCCAATAAAAATACGAAATTAGAACTTCCACTCTCAGAAAAATCAATTTCTTCTGATTTTAACCCGATTGCCAACAGTTTATTTTCTTCATTCCATGGACAATCCGCAATCTGTGTAGTTACGCCAAAAGGTTCATCCCCTTCCGGCAAATTGTAATCATAATCAAAATAGTTCAAAATTTCTTCAATTCTGACAGCACCCTCAGGTATTTCATCCAGACCATAACCGTCCTCAATCATCCTGCGAAGATTGCTGTAAGAAGCTGTATCCACATCTGCCGAAAAAGTAGAAAGTGGTGATACCGATGTTTTTGCAAAAGCAGTTTCTGTTTCTGCATGATACTCCTCTGTATTAAAATCCGTTACTCCTCCTTCTTCCATCGTTACACCAGCCATGTCCATTGCCTCCGCTTCCACTTCAACACAAGCATCTTCATAAATGATTCCGCTTCCATTGTCATATTCCGCAACACTCATGTCAGCTGTCGACGTACTTTTTTCCATAGCACCACACCCCGTAAGAGAAACAGACATTATTGATGCAATCATTAATCTTGTTACTATTCCTTTTTTCATCATTCTTTTCATAACAAAACCTCCCTTTTTTCGCATGAAAATTTGTATTAGAAGCACGAAAAAAGCTCTCATTTCGTCCTTCTATAAAAGATACGACTGAAAGCTTATATTTTTATGGTAAAATTTGAAAAATTTTTTTATTGTGTTTTCTCTACAGAAACCGCCAAATATCCGGCTTCTTCTGCCACTACCTCAATACAGTAATTGTTTCCTTCCTGTAGTCCTTCTCTTTTCTCTTCTATTCCTGTAAATATGGTATTTTCATCTATGGTAAAAATATAAATTTCTCCACTTTCAGTTTCTCCCGAATAGAGGATAATGCCGTTTTCTTTTTCAGTAATCTCAATGATTACCACATCTGCTTTTAACTTTACTTGCTCTGTGGCAGGTGCCTCTTCCTCTGCATACTGCACTTCGTTCATTTCCTCCGCAGCTTCCATTTCTGTCACTTCCGCCGTAATTGTACTCGCACCATTTCCCTCCATCGATGCCATATCAGCTTCCATGTCCACTGCAAACTCTTCTTTTTCGGCTATATTATCTTCCATCATAGTGCTGCCTGCTGTGTCTGCCGCACTCATGTCCGCCAGAGATTCTGTTGACTTTATACTGCCATTTACAAACGGAAACACTACTACCACAACCAAAGCTGCTGCTGCCAAACTACCAACTGTTGTCCATCTTCTGATGTTTCGTTTTTTATTTCCGTTTCTTATGTCAGACCGCTCCCCCTTCTTCATGATTTCCTGACGAATCTTCGACTGTTCTTCCTGATTCACTGCTCCTGATTGTATCTTCAGCTGTTCTTCCTGATTCACTACTTCTGACTGTATCCTCGGCTGTTTTTCCGTCTTCTCTTGTATTATTTCTGTCCTTGCTACATTTTCATGTTTTGAAAGTTCCTTTTCAATTCTGCTCCACAAATCCGGTGTTTCCATCAACATGTATTCTTTATATTCTTTTTCCATACTTTTACTCATGATATCCACACCTCCTCAATTTTTCTAAAGCATTCCTGTATTTCCACGTTACTGTGCCAAGCGGCATTGCAAGAATATCCGCAATTTCCTGAAAAGTCAGTTCACCCATGACTTTCAAATGTACAATTTCCCGCTCACGAACATCCAGCTTATCCAACGCTTCCTTCATGGACAGTTCTTCAATAACTTCCTGCTCCACCGAAATACTTCCTTCTACAGTTCCTCCGACATTCCCAGTCTCTTCCTGCTCTTCCACAAGCTGTTCCCTGCCGTTTTTTCGCAAAAAATCAATGGACATATTTCTGGCTATTGTAGCTAAATAACCCCTATGTCCACTCTGACCTACTTTATACTGTCCTGCCTTCTCCCAAAGACGAAGGAAAAACTCACTTGTAATATCCTCTGCATTTTCTTTATTTTGTATCAACTGATATACAATGGAATAGATGTAACTGATATAGGCCTGATAGATTTCCTTCAGGCCCTCTTTATCTCCGGCTTTCATCTTTTCCACAGCTAAATTAAACTGTGCTTCTTCCACAATATTCCTCTTTCTAAATAACTGTAATTTTTCTCTAAATTTCCACTTCACCTTCAAAAATAGTTTCCGCAGGTCCTGTCATGAAAATAAGATTTTCTTCTCTGTTCCATTCTATCAGAATTTTTCCGCCTAACACTTCCACTGTTACCTTATTTTCCGTAAGTCCGTTCAACACACAAGCCGCTGCTGTAGCACAACATCCTGTTCCACAGGCAAGAGTTTCTCCTGTACCTCTCTCCCATACACGCATTTTTACATAGTTTCTGTCAACTACTTGAACAAATTCCGTATTAGTACGTCTTGGAAAGCGCTCATGATTTTCAAAATATGGTCCGATTTTTTCTATTTCCAGTTTGTCTGTATCATTAATAAAAACAACTGCATGTGGATTTCCCATGGAAACACATGTCATTTTGTAAGTCTGTCCATTTACTTCAATATCTTCATCTACTACCTGCTCATTGGATGATATTACAGGAACATTCTCAGCTACAAACTCCGGCTCACCCATATTCACACGTACAGTTGACACTTTTCCATTTTCCGTATGTAGTGTCAGATACTTTACTTTTCCGGCACTGATAACACTAATTTCTGTTTTATCCGTCAAACCTTTATCATAAACAAACTTACCCACACATCTGATTCCGTTACCACACATCTCTGATCTGGAACCATCCGCATTGTACATTTCCATTTCAAATTCCGCTTCTTCGGACGGATTAATAAAGATGACACCGTCACCGCCAATTCCAAAATGTCTGTCGCTTAACTTTCTGACAATATCCGGTTTCTTTTCCTGAGGAATCTTTTCCACAAAACCATTCACATAAACATAATCATTTCCACATCCATGCATTTTTGTAAATTTCATAATACATTTTCTCCACTATATCAATCTTTGTATTTCATCAGGGACAGTACTGTCTGTGCTGTCTCCTCATCACTTCACTTTTTCTAATTTAGTCTTACTAATCTGTATGAAACATTATGATTTTTAGCAGACCCCTAATACTTCTTCTATCGTCTTTAAAAGCTTACTTTGTTCAACAGGCTTTAAAAGATAACCTGCCGGATTTAATCCCAACACCGCTGCAATATATTCCTTTTCTGCCACTCCGGTCAAAAACATAACCGGTACATCCATGATTTCTTCATCTTTACGAATTTCTTCCAACGTCTTCTTTCCATCCCATTCCGGCATTTCATAATCAAGTAAAATCAAATCCGGCTGTTTTTTCTTTATTAAAGGAAGTGCTTTTTCTCCGGACGTAGCAACCATAACTTCATATTTGTTATCCAATATTGACTTTATACTTCTTAAAAGAATCGGGCTGTCATCCACAATCATAATTCTTTTTTTTCTATACTCAGTCTGCACCGTAACCACTTCCTCTTCCGGCTCACTTTCTCCCCCGTTCAGCATTTCATTACATTTCTGTAAAAGTGCTGTCTGTGTTGTGGGACGCAGAAGGAAATCAAACTGCTCTTCTTCAAAATAATTCTGGTAATATTTACACTCATCACCTGTACCTACCAGTAATACCGGTACAGTCGGTATCTCATTTTTGAAAAAGTCAAGCATTTTCTTGTCCACTTCTCCCACACCAACCAGACAGATAATAATAATATTGGGTTTGGAAACTTTTACCATTCCTTTCACAATTTCTGTATTATCTGCACAGATTTGTGTATGATAATAATCTAATAAATAATTATTTAAATTGCTGACTGTCTGATTTAATTCTCCTATTAAAAGTACTTTTTTCATACGACACCTCTCTATTCTGCATTTGTTTTCATGCGATTCATAAGTTCTTCTATGATTGGTACTGCTGCATCACTGTCCATATCAGTTACAAGTCCTGCAAGCTGTTCCATACCACTTTGTATATCGGACGGATATGTAAACTTCTCAAGTTCAGCCATATACTGATCCATTCCATCAATATCCATCTCTATCATGGCAATCCGAAGCATTTCCAGATATGCCAGAATGATTGTATAATCCGTTACCTCCTCTTTTTCTCCCTCTGATTCCTTCACACATTCTTTCAGACTTTCTTTCAACTCCCTCCATTTTTTTAGAAAAACAGGTGTAAAACGGTCTATTATCTCTAAATCTTCATCTCTTGCTGCATTTTCAAGCAGCTTTGCCATTCCTCCAAGCATAATGGCTCCTATCAAATTTGCAGAGCTTTTCATGGCATGAACCTTAATCTTGTACTGCCTTAGCATATCAGAATTATTTCTGATTTCCATGTACATCTGTTCCAGATGATTTGCTTCCGAATCTAAGGACTTGTAAAAATCCGCTACCGTATCAAGCAGCATCTCCTTATCCGGTAAATGCATTAATCCATAACTCCAATCAACGCCGTCAATCATCGGTAACTCATCATCCCTTGAATTTTCCGAAACAGTTGAAGCCATTGTTTCCTGTACACCGTCCTCTTCCTTTACTTCAAATTCCAGTAATTCACGCGGCAGAAGCAATAAAATCATTTGTTCCAATTTTTCAGGATTAATCGGTTTAGACAGAAATGCATCAAATCCTTCTGCCATATACATTTCCTTTGCTCCGGTAATGGCATTTGCCGTCAAAGCTACAACCGGCGTATCCTTACATTGATTTTCCGGCAGTATTTTCATCTGATGTAACGTAGAAATACCATCCAGATCAGGCATCATATGATCCAGAAAAATCAAATCATAATGCTTTTTACATACCATTTCCAGACATGAAAGCCCTCCCCCTGCAACATCCACATTCACCTTGGTCGTCTTTAGCAGATTCATAAATACTTTAAGATTGATTACATTATCATCCACCACAAGAATCTGTGCATTAGGTGCAGTAAACACTTCCTTGTAGGAATATTCCGTACCCTGATGTCTGATACGTTCCTCCAAATTTCCTATAGGCGTAACATCCATAATTTGTTGTTCAAGAGTAAAATAGAATTTTGACCCTTTTCCGTAAACACTTTCCACCTGCAATCTGCTTCCCATCAATATCAACAGCTGTGTTGTAATGTTGATTCCAAGTCCCGTACCTTCGATATTCCTATTACGCTTTTCCTCAATACGCTCAAATTCTTTGAACAGCTTCGAAATGTCTTCTTCTTTAATTCCTATTCCGGTATCCTCAACAGAAAAATTTAAAATAACTTTGTCTTCCTGTATTTTACCATCTACTTTTAAGGTAACGCTACCTTCACTCGTATATTTTACCGCATTATTCAACAAATTTACAAGAACCTGCCTGATTCTGACATCATCTCCCAATAATTTTGATGGCAGATTCTCATCCGCGCAAATATGAAACTGCAGCTTTTTGGAACTTATCTTTGCCGAAATCATATTGGATATATCATGAATCATACTGCTAAAATCATATTCCACGGAAATAATTTCCATTTTTCCCGATTCAATTTTTGAAAAATCAAGAATATCATTAATCAAGGCAAGTAAACTCTGTCCTGCATTCTGAATATCCAATGCATATTCCTTAATCTGCATATCCTTTGATTCCCTCAAAATCATGGTGTCCATACCAATTACCGCATTAATAGGTGTCCGTATCTCGTGAGACATATGAGCCAGAAATTTACCTTTCGCTTCATTGGCTGCAAGTGCCTCCTGTTTTGCCTCTTCCGCAAGCTCATTTGCCTTTTTCAGCTCTTCATTTTTCTTCTCCACAATTTCCATTTCCTGCTGTACAAGTCGTGCATTTTCCGCAATATTATGCGAATATCCCATAACTACCTGCCTGAAATGTTTATACAGCATAATGATACTGAAAGCAGTAGCTCCGAAACGGCTGTACTTTCCCATATCTCCCGCACCCACCAGATACATTCGCAAAATATCAATGGTACCGCCTGCCGTCATGAAAAATAATGCACTCAATTCCGGCAACATACCTTTTGCATGATTTTTTCTGATATAGTCAAAATAAGTCTTTCCAATGACAAGAATTGTTATAGTAATCAAAGCATGGGATACAAATGCCATCTCCATAAAATCAAAAATATTCAACAACTGGAACACAACCTGCACTACTATATTGGTACAAATCATTCCCAATAATATGTACCATCGTTTCCGGTAAATTCCAAGGAAACTGCTTCCATAATAAATCCCAATCAAAAGCGGCATAAACATCAGACATAAAAATACAAGTACTGAATACAATGTCTGATTTCCATAAAATATAGTAAGTGTCTTTGTTTCAATAAAATAGTACACTGATGAGACAATACAATATCCGCTTATTTGCATAATTCCGTCTGTATTCTGTCGCGATACTCTTTGAATTATAAATAAAAAGGCAAAACCGATACCACAGACAATAATTACAAAGCCACAAAACAAGTTCAAAGCATTGTCCATGAAAAGCTTTAAAATCAATATGTCTCTGTTACCTATAGTAACAGTACTTACTTTGGCAGCATAATCCGCATATGGAGAAATCATTTCTATACGTATTTCTCCCTCCTCCAGCTCATAAGGAATATCTATGAAATTGATTACACTTCCCGGTGTACGTCCAAAACTCCTTTCATCCGACATTCCAAATTCATAAACCTGCTCTCCGTCAATAAACACCGAAAGCATTTTATCGGCTGATAAAAAAGACATAGATTTCCCCCGATATTCCTTTGGAATCCTGTTTTCTATCACAACCTTTTCTTCCGGTTTGCTTGTGCCTGAAAACGGAAGTTTGTCCAAAACCTGACTGCTGCCGTCCTCTCTCATAAGCGTCCAGCCATCATTAAAATCATACACTTTCCCTTTGTAAAGTGTCATGTCATCCACTTTAAACGTCAGGATAACAAACCCAATTAATGTCAAAAAAGCAAATAAAACAAACCACGCAATTTTTTTGAAACATTTCATACACATTCCCCACATACTCCGCATTTCATAAAAAATCCAACTATTCCATTTCTTCGTAATTACAAAAGAACACGAATTAAAGTATATAATAAGTATTTTTACTTCTGTTTTTTGCAACATACAATGCTTTATCCGCATTACTGTATAATTTTTCAAAATCTCTTCCCGCAGCATCCATTGTTCTTGTAATTCCTAAAGACACTGTCGTTATTCCATCATACTTCTCCCCGGATAGTTTTTTTTGAAACTCTTCGGCTATTCTCACAGCTACATTTTCGAGTTCTTTTGTATTTGTTATATTTTTACAAAATAACCCAAACTCATCTCCGCCAATTCTGCATGGAATTGCTTCTTCTCCTAATTCCAGCAATACCTGTCCAAACTTTGCTAATACCTCATCCCCTGTCTGATGACCGAATCTGTCGTTAATTTGCTTAAAATTATCCAGGTCCATCATAAAGAATGCTCCATCACCCTTCTTTTCCAGATAGGTTTCCAGCAAATTTTTAAAACAGCTTCTATTATAAATACCTGTCAGTGAATCTCTGTTTGCAAGTGTATTCAACTTCATAAGCATGTCATGATGTTTTGTAATATCAAACACCCATAACATATATCCCTGCACACAGCCTCCCTCTTTCAGCGATTCCACCCGCATTTCATACATTCTGCCTTTAATTTCAAGAGTTCGTATGTTTCCTTCAAAAATGTCCCCTAAAATCTTGTTTTCATAAACATTCTTCTTAAGCGAAAGTTGCCCGAACATTTCTTCCATTCTTTTATTATAATAGGTGATAATATGATTCGTATTAGTTACCATAATTCCTTCCGTACCATGTTTTAGGGCATTTTCTCCCGCCAAAGCAATAGAATCAAAGTAACCGTACTTTATCAATGCCATTCCTACCAAAATAACGGCACCTGCCAAACCGATAAACGGAACTTCATAACCACCTGTTATTCCCGTATTACGTATAAAATTCGGAATCCAAGGGCACACAATGGCACAGGCTGTGCACAACAATCTTTTTCTTTCCACTCCTACTAAACGCCGCATTTCCCAAATACACACTACAAAACAGCTTACACATATAATAGCCATATACAGTACAAAAATCCAAAATCCCCAGCCATGTACAAGTACCAGTCGCGGGAACGGTCCACTTGCATCCGCCTCTATAGATGCGTAAAAAAATTGATTTTCTCTCGTAGTAAAGAGCATCCACATTATACCAATACTGCAAAGACCTTCCAGTGCATACAAATATCCCGGTACTTCTTTATGACACATTTCCCCTACAAAGTAGGTAAATCCCATCATAAGAAGGCACTCACCAAAATACTGCACAACCGTAGCTGCATAAAATCCATGCACATCTCCAGAGATAATCTCTACACAAAAGCCAAACAGGTAGATACACCCCGATAGAACCAATAACAGCGTTGCATTCTGTCCTCTCGATGGCTTTGCCAATATTACCAAGAGCAAAATTCCTAAGCATACCAATAACGAAATGATATGACATGTCACATAAATCTCATATATCGTACATCCTGCAACCACAGCTTTCCCTGCTGCCAAAACAAGGAAATGCGCCGGATAAAACAAATAGAAAAAATATTTTCCAATAATATCTTTCCCCTTCTCTCCGTTATAACGTTTGAGGAGTAAAAGCGGAAGCATAAATCCAAGAAAATACAGTTTATCATACCAAGGCCAGTCATAATGTGAAAAATGCCATATCCCGTTAAGCCATATGGCAACGACTAAAAAGACCTCCAATGCCACTGTAAGCCCACATATCCATGCTGCCTGTTTCTTAAAATCCCTGACATAATAAAATACAAGTATGTACAAAATCGGCATAATAACCCATCCGCCAATCAATGCTGATGTCACAAACAATAGCGTTCCAAGACTAATCTTTTGCCATAGCTTAAGCTTCTTATTTTCAAGCACAGCAAGCATTAAAAGTCCTAACAATAAGTCAAATATAATATTCTGCCTATAATCATATACTTCATGAAAAAACAGATAAAAAGGTATTATTGCAACAATCCAAAACATTACCATACGTTTGATATATTCCACTCTGCTTGAAGTATGCCGGAAACCTTCCGCTATAAAAAAGCACATAATCGGAAGAGTAAAACGGCCGATTATATGTAAGATCTGTCCCGGTACTGAATAAAAATCTAAAAAACCCCATGCAAAATGGTCACACAACATGGCACATATCGCAATAAATTTTAACTGAGTACGGTTCAAAGTCTTCATTCGATTCCCCCTCTTAATGAATATTTTTCCGTGCTTTTTATTAAATCCTTTTATCTATTTATTATAAACTAAATATGCCTATATTACAATTTTTAGAGCCACAATAACACAAATTTCCTTTTGCCATTATTATTGTTCATCCCAATATGCATTTACTATTTTCTCTGCCTCATCCGCTGCCATCTGTAATTCTTCTGTCAGATGGTTACATGCATCATTTTTTGCCATTCCTACCATTTTACATATATGAACTACAAATTGATGATGTTTTTGCTCTAAATCTTCTGCTTTTCGATCTAACTCCTCCTTTTCCTGGTCTATCTCTTCCTTTTCTCGGTCTATCTCCTCCTTTTCCCGACCTATCTCCTCCTTTTCCCGGCCTATCTCTTCCTTTTCCCGACCTATCTCTTCCTTTTCCCGACCTATCTCCTCCTTTTCTCGACCTATCTCCTCCTTTTCCCGGCCTATCTCTTCCTTTTCCCGGCCTATCTCTTCCTTTTCCCGGCCTAATTCCTCCTTTTCTCGGTCTAATTCCTCCTTTTTCCGCTCCATAATTTCCGTTTTAATCTTAAACTCCTCTTGTGCCTGTGCCAGTACTTCTTCTGCTTCTTTCCTCAATCTACGCTCCAACTGAATATCTAATTTTTCCATATTTTCAAATAAATAACCCATTCTGCGCTCCTTTATTTTTCCTACTACATCTTCCGCTTCTTCCATAGGCAAATTCATCTTGAAAAGAAATGCACGAATTACTCTTACTACAATTTCCAATAAATATTCCGGCGTTTTGCTCACAATAGCCTCTATGTCCTGCGGCTCTATCCTCTTTATCTCATCAATATCTTCCAAATCCTGCAACTTATTAAACATCATAATTAAAGAAATCTCATCTTTATGTGCTAATAATGTTTCGTTAGAATAATCCTTAAGCTGTATCAATTCATAAGCGAAATTTGGTATATACTGAGCAAATTCTTCCTGTAACCATATCCTCTCTTTAAACTCACGTGGGGCAGTCCACTCTCGTTTTCCTTCATAATAAACTATCGGCAAAATAACAGGATATCGAAAATCTTTCTGTTTTTTTGTTTTTACAGTTTTGTCCTTTTCATGAAGTTTGTCCATTTCTTTCTCATAATCTTCCCAAATATAGACCATATACCTGAGTATCTGCATACCCACATTATAATCTACGTATGTTTTATGTTCAATAAGAGATACCATGAAAAACGGAACCTGATTTTCCAGTCTTACCCGCTTTACCGTATCCGCATTCCGTTCCTCCGAAAACAGATGTACGAACCTTTCTGACACATCCTCTATATCTTCCGGCTGTACATTTTTTAACATCGGAATATTACTGTAATCCCTTAGAAACTGTGCACACAACACCGGTTCATCAAAAATAATTTTACTGCTGCTGTCCTGCATCTGCATATTTGTAACATTTGCCGTATTACTCTGCATAAGTAAACACCTCCGTATTAGATTGATTTGTAATTCAGGAAATAAGAGGTGAGAACTCACCAGAATCTTAGACCTGTTTCATATATTTGTTGATGTTAATTTAACATATTTTCCTTATATTTGCAATTACATTTTAAATCACATTATACGATTGTACGATATATTTTCATCAAAATATTCACCGGCTGCTGCACTTTGTTTTGTCATATTCTTTTTCCGGTATTCATATGATATATAAAAGAAAATGATATGCGAGGATATTCTATGAGTGCCAAAACCAAAATTGTCGTATTACATTTAAAAGAACTGATCTATACCGGAATATTTGCTGTGCTCGGGATTCTTTTTATTATACTGCTGGTTGTCATGTTTCTTCCTAAGGACAAAGAATCAAAAAAAGAGGAAACTTCTTCCTCCACAGCCGTTACCTATGAACCGGGCACTTATTCCACCAGTTTATCCTTAAATGGCAGTAATGTTTCCATTGAAGTTGATGTTGCCGAAACCGAAATCACCGATTTACGTATTGTCAATCTGGATGAGGCCATTACTACCATGTACCCTTTAGTAGAACCTTCTTTCGACGATTTAACAAAACAGATTCTGGACGTTCAAAATCTGGATGAAATTACATACTCTGATGAAAACCGCTATACTTATATGGTGCTGTTAGATGCTGTTGAATCTGCTTTGGAACAGGCAAAACTTACCGGAACTGATACAGAAATAAATTCAAAAATACACACTGAAAACCAGACAGCCGTTGAAGCAACTGTCGAAACTGAAACCACGTCTAATGACAAATAAATCTAAAAAAACTGGAAGCACCATTACAATGCTTCCAGTTGATTTAACCATAGAGATGCACTGGCATCCGATGGCATACGCAAATCTCCCCGTGGTGAAACAGAAACACTTCCCACTTTTGGTCCGTCCGGCAGACAAGAACGTTTAAACTGCTGGGTAAAAAATCTTCTGTAAAAAGTTTTTAACCATTTCAAAATCGTCTCATCATCATAACATCCTTTAAAAGCAAGACGTGCCAGTCTGTAAACCTTTTCCGGCTCAAAATTCTGTCTTAACATATAATACAGGAAGAAATCATGCAACTCGTAAGGACCTACCAAATCTTCCGTCTTTTGTGAAATCACTCCATCCACCGGCGGTAAAAGTTCCGGACTTACCGGAGTATCCAGCACGTCAAGAAGTACCTCTTTTAATTCATTATTGTTGCAGGTATCTGCATAATACTGTACCAAATGACGCACTAACGTTTTCGGAACACCTGCATTCACTCCATACATTGACATATGATCGCCGTTATAAGTCGCCCAGCCAAGCGCCAGCTCTGACATATCACCTGTACCGATAACCAGACCGCCTGTCTGATTGGCAATATCCATCAATACCTGCGTTCTCTCTCTTGCCTGACCATTCTCATAGGTCACATCGTGGCTGTTCACATCCTGTCCGATATCCTCAAAGTGCTGTAATACCGCTTTTTTGATATCTACTTCTCTCAAATCCGTTCCAAGCGTTTTTGCAAGTTTACATGCATTTTCATAAGTTCTGTCCGTAGTTCCGAAACATGGCATCGTAACGGAAACAATATTTTTCCGGTCAATTTCAAGCATATCAAAGGTTTTTGCCGTTACAAGAAGTGCCAACGTAGAATCCAGTCCACCGGAAATACCAAGTACCGCACTTTTGCATCCGGTATGTTCATATCGTTTTTTTAAACCATAGGATTGAATCGATAAAATATCCTCACAGCGCTTATCTCTCGCCTCTCTTGCCATCGGAACAAACGGTGTCATACCAAAAGTTCTTGAAAGCACTGTTTCCTCCTGCTGTAATTCAAAAGGAATTACCAGATAAGGGGCTTTTTCCTCTGCCCAGAAGCTGTTCATTCTTCTTCGTTCCATGCGAAGCTTCTGCACATCAATATCCGCATAAATTGTTTTTCCCACAAAACGTTCTGCTTCTGACAAAAGTGCTCCATTTTCAGCAATCATGCTGTGTCCGTCAAAAACTACATCCTGTGTGGATTCTCCTTCTCCCGCACTGGAATAAATATATGCTGCAACTAATCTTGCACTTGCAGAAGTAACCAGCCCGTTCCTGTAAACATCTTTTGCTACGGTTCCATTAGAGGCAGACAAATTTGCAATAATATTTGCTCCTGCAAGAGCATGACGTGTACTTGGAGGTGCCGGTACCCATAAATCTTCACATATTTCACACCCGACAACCATCCCTTTTACCGCATCACATTCAAACAGAATGTTCGTACCGAAAGGAATCATTTCCCCGTTGAAATAAAAATCCTCTGCCACCTCATTTCCCGGTGTAAAATGTCTTGCTTCATAAAACTCCGCATAATTAGGAATAAAGCGTTTTGGTATAAAAGCCAGAATCTCCCCATCTTTTATAACAGCCGCAGCATTATAGAGTTTCTGCTCCTTTTCAATGGGTAGTCCTACAAAAATAAGTGCATCTTTATCCTGCGTATACTCCACAATATTTAAAAGTTCTTCTTTTGCCTGTTCCAGCAAAAGCTCCTGTAAAAATAAATCTCCGCATGTATAACCGGTAATACAAAGCTCCGGAAATACAATCAGTTTTGCCCCTGCTTCTATCGCTTCATCTATTTTCTTACAGATTTCCACTACATTGTACTTTGGGTCTGCCACCTTTATTTTGGGTGTAACTGCTGCTGCTTTTATAAATCCATGTTTCATAGAAACTGCTCCCTTCCCGTGTTATGTTTCTAACCTCTGGTTGCCTTTCTTTTCATTTCTTTTAACTCTTCTACTGTAAATTCATAAGATGTATTACAGAAATGACAATTTACCTCAATTGACTTTCCATCATCAATCATGCTCTGTAACTCTTCTTTTCCAACACTGATTAACGCTTTGGAAACTCTCTCCTTACCACAGTTACAGTTAAATCCGCAAGGCATTTTATCCGTAAACTCTACCCCTAAATCCCCTAAAAGGATTTCCAAAATCTGTTCCGGGCTGTTTCCTGCATCAAGTAATGCCGTAACAGAATCTACTTTGGAAAGATTTTCTTCAAGCTTACTGATAATTTCTTCCTCTGCAAAAGGCATTAATTGAATAATAAAACCTCCTGCCTGTTTTACCGTATTATCTTTTTCCATCAAAACACCAAGTCCGACAGAAGAAGGCACCTGTTCGGAAGTTGCAAAATAATAAGTCAAATCATCTCCGATTTCACCTGTCTGCAATACAGTCTGCCCTACATAAGGCTCTTTTAATCCCATGTCCTTAATGACATTCATAAAGCCGATACCTACTGCTCCACCTACATCAAGCTTTCCCTTTGCATTGGGTGGCAGCATCACCTGTGGCTCATTTGCATAACCTTTCACATTTCCTTTGGAATCCGCAGTTACCGTCATTCCCTTCATTGGCCCGCCTGCATGTATCTGCAAAGTTAAAATATCTTTATCGCCTTTTAACATACTTCCCATCATAACACCACCGGTCAACAGCCTGCCAAGTGCTGCCGTTACTACAGGACTCGTATTGTGAGCTTTTCTTGCTTTTTCTACTGTTTCTTTGGTCACACAGGCAAATGCTCTTATCTGTGCATTCGCTGCCGTTGCTCTTACAATATAATCTGACATAATTACCTCATTTCTGTACTGTTTTTCACATCATATTTTCTAATTGCTTTTAACTATATGTTCTATTTGCAGCATTTTCCATTCACTGATTTTATATGCTATATTTTCTTTATCCGAATGCATAAATGCTATTCCTGACTCTTTTTACTCTTTTCTTTGGCAATTACATAAATCCGCTCACTGTCTTTTGTCACTTCTTCTCTGGTATCCGCATCCAGTGCACGAATAAATTCCATCCCCGACTCTTCCACCAATCGTTTCATCTGCGCCAACGTATAACCTCTCTGATAATGCGTTTCCGTAAAACGTCTGAAAGTCTCCGCTTCTTCTTTTACGAAAATAGTTAAATCATACTCATTTATCTGCTCTTCCTCATGATAATAATTTTCCCAGATGAAACTGCATTCTTCCCTGTTCTCTGCAATCGTCGTATCACCGATAACTTCTGCATATTTATAAACCGTATTAAAATCAAAAATAAAAATTCCACCCGGATCCAGATAATTATTGACCAATTGGAAAGTCTCCAGTAAATCTTCTTCTGACAACAGATAATTCAACGAATCGCATACACTGACAACTGCCTTCACAGTTCCATATAATTCAAATTCCCGCATGTCCTGACACAAATATAAAATGTCCTTTTTTTCATCTTCCTCGTTGTCTTCTTCTGTTTTTTCCCTGTTCGCTCTCTTTTCCATAGCAATATTTAACATTTCCATAGAATTATCAATACCAATCATATCAAAACCGGCATCTTCTAAAAGCTCTGTAAGGGAGCCCGTACCACAGCCTAACTCCAGCACAAGCTCCCCCTTCTCAATTCCAAATTCCTTCAAAACATCTGTCAAAAACTCACTCCACGCTTCATATGGCGTTTCGTCCATAAAAGTGTCATATACTCTGGCAAAATCTGTATATGCCTCCATTTATATCTTCCTTTCTTTGGCAACCTGTTTTTCCGTGCCGCCAAGCAAGCATACGGATACCATGTTTCGTATAAGGACCGTCGAAGAACGTCGGCACTTGGCTTGCGTCCTTTGCAAGCCTACGTGTCCGCTACGTTCGGAGTCGAGCGAAAGCGCGTCCGCATACGATTATGGTATCCGTAGGATTGCTTGGCGACACGGAAAACGGCCCCTTCCACTAATCTCCTAATTTTCTCGCAATAAAGAAACCAACTGCAAATGTAACCACGCTTGTTAAAACACTAACAATGTTCAATCCTCCGAAAATCCCAAGATTCATCAACACAATTGCAAACGGTGATGCCACAATTAATCCAATAATCGCCCAATATGCATATAATGGAAATTTCTCAAATATAATCTCAACCAGCTTTGCAATTGCAAAAATTCCGATTACTACGCCGATTCCGAACGGACATAGTACACAAAAACCTGACCAGATTCCGGCAAAGTCAAATGCCAATGCGGATTTGATAAAGCTGTTAATTGTTTCCAAAATCGGATTATAATATCCCATCAGCATCAACATCATGGAACCACTGACCCCCGGTATTACCATAGTTGCGGATGCAACAATTCCTACAAAAAACAATTTCACAATAGAAATAATATTTAAAGATAAATCAGCTGCATTTCCCTCTGTTGACCCAAGTGCTGCACTACCGACTACTACTGCAAAGAAAAGAAGAAAAGCCATTATATGCCCCGGTTTTATCTTTTCCCCTTTTACCTTGGAGGTCATCGCCGGAAGACCACCTAAAATCAATCCGATAAATAAAAGATTCGTCTGTATAGGAATAAACTCAAACATTTTTTCAATTACTGCTGCCAATCCTACAACACCAAGTGCTGCTCCAATTAAAATTGGTGCTAATATAGCAATACTTTTCTTAAACTCTTTAAACAAATGTGTTATGGAATGAATCAGTGCATCATAAATTCCCATGGAAACCATCATAGTTCCGCCACTTACACCGGGAATTACATTGGCAATACCTACCACAACACCCTTTAAAATATTTTTTATCATTACTTTTTTGCTCCTTTCAGCGAAAAAATCTTCCGTAACTTTTTCTATTATTTCCCTATCCGTTGTATTCTACACTTTTATTTCAAATACTCTGAAAGCTCCTTTATCAATGTTTCCATTTCCTTATCTGTTCCTATGGAAATACGCAGATAGTTATCAATTCTCGGTTTCTTAAAGTAACGCACAAAAATATCCTTAGTTTTCAAATAATTGAAAATGTCCTCGGCACTTTTTTCTTTATGTTCTGCAAAAATAAAGTTACTCTGGGAATCCTGAAATGAAAATCCTAAATTCTTCAATTCTTTTTTGGTCCATTCTCTTGTACGGATTACTTTGTCTGTAGTTTCTTTAAAATATGCTCCATCCTTTACTGCTGCCGCACCAATCTGTATCGTCAGACTGTCCATTGTATAGGAATTAAATGAGAATTTTGCATCATTCAAATAGGAAATCAGCTTTTCATTTCCGATGGCAAAGCCAATTCGTGAGCCTGCCATTGCTCTTGACTTTGAAAATGTCTGTACTACCAGCAGATTCTCATATTTTTCAAGAAGTGGCAATGCACTTTGTCCACCAAAATCAATATATGCCTCATCCACAATGACAACTACATCCTGATTTGCCTTGATAATTTCCTCAATCGTTTCCATACTTTCCAGCACTCCTGTAGGTGCATTGGGACTTGGGAAAATCACTCCGCCGTTTTCTACTTTGTAATCATCCGGTACAATATGAAAATCCTCATTTAAAGGCAACACTTTATACGGAATCTTAAATAACTCAGCCCACACATCATAAAATGAATATGTAATGTCCGGAAACAAAATCGGCTTTTCACTATTAAAAAAGGTCAAAAATGCCATGGCAAGCACATCATCTGAACCGACTCCCGCAAAAACCTGTTCCTTCTTTACACCATAATACTCTGCCAATGCTTCTACCAAAGCAGTCGACTGTGTATCAGGATACAGTCTTAGTTTTTCATAATCAAACTCCTTTAATACCTTTTTCACACCGGGGGCCGGCGGATATGGGCATTCATTTGTATTTAACTTAATCATTCCCGGACGATTTGGCTGTTCCCCGGGTACATACGGAACTACTTTTCTGACATTCTCTTCCCACTTCATCTTGGTTTTTCTCCTCAAAAATTTCAGTCACTTAAGAACTCTTAAGTGACTGTTTTATAAAATTGCAACCTTATTATAGTATGAAATTTCTGTATGTGCAAGTCTCACCACATTTTTGCCTATTTTATCTGTAATCCATTTTTAAACTGCATATGCTTTTTTATTGCCAGTTTTTTTCGCCCTGCCGGCAACTCAAGCTGAAGTTCCTCCATATAGTGTCTGTGCGCAAAATCTTCCTGTACTTCAATGCAATAATATATGGACTCTGATTTTTCCAGAAACTGTTCCGGTATCTTCACCTTAAAACGTCCTTCCTCATTACGGAAATAAATATTCCCAAGCAGCTTTCTTTTTCCTCCTGCCGCCACATAATAAATCCGTGCACAACGACTTTCAATAAAAATCCCCACCAGAATGCACAAAAATGCAAGCATACAAAAAAATGAAACAATAATTCCACTTCCGGCTCTGCTGATTTCCTCTCCTATTCCTTCTATAACCGCACAAATAAACTCCTTCATTACTTCCCACATAAAATGACCATCCCTTCTCCCGACCTATAAAATTCACCTGTACCGCTTTTTGTACAACCGAATTCGCCTTGTCTTCTCACTGTATTTGAATACTTTCCTAAACAAAATCGCAGCCACCCGTAAAACGGGTGGTTCGGCTTGCGGGCTATAAGCCCTTGACACCGGACAGCGTCTAAAGGCGCCAAAGGCTTTCCCGCTGTTCAAGCCACTATTGCAGTTGACTCGTTGCATAAGCCCCTTAAAG
>JAFSBX010000080.1 GCA_017437065.1 Lachnospiraceae bacterium
AAAGTGGATAAATAAAACAAAAAAAGCATTTATGGAATACCATCAACATGGTATTCACAAATGCTTAAGCCAATCCACAAAATAAAAAAATAAATTTCAGCAATTGTAACAATAATTATTTATGGGGTCTGTACAGTAACAGACTATGTCCCGTTTTAAATTTTTAATTATTTGAGGGATTGCAACGAAAAAAAAGGAGTGCTATAATTTAAAAGAACTAAATAAAGTGGCAATGAAAAGAAGGAGTACATATCGCAGACAGTGCAGAGAAAAGATGGTTGGTGAAAATCTTTCTGAAAGCAGTATGGAAGCAGTCTTGGAGCCCCGATCCGAACGACTTGGAATAATTAAGTAAGCAATGAGTTAAGTAGACATCGGCGTAGTCCTGCGTTAAAGGAAAAGATATCGGATTAGATTTTTAATCGGTATTTATGAGTGCAGAAATTTCTGAATTTAGGTGGTACCACGGATACATATTCGCCCTAACGCATATGCGTTGGGGCGTTTTTTTACGTAATAGTAAATTGCTTGAATGTAGTGAGAAGCCGAGGAGCGACGATTTTTTAATGAAGATTAAGGTGAAAAGAGAAAGTGAGGAAAAGATTATGAAAATGTATGAAAAGTCAAAAAAACTCAATAATGTTTGTTATGATATCAGAGGTCCTGTTATGGACGAAGCTAATAGAATGATTGCACAGGGAATGGAAATTTTGAAATTAAACATTGGTAATCCGGCACCTTTCGGATTTCGTACGTCAGAAAAGCTGGTGAAACAGATGGCAGAAAATCTGATAAATACGGAAGGTTATTCAGATTCCAAAGGAATTTTAAAGGCAAGAGAAGCAATTGTAGAATATTGCAGAAAAAAAGGTATTGAGAATGTAACGGTAGATGACGTTTATACAGGAAACGGTGTAAGTGAGTTAATTACCATGTCTATGCAGGGGCTTTTGGATTATGGGGATGAGGTTTTAGTACCGGCACCGGACTATCCGCTTTGGACAGCGTCTGTAACACTGGCAGGGGGAACTGCCGTACACTACATATGCGATGAACAGTCCGAGTGGTATCCTGATATTGAGGATATGAGAAAGAAGATTACGGATAAGACGAAGGGGATTGTAGTAATTAATCCGAACAATCCTACAGGTGCATTGTATCCGAGAGAAATTCTGGAGCAGATTGTAGAGCTTGCAAGAGAGCATAATTTGATATTATTTGCCGATGAAATTTATGACAGACTTGTGATGGACGGAGAAGAGCATACGGCCTTAGCTTCTCTTGCACCGGATTTATTGACACTCAGTTTTAATGGCCTGTCAAAGTCCCACCTGATTGCAGGTTATCGTTGTGGTTGGATGTGTCTGTGTGGAAATAAGGAGAATGCAAAAGGTTATGTAGAAGGTATTAATTTGTTATCGTCCATGCGGCTTTGCTCCAACGTTCCGGCACAGTCAGTTATTGATATGGTATTAAAAGATGAAGATGTAACAAAAGAGATGCTGGTACCGGGGGGAAGGATTTATGAGCAGAGAGAATATATTTATAAGGCAATGAATGACATTCCGGGGGTAAGTGCGGTAAAACCGAAAGCTGCTTTTTATATTTTCCCGAAACTTGACAAAGCAAAATTTAATTTGAAGGATGATGAGAAATTTGTTTTGGATTTCTTAAAGGAAAAAAAGGTGTTGCTTACTCATGGAGGCGGTTTCCACTGGGAAGAACCGGATCACTTCAGAATTGTGTACTTGCCGGAGGTGGAAGTATTAGAAAAAGCAGTAGATGGAATGCGGGATTTCTTGTCTGATTATAAACAATAAAAATGGAGCAAAACGGAATACAGATTTTAGGTTGTTTAATGCGTTTCCGTGTTGTGGAGCTATTTCGGACAGGGAGGCGAATATAAAAAGGTAATAACACTTTAGAAAATGGTTATAGGCTATTTTCTAAGGTGTTATTTTTATTACAGAATAATGCGCGAAATGCAACTTAAAATAGGGGAGTGGCAAGTGGGATAAGTTGTAAATGACAAGGAGAGGGTTTTGGATTATAATCAAGAAAGATAAGGATGATTATTTGCCGTATTTGTGTAAAAACAGAGTGGCAGAATGACAGGAGAATGATGAGATGAGAGAGAATCCGAGACCACAGGAAATTTATAGACATTTTAAGGGAAATTTATATCAGGTACTTTCGCTTGCAGAGCATACGGAAACGGGAGAGGTACTTGTAGTCTATCAGGCACTTTATGGGGAGTTTAAGGTATATGCAAGAGAATTGTCTATGTTTTTGAGTGAGACAGATTTAGAGAAGTATCCTTCAGCAGGACAGAAATATCGTTTTGAAAAGGTGGAAAAAGTAAAGCAGGTAAGAGAAATACCGGAAAACAGTATAAGAACTGAACAAAATAGAACTACAGAGGAACAAGAAGAGGCGCTAAACATTGATCCGTTGGTTTTGGAATTTTTGGATGCGGACAGTTATGAGCAGAGGCTGAATATTTTGGCGGCATTGCAGGGGCGCATTACGAATGAAATGATTAACACCATGGCAGTTTCCGTAGATTTGGAAATTAACGATGGCAGTGTGGAAGAACGCTATGATGCATTGAAAAGTTGTCTGCTGACATTGGAAAAATACGAGTGTAATCGTTTAAGATAGAACGTGGTTTGCAAAGAGAATGATAAATTCTGCTGTATTCTATTTTGATTCAAAGTTGAATATGAATGGAGGATGGAATATGGCATATGGATGGGATAATAGATTGAGGTTTTGATTAGTGAGATATAAAAATATAGTGACGGGACGTTTTTTAGAGCGTCCAAACCGCTTTATTGCTTATGTGGAGATAGAGGGCAAGAAGGCAAAAGTGCATGTAAAAAATACGGGGAGATGTCGGGAACTTTTAGTTCCGGGCACTGAAGTGTATTTGGAAAAAAGTGATAACGAATCAAGAAGTACGGCATATGATTTGGTGGCTGTGGTTAAAAATGGAAGAATTGTGAATATGGATTCTAATGCTCCAAATAAAGTGGTAGAAGAGTGGTTGATAAAAAAAGAATTTTTTACAGATTTAACATTACTGCGTCCTGAAACAATGTATCAAAACTCAAGATTTGATTTTTATATGGAATGTGGTAAGCGAAAGGCTTTTATTGAAGTAAAGGGTGTTACTTTGGAGAACGACAATGTTGTCCGTTTTCCGGATGCACCATCAGAACGTGCCGTGAAACACGTAAAGGAGCTGATAAACGCAAAAAAAGAGGGATATGACGCATATATTATATTTGTAATACAGATGGAAGGCGTTTCTTTTTTTGAACCAAATGAACAGACACAGCCGGAATTTGCAGAGGTGCTTAGAGAGGCGAGGCGGGCAGGAGTCTGCATTAAGGCATTTGACTGTAAAGTGACAGAAGAAAGTATGGAGATTCATGAGGAAGTACCAGTGGTTTTATCGGTGCTTGATAAGATAAGCACTCCGTTACTTGCATGGTATGACAGACAGCACCGGATATTGCCGTGGCGGGAAGAACCAACAGGATACCGTGTGTGGGTGTCTGAAATTATGCTACAACAGACGAGAGTAGAAGCAGTAAAGCCATATTATGAAAGATTTCTTAATTTTTTACCGGATATAGCTTCTTTGGCTGGCGCAAATGAAGAGGTTCTGCTAAAATTGTGGGAGGGACTTGGATATTACAATCGGGTTCGTAATATGCAGAAAGCGGCAAAGGTAATAATGGAAGAGTACGGCGGTAGTATGCCAGAAGAATATGGGGAGCTGCTTAGGTTGCCTGGAATCGGCAGTTATACGGCAGGGGCGGTTTCGTCTATTGCGTACGGGAGAAAGGTTCCGGCGGTGGATGGAAATGTTTTGCGTGTTATTTCCAGACTTCGTATGGATGATGCGGATATTTTAAGTGATAAGGTAAAGAAAGGTGTAGAACAGGATTTACTGGATGCAATGTCCACGGAGCGGCCGGGAGATTTTAATCAGGCAATGATGGAGCTTGGTGCTGTAGTATGTGTGCCTAATGGTATGGCAAAGTGCGGTGAATGTCCGTTGAATGAAATTTGTCAGGCGTATAAGGAGGACAGAGTATTGGAGTTTCCTGTTAAGGCAAAAAAGAAACCTCGGACGATTGAAAAGAAGACGATACTAATAATCAAAGATGAAAATCGTGTTGCGATTCATAAAAGGCCAAACAGAGGACTTTTAGCCGGACTATATGAATTTCCGTCTTTGGAGGGGCATAAATCTAAGGTGCAGGTTATTAAAGCATTGAAAGAATGGGGATTGAATCCTATTTTTATTCAAGAGTTAGAGTCGTCAAAGCACATTTTCAGTCACAAAGAGTGGCATATGAAAGGTTATGCAATCAGAGTGGATGAGCTTATGCCTGTGGATGGAAAAGAACAGGGACTTTTGTTTGTAGAACCTGATGAAACAGAGGAGAGATATCCGATACCATCGGCTTTTGTTGCTTATACAAAGTATTTAAATATTAAACTTGGTAATGAGAAGTTTAAAAAAGAAAATTAAGTGCAGTAAAAAAATATCTGTAGAAAGAAAATAGGAACATAGGGACGAGTATACAAATAAGGGAAAGCGTTTGTGTGTAAAGACACGGGAGGAAAAATTATGAAGTTATTGTCAATAGCAATTCCATGCTATAATTCAGAAAATTATATGAAGAATTGTGTGGAATCTCTGCTTACAGGTGGAGAAGATGTGGAAATTATTATTGTAAATGATGGTTCAAAGGATAGTACAGCACAGATTGCAGATGAATATGCAACAAAATATCCGACCATAGTAAAGGCTGTTCATAAGGAGAATGGGGGACACGGTTCAGCAGTAAATGCAGGAATTGACAATGCAACAGGACTTTATTTTAAAGTGGTAGACAGTGATGACTGGGTAAAGGAATCCGCTTATAAAAAGATACTGGATACATTGCGTGAACTTGTGGGTGGCGAAAAGACAATTGATATGTTTATCAGTAATTTTGTATATGAAAAAGAAGGTGTAGAACGTAAAAAAGTTATGCGTTATCATCGTGTATTGCCGGAAAATAAAATTTTTACATGGAATGATGTAAAACACTTCCATAAGGGACAGTACATATTAATGCATTCAGTCATTTTCCGTACAAAACTATTAAAGGAATGTGGTTTAAGACTGCCGGAAAAGACCTTCTATGTGGATAACATTTTTGTATTTGAACCGCTTCCGTTTGTAAAGAATATGTATTATCTCGATGTGAATTTTTATCGTTATTATATAGGACGTGAAGACCAGTCAGTAAATGAAAGTGTAATGATTTCAAGAATCGATCAGCAGATTCTTGTGAATAAGCTGATGGTTGATTTTTATGTGGCACATAAGCAGATGTTTTCAAGTAACAGAAAACTTGGGAAGTATATGTTTAATTATTTGGAAATTATTACAACGGTTTCTTCCATTTTGGCAATTCGTTCGGGTACAGAGGAAAATCTGGAAAAGAAAAAAGAGCTTTGGAAGTACATAAAACAGAGTGACAGAATGTTGCATTTCCGTTTGCGTAACGGTATTATGGGCGGAGCTATGAATCTGCCGGGAAAAGGTGGACGTAAGATTTCTGTGGAAGGATATAAAATCTGCCAGAAGGTATTTAATTTTAATTAGTTATGAGATGAAAGAGGGCTATTCAGATGTTGATACTTGAATAGTCCCTTTTTGTGCCATTTTTCGGCATTATACTACTAAAATACTACTTAGGGAGTATGGAATTTTTGTCGTGCGTGGAGTATGTTTGAAATGTAATTTACTTATGTAGAACAATTGATAGAAGTAAGTGGATTTTGAATCTGGGAGGTGATATTATGTTCAGTGGCTGTTGATTTTCGAAAGTATGAGTTATAATCATGAAACATGAGTAAAAGTGGAAGGAGTGTATGAGTATGTATTTATTTGTTATTATTGGACTGATTGCAGTTTTTGTATTTGTGGAAGGGGCAGGAATGGGATTTCCAGCCGGCTGGATTACGATGATTTGGGATGTTCCCAGTTTGTTGATGTTGGCGTTTATTACACTTCCGGTATTGTTGGCGTCCGGACTCGGAAAGGATTTTTTAAATGCATTTCGCCTATTTTTTGGAAAAAAAGAATACAGTGGATTGGCTGAAAGAAAAAAGGCAATAGAAGCATTGGATGTGGCGATAAAGTCGTTACGTGCAGGGGGAATTATTACGGTGCTGTTGCAGTTTATAGGTATATGTAATGTGTTGAAAGAATTTGACATTTTGAAGTGGCAGGCGAATATGGCAGTTTTACTATTGCCGCTGGTGTATGCATATATGTTGAATTTATTACTTTTACCGATAAAAAGTCGATTGAGTAAAGAAGTGATTGATTATATGAATGATGTAGAGGAAATATAAGATAAGGATAGGCATTTATGAAAAAAGTAAAAAGAATGATTGCTGTTTTTCTGTATCTGCTTATTGTGTCTGTGGCGTTACAGCTGGAATTAAGAAAATTGCTGAATTTAAGGCAGTTGATGCTGGTTGTTGCAGGGGGAATGATTTTATATCTGCCCGGTATGGATTGGAAGGAATGGCGGGAGAAAAAAGCTCCGGATTATGGATTATTCGCAAGGAATATATTGTATGCAAGTTACATTGAAACTTTTATAGTGCTGTTTTTTATGTTGTATGGCGGAGATGAAAACAGTGTACAATTACAGGAACAAAGCGAAGTTTTTAATATAAGGACAGTTATGAAAAATATAGCTTTGAGTTTACGTCCGTTGCTTTATGGAATTTGTATATGGGCAGCCCTCGGAGGAGAAGAACAAAGAGTGGAAAATAAAAATATGCAATCAGAACAGCCGAAAAAAACATGGACGGTACAGGAATGTTATGAACGTTTTCTAGAACTTGGACTGACCAGACGTGAGGCAGAGGTAGCAGTGCAGGTAGGAAAGGGATTGAGCAATAAAGAGATTGCAATGGAATTGAATATTACGGAGGCTACTGTAAAAAAGCATGTGGCAAATATTTTTGAAAAACTTGCTGTGGAGAAGAGGGAAGAGATAAAAGAACGGCTGTTGTAGTTGATTTGTCATAAGTAAGAACTTAGTGGTTTTAGTGGTTCATTTAGTTGTTCTATGAAGAAAAGGCTTGCTTTTTTTTGGTAATAGTTGTATATATAGTATGTAAAAAATATGAAAAAGACGGGAGCTTGTGTTACAGGCTGAGAGTAAGGTAGGACCTTAGACCGATAACCTGATTTGGATAATGCCAACGTAGGGACGACTTTGTAGAAGTGTATTTATGAGGGAAATTACCAAGGGGTAGTTTCCCTTTTTTAATAAAAAGAACTTGAATGTAGCGAGAAGTTTAAGAGAATTTGTAAAGAAAATTCTTGTAAATGTCTGGCTACAAGGTCAAACTCTTATTTGGGCAGAAAGTTATCAAATCGGTAGCTTTCTTTTTTTATGTAATAGGTTGGGGTCAAAACTTAATCGCAATAAGAAAATGTTTATATGTAGTGAGAAGTGAGGAAGATTATGGTAAAGATTAATGGAAAAAATTTTGACGTTTCCGGAAAGACGATTTCAGATTTTTTGTCTACAACAAATTATGATGTAAAGCGAATTGCTGTAGAAAAAAATGGTGATATTGTTCCAAAATCAGCATATGAAAATACGGTTTTTAAGGATGGGGATTCTGTTGAAGTTGTCAGTTTTGTTGGAGGTGGTTGATGTGATACCCTCAAAAGCTGATATGTGGAAAGCTTTAGAAATGCGACATGGAAAGGAATTACAAAGCAAGTTTTCAAGTGCAACGGTTGCTGTCTGTGGTCTTGGAGGACTTGGCTCTAATATTGCAATATCGCTTGCACGTGCCGGTATCGGCAGGCTGTTACTTGTTGATTTTGATAAGGTGGACATATCAAATCTGCACAGACAGCAATATAAGGCGTGCCAGATCGGGATGTATAAAACAGATGCACTTGCTGCAAACATAAGTGAGATTGCTCCTTATATCACGGTAAAAACGTATACTCAAAAAATAAAGGCGGAGAATGCATATGATTTGCTTTGTGAAGCAGATATTATTTGCGAAGCCTTTGATTATGCGGAAGAAAAAGCAATGCTTGTAAATTTTGTACTTGAAAGGATGCCTGAAAAACATTTAATTGCTGCCTCCGGTATGGCAGGTTTGGGTTCACCTAACGATATTAAAACTCGAAAAGTGGGAAAGAAATTTTATCTTTGTGGTGATGAAATAAGTGATGTATCGGAAGGTATTGGTCTTTTATCATCC
The DNA here is from genome assembly GCA_017437065.1 of Lachnospiraceae bacterium. Taxonomy (GTDB): domain Bacteria; phylum Bacillota; class Clostridia; order Lachnospirales; family Lachnospiraceae; genus RGIG3002. Next base: position 8,317 of record JAFSBX010000080.1, read on the forward strand.
CGTGTTATGCTTTGTGCTGCACATCAGGCACATACAGTTTTACGTATTTTGGCAGGAGAATTAGATTAAAAGGATTGGAAATTAGGAAGAAAGAAGGAATAAGAAATGGATAGAGATAAACTTATCATCGGTGGTTATGAATTTCATTCCCGCTTTATTTTAGGCTCAGGGAAATATTCACTCAAACTCATTGAGTCAGCAGTAAAAGATGCCGGAGCGGAAATAATTACTTTGGCAGTTCGCCGTGCGAACACAAAAGAACAGGAAAACATTCTTGATTATATACCGGAAGGGGTTACTTTGCTTCCCAATACTTCGGGTGCGAGAAATGCAGAAGAAGCTGTTCGAATTGCCCGTCTTGCAAGAGAACTTGGATGTGGTAATTTTGTAAAAATTGAAATAATGCGAGATACTAAATATCTTCTGCCGGATAATCATGAAACGATTAAAGCAACAGAAATTCTTGCGAAGGAAGGCTTTGTTGTAATGCCTTATATGTACCCGGATTTGAATGTTGCAAGAGATCTCGTGAATGCAGGGGCAGCTACTATTATGCCACTGGCTTCTCCCATTGGCTCAAACAAAGGCCTTACAACGAAAGAGTTTATTCAGATTTTGATAGAAGAAATTGATCTTCCGATTATTGTGGATGCAGGAATCGGCAGACCTTCTCAGGCCTGTGAGGCAATGGAAATGGGTGCTGCTGCCATTATGGCAAACACGGCACTTGCAACAGCAGGGGATTTGGCAATGATGGCGGCAGCTTTCCGTCAGGCAATTGAAGCCGGAAGAAAGGCATATCTTGCAGGTCTTGGCAGGGTTTTGACAAGGGGGGCATCGGCGTCTGATCCATTGACAGGTTTTTTACGTGATTAAGAGAAAGGTCAGGTTATTAAGATGGAAAATCAGTTTTTTGTAGACGCTGAATATCTTTCAAAAGAGGCACTTGAAAAGAAACATAAACTGGAAACAAATCCTTTTTTTCGAAAAAATCATATGGAATATCTTCCGGGAATGGAAATTATTGAGTCAGACGTATGTGAAAATGTCATGTCGCAAATGAAGTCCTACGATTATTTCAAATACACCGCAAAAGACGTAAAAGCGGCATTGGAGCATGAGGTGTGTACGATAGAGGATTTCAAAGCACTTTTATCTCCGGTAGCAGAACCGTTTTTAGAGCAAATGGCACAGAAGGCTCGTTTAGAAACAAGTAAGCATTTCGGAAATACGGTGTATTTGTTTACGCCGCTTTATATAGCCAATTACTGTGAAAACTATTGTGTTTATTGTGGATTCAATTGCTACAATAACATCAATCGCATGAAGCTGACTATGGAACAGATGGAACATGAAATGAAGGTTATTTCAGAGAGCGGAATGGAAGAAATATTGATTCTTACGGGCGAAAGCCGTGGGCAGAGTAATGTGGAATATATCGGTGAAGCCTGTAAGCTGGCTCGAAAATATTTTCGCATGGTTGGACTGGAAATATATCCGGTGAATACGGAGGAATACCGTTATTTACATGAGTGCGGTGCGGATTATGTAACGGTTTTTCAGGAAACTTATGATGCAGATAAATATGAAACGCTTCATTTGAGCGGTCATAAACGTGTATGGCCTTATCGCTTCGATGCACAGGAGAGAGCAATTAGGGGTGGGATGCGTGGAGTAGCATGTTCGGCACTGCTCGGTCTTTCTGATTTTAGAAAGGATGCACTTGCCAGTGCATTGCATGTTTATTATTTGCAACGAAAATATCCTCATGTGGAAATGTCTCTTTCCTGTCCGAGACTCCGACCAATTCTCAATAATGACAAAATTAATCCGTTAGATGTGCATGAAAAGCAGCTCTGCCAGATAATTTGTGCTTATCGCATTTTTCTTCCGTTCGTTGGTATTACAGTTTCTTCCAGGGAGAGTGCGGAGTTTAGAAATGGGATTGTGAAGATTGCCGCTACCAAAGTTTCAGCGGGAGTATCTACGGGCATTGGTGATCATGAAAGCAAGTATAGCGGAAAGGAATCAGACGGTGTGCAGGGCGATGAGCAGTTTGAAATTGACGACAATCGCAGCCTTGATAAGATGTACAAGGATATTGCAGAAGAAGGACTGCAGCCGGTTCTGAATGATTATTTATATGTCTGATATTTTATGTGTTACGAATTGTAAACTTTGCAGGGAAGATTTTTTAATTCGTATAGAAAAAATAGCGAAGGAAAATCCACATGGTATTATTCTTCGGGAAAAAGATTTACTTGAAGAGGAGTACAGAGTGTTGGCAAGGGCAGTTCTTGAAATATGTCAAAAGTACAATACGCTTTGTGTACTTCACAGTTTTGCAAAAGTGGCAAAGGAATTAAATTGTACAGCGGTTCATTTGCCCCTGCCGATTCTTCGGACGCTTAATGAAGCGGATAGAAAAGCATTTACAGTACTTGGTGCTTCCTGTCATTCAGAAGAAGAGGCAAAAGAAGCAGAAAGACTTGGTTGCACTTATATTATAGCAGGACATATTTTCGAAACAGATTGTAAAAAAGGTTTGAAAGGACGGGGACTCGATTTTTTGCAAAATGTTTGCAAAAATGTATCAATTCCAGTTTATGCGATAGGAGGGATTGATAAGCAGAATATCAGGAAAGTAAGACAAGCCGGAGCTTCAGGTGCATGCATAATGAGCGGCATAATGACTTGTGGGAACATTGGTCAGTATCTTGCTGATTTTGAGTTTGCATAGGATAAGAAAGGGAGTGTGCGTAATATGAAATTCAATAAAAATATGCTGTTACTCTACGCAATAACCGACCGTTCGTGGGTAGGGAAACAAAGCTTATATGAGCAGGTAGAGGATGCGATTATCGGCGGTGTTACCATGGTTCAACTTAGGGAAAAAAATTTGTGTGAAAAAGAATTTATTACGGAAGCAGTACAAATAAAGGAACTATGTCATTCTTATAATGTTCCGTTGATTATTAATGATAACGTGGAGGTTGCATTGAAAAGCGGGGCGGATGGAGTACACGTTGGGATAGAAGATACTCCCGTTTGTGAAATTCGTAAAATGACGGGAAGGGATTTTATCATCGGTGCAACAGCCAAGACGGTAGAGCAGGCGGTAGCAGCAGAAAGAGCGGGGGCAGATTATCTTGGGGTAGGGGCAGTATTTCCGTCACCGACAAAGAAAAATGCAATACGTATTACTGGCGGACAATTGCGGGAAATTTGTACATCTGTGTCTATTCCGGCGATTGCCATTGGAGGAATTTGTTATGAAAATATCCATGAAATACAAGGCAGCGGAATAGATGGTATTGCCGTAGTTTCTGCTATATTTGCCACAGAGAATATTCGTAAAGCAACTGCTGATTTGAAAGAAAAGGTAAAAAATGTAATTGATGGATGAGCCGTAAAAGTGGATATGAATGTAAGTATTGTGAGTTACTATTATGAGCATAAATTGTAGCTATTCAGGACAGGTCGAAGCACTTTTAATGGATTTTTGCATCGTAATTATGAAGGGACTGAATAATTATCGTAAATTTAATAAGGAGTAGAATAATGATGAGAACAGTATTATCAATTGCCGGAAGTGATTCCGGTGGAGGAGCCGGTATTCAGGCGGATTTGAAAACAATGACTATGAATGGGGTTTATGGTATGAGTGCAATTACGGCACTGACAGCACAAAATACAACCGGTGTTACAGATATTATGGAAGTTACGCCGGACTTTTTGGAAAAGCAGATTGATGCAGTGTTTGAGGATATTCGTCCGGATGCAGTGAAAATCGGTATGGTTTCATCCAGCGGGCTGATAAAAGTCATAGCACAAAGATTGCGGCATTATGGAGCTGAAAATATTGTGGTTGACCCTGTTATGGTAGCGACAAGTGGTTCAAAATTGTTGCAAACTGATGCAGTGGTTACACTGAAGAATGAATTATTACCCATTGCAACGGTTATAACTCCTAATATACCCGAAGCAGAAATTTTGTCAGGAATGGAAATACATAACAAAGAAGATATGATAACTGCTGTCAAGATAATCAGCAAAAACTGTGGAGAGGCTGTTTTGCTTAAAGGAGGGCATAGTATCAACGATGCAAATGACCTTTTGTATGCGGATGGAAAATATCGGTGGTTTGAAGGGAAGCGGATTAATAATCCGAATACACACGGTACGGGGTGTACGTTTTCAAGTGCCATTGCGTCAAATCTTGCCAAAGGATTTACGTTGGAAGAGTCTATATTACGTGCAAAGGAATATATTTCCGGTGCTCTTGCGGCTATGTTAGATTTAGGAAAAGGTTCGGGACCGATGAATCATGCTTTTGATTTGGGGGGAAAATTTGCAAGAGGGGTGGAGTAATTTTATTGTATTTCGTATTTTTGAATCCAAAAATACATTTCTCTGACAACAGATTGTAAATCTCTTCCCATTTCGGTCATAGAGTATTCAACTTTCGGCGGGACTTGGTGATATTCCATTCGATGAACAAGTCCGTCTTTTTCAAGTTCTTTGAGTTGAGTTGTCAGCATTTTATGTGTGATGGGGGAAAGTAAACGTTTTAATTCCCCATATCGCAAAACACCATGAACGGCTAACATATAAATTATTCGAAGTTTCCATTTGCCACCTATCATGCTGACAACAGTTTCAAATTTTTCATATCCGAAATCTTTAATAAAGCATTCTTTTGAATCTGTCATAATTCTCTCCTTTTAGATAGTATCTTACAAAAAAGTGCATACTTACTAAAGAGAGTATACATAGATAGAATTAAAAAGTAAATGAAATTTTTAAAGAGTGGAGCTGAGGATAGTGAAAATTGTTATTGTAAACGGAAGTAATAGGAAAAATGGAGCAACCGCATTAATCTTAACTGAAATGTATTGGCAGTTAAAAAAGTATACCAATGTAGATGTTCAGTTGTTTCATGTGGCGGATTTGGAACTTAAATATTGTGTAGGATGCGGTTCCTGTTATAAAACAGGAAAGTGTATTTATAAGGATGACTTGGAGAATTTATCATTCTGTATTGAAAATGCAGATGGTATTATTTTAGGCTCCCCTACTTATGCAAGTAATGTGTCCGGACAGACGAAAGTGATTATAGATCGGGGACATTTTGTAATGGAGCAATTACTTTATGGAAAGTATGCAATTAGTGTTGCAACTTACGAAAATTATGGTGGGAGAGATACTGTTAAGGTGTTGAATAAACTTTTATCTTATTCCGGGGCAAAAATTAGCGGTGAAGTAGTGGTGCGAAATAAATTTAACCGGAATCCATTGGAAGACATTCGAGTTAAAAGAGGTGTTTACAAAAAAGTTAATAGACTATATAAGGATATTGTTGGAAAGCGAAGATATATATTTCAGAATATTAAACATTTTATTGTATTTCGTATAGGAATTAAACCATTTGTTTTGAAAAAAGGATTGCAGTATGAGGGAGTAATTAAGCATTGGGAAAAAAGAAACAGGAAGGGGTGAAGTGGATGGAATAACTTGAAAATTCGTAAAATGAGAGGATAACTATGAAAGCTTATGTGTTATATTTTAGTCCTACCGGTGGTACTAAAAAAGTGCTTGATGTTTTAATTTCTGCATGGGATTGTGAGAAAAAATATATTGATTTAGCAAATTCAAAAGAATCGTTTGTTAATATTTCATTTAATAATGGAGATATTTGTATTGTTGCGGTTCCAACCTTTAGCGGGCGTGTCCCGCAATTTATTATTCCTAAATTGCGAAAATTGCATGGAAACGGAATAAAAGCCATGCTGATAACTACTTATGGAAACAGAGCATTTGATGATACTTTATTGGAAATAAAAGATACGATGGAAGCCGGTGGTTTTGTGTGTAATTGTGCAGTTGCAGCAGTTAGCAGACATTCTGTTTTGCCTAAGTACGGGGAAGGAAGACCGGATGAAAGAGATATAGGAGAGTTAAAAAATTTTTCTGTTAAATGTAAAGAGGTGATGAGTAAGCAGTTTGGTTCTTTGGATGTCTCAGGCAATAAACCATATCGCAAATATGTATCTATTCCTATCAAACCGAAAGGAAGAAAGCAATGTATAAATTGTGGCTTGTGTTATCAAAAATGTCCTGTGCATGCGATTTCTTTTGATAACTATCGAGTATGTGATAAAAAAGCCTGCATTTCATGCTTACATTGTGTATATGTATGTCCTAAGAAAGCGAGATATGTTAATCCTGTAGTGCTTAGGATTGCGGAGTTAATAATGAGGAAGAGGTGTAGTGGGAGAAAAGAGAATATATTGTTTCTTCCACGTTAGTTGAAATATTTTATTGTACATTTTTATCAAATGTGATAAGGTAAAAAAGTAACATTTAGTGGAAATCTTTTACCTATTACAAATCTAAAGAATAAGGTAAGATCTTTGGCATTCGCCAACATTTTTCACAGAAAAACAATTACAAATGTTGGCAGGGTCAGGATATAGAAAGATAACTCATAATCCCTGCCAGAACAGGAGGACAAATGAGTTATACAAAGAAAGCATTTGAGGAATTGGATATTATTGATGACTTTTTAATGAACGCAGTGGCATCAGATCCAGAGGTAGGAGAAGCATTTTGCAGAAAAATATTGTCAGTGCTGTTGCAGAGAAGTATCAGGAAAATTAGGATTGTGTCACAACGAACTATTCCTGCTGTGACACCGGAACATCGAGGGATACGCATGGATGTGGAGGTAGAGGAAGCAGCAGAGTTTGATACGCAGGTATTAAATATCTATGATATAGAACCTCACAACAAGGATGCGTGTTTTTTGCCAAAGCGTAACCGTTTTTATCAGGCAAAGATAGATGGGCGGTATTTAATAAGTGGTGAGACGGATTTTGGCAAACTGCCAAACTTATATGTTATTACCATTACCAATTATGATCCTTTTGGAGAGGATTATATGATGTATACGGTTCAGAATCAATGTGTGGAGATTCCACAATTAGAATATGACGATGGCTTACAGTTTATATACTTTAACACAAAAGGGACAAAAGGTGGAAATGAAGCGATACATAAGTTGTTGACATATATTCAAAATAGTAAAGAAAGTAACGTAACAGATGAAATAACCAGAGAACTTCACCAATATGTAAGCCGGGTGAGAGTACAACCGGAAGTGAGGATGGAATATATGAAATTTGATGAGATTATAGCGTATGAGCGATTGGATGAAAAAAAGGATGCGATTCTTGAGCTGTTGGAAGAGTATGGAGAAATTCCACGGTCATTACGGGAAAAGATAGAGAAGGTAGTATCCAAGGATGTGTTGACAAGATGGCATAAGTTAGCAGCGAAAGTGGAAACAATAGAAGAGTTTATGGAAAAAATGTAGTATGCATGAAAATTACTGATTTTAAATTTGTGAGCAAATATTAAAAAGATGGAATAAAAATATATTTATAGTAAGAAATATAGTTTATATATTGGAGGTTATGGCATGTGTGGAACAATATCCAATTAGATAAATATTAAATAATTGGAGGTAAACTATGAATTATAACATTAGAAGAATGAAAAATGACGAATATGAACTCTTAAACGATTTCCTTTATGAAGCAATCTATATTCCGAAAGGAGTGCAGGCACCATCAAAATCAATAATTAATGAACCGGAGCTACAAGTGTATGTTTTAGACTTCGGGAAAAGAGAAGATGATATTTGTTTTGTGGCGGAAGCAGATGGAGAAGTTGTTGGAGCTGTGTGGGTGCGTGTAATGAATGATTATGGTCATATAGAAGAAGGGGTTCCGTCATTTGCGATTTCTTTATTTAAAGAATACAGAGGCAATGGCATAGGAACAGCACTAATGAAAAAGATGCTTAATGAGCTTAAACAAAAAGGATATGAAAAAACGTCATTGGCAGTACAGAAAGCAAATTATGCAGTAAAAATGTATAAGAATGTAGGTTTTAAAATTATAGATGAAAACGAAGAAGAATATATTATGGTGTGTCAGTTAAATAATGAATAGTAGAGGTTTGGAAAATGAAAGTATTGTTATTTTGTGCCAAAGGATTTGAAACTATGGAGTTCAGTGTCTTCATAGATATATTTGGATGGGCAAGAAATGATTATGGATATAATATACAAGTGGATACGGTTGGATTTAGTAAAGAAGTGCTTAGTACATTCAATGTTCCGATTATCGTGGACAAGTTAATTGATGAAATTGTAGTTGATGAGTACGATGCCTTAGCCATCCCGGGAGGGTTTGAGGAATTCGGATTTTATGAGGAAGCATTCGATGAAAAGTTATTAAAACTTATCCGGGATTTTAATCAGCAGAATAAAATCATTGCATCAATTTGTGTTGGAGCATTGCCATTAGGAAAAAGTGGAATTTTAAAGGGAAGAAAAGCTACTACATATCATTTGAAAGATGCATATCGTCAAAAACAGTTAGCAGAATTTGGGGCATTAGTAGTAAATGAAAGAATTGTTATTGATGGAAATATCATTACTTCGTATTGTCCGGAAACAGCACCGGATGTGGCGTTTGAGTTGCTAAAAAAACTTGTTGGTTATGAAAAAATGAGTATTGTTAAGCAGGCAATGGGATATTGAATTTTTGTAAGACGAAAAGTTGTTTCAGGTATTCTTTCGTAAGTGTAATCAAGAAATTCGGATACCGGTAGGAAGAAAAAGCGTTGTACATATTAAGAAAGTATCGGAAAATAGAGAGAAATTAAGGAGGATGTTGTTGTGAAAATAAATAAGTGTATTAAAGAATCTTTTGTAGTTATTGGCAAAGAAGGATCAACAAATGATGGAGAGAGATTCATTCAAAAATTATGGGAGGATGCAAATAGTCATTTTTATGAAGTTGAACATATGGCTAAAAAAGATGATAAAGGTAATGTTGTTGGAATATGGGGAACAATGTCAGATTTGTCAGGTTCTTTTTTGCCATGGGAGGATGGATTTACAAAAGGTTTATATCTAGCCGGAGTTGAGTGTGTAGAAACAGCGGAAGCGCCTGACGGGTGGAAAAAATGGGTTATTCCAAGTTATGAATATATTTATGTTGAATGCGAAAATGAAAATACATTTTCTCAAGTAATAAACTATATGAAGGAAAATGGTATTACATTAGCTGGTGCAGTTCACGATTTTACTTGTCCGGAAACAGGAAATAATTATATGTTTTTTCCAATTAGATCCATTTAGAATATTTTTGGAAGTATGTGACAAAGATAATGTAGCCTTTGGGAAAAATAAAAGAGTTGGTTAACTTGTACAACTATTGGGAGATAAAAAATCATGCAGTATAAAGTATTGTTATTTGATTTAGATGGGACATTATTACAAAGTGATAAAAGTATTTCTGAACATCCGGATAATATAATTGCATTTGGAGATGATTTGGTAGATATAGGAATGCTTAAACTTTGTGGAAAAGGGATTGCAGAGTATCTGATACATAATTACTTGTAAAGGGGTCGAATTATAAGTTTATTTCAAAACATTAGGAATTATAGACCTTTGAATCAACAGGAAGAACATGATAAAGACCAAATGTTTCAGTATATGTTGTGTAACTCAAATTATTTGGAAAGGGAAAATCAGATTGCACATTTTAAAGTTTCAATGTGGACAGTAAATAAAGGGCATACGAAAATTTTAATGGTATATCACAACATTTACGCTTTAATGTTACTTATTTGGCTGAGGAAGATGAAAACGAAGAATTGGTCGTAAATAAGGCAGAAAACCAGACGGTGAAATGGTGGACTTTTGAAGAGGATTTGAAAGCGTCAACAGAACCCAGACTAACTTCAAAAAATAGGATTTTAATCGGGAACAAGAAAGGGAACATACCAGACTCAAAAGAGAAAAAGAGGGAAATAGTCGGGCTAAGTAACAGAAAAATTTCCGACTAAAAGGAGAAAAAGCAGAAACAGTCGGGCTAAGTAAAAGGAAAAACTCCGACTAAAGAGGGAAAAAGTAGAAACAGTCGGGCTAAGTAACAGAAAAATTTCCGACTAAAAGGAGAAAAAGCAGAAACAGTCGGGCTAAGTAAAAGGAAAAACTCCGACTAAAGAGGGAAAAAGTAGAAATAGTCGGGCTAAGTAACAGGGAAAATTCCGACTAAAGAGGGAAAAGGCAGAAACAGTCGGGCTAAGTAACAGGGAAAATTCCGACTAAAGAGGGAAAAAGTAGAAACCGTCGGGTTAAGTAATAGGGAAAACTCCGACTAAAAAGGGAAAAAGCAGAAACAGTCGGGTTGCGTAACTGGAAAAATCCCAACTAAAAAAAGAAGATGAGCAAACAGTCGGGGAGAGTAGTAAGAAATCCTCCGACTGTTTGAATGAAAAAAGGGGATTGCAAAATAATCCGGGTAAAAAGTCGCAATCGTATAATTAAAAGATAAGACCAGAAGGGGAGACTAAAAGTTTGTCAATCACAGGGAAGACTCAGACAAATCCTCTACATCTATTACACGAAAATCATTTTCTTTCAATAATTTTGTAAATATACCCTGTCCATCTATTTTCTTCCCGGAGAAACTCCCATCATAAATCTGTTTCACTCCGCAACTGGGACTTCTGGATTGTAATATTACAAGCTCGACATTTTCCTTAATTGCTTTTTCCAATGCGATTTTTGCCCCTGTTCTAAATTCCATATCAACGTTATGTCCATCTCTGTTTGTAACAATTCCGTTTACAATTTCTGCCGGAATTCTGGGGATGGATAAGCCGCCTAATACTTCCGGACATACGGGAATTACTTCATGTCCTTTGAGATAGTTCATAACCGTTTCGCTGTAATTGTTTCCACCATCATATTTACAGTTTTCTCCGAGCAGACAGGCACTGACCATTATTTTCAAATATTTTCCCTCCGTAATTTAATTCATTATACTGTAATTGTGTATCCATTTGATTCTAGCAAACGTAATGCCCTGTCAAAATTTTCTTTTTTTACTAAAATATAATCTGTATTAAATGTTGATACAACAAAAATGCCAATTTCATTCTCGGCAAGAATAGTTGAAATTTTTGACAGTATTCCAATTAGTGAAAAATCCAATGTGCCCTGTATTTTAAATGCTTTCCAACCATCCTCACGCTCAAGGATATTATTTGGAGTATCATCAGTAATACATACAAGTGAGATTTCCTCATCGGTCTTTCCTATAAAGTAGAAGCTTTTTGTTAAATCAATATCTGCTTCTGATGCCACCTTACACACTGTCAAATCATGTTCTATTTTCTTTAGTTCCATATATATACCTCGTCGAATTAAAATTTTTACATTGAATTTAAGTTAGTTATCTTTTTACATTTTAATTATTTTTTACAAAATACGCAATCGCATTTGCAACAAATGAAGTTATCGAGTATCTTGTTTTTAAACAAATACACTGATAAACTTATAAGCAAAGAAAAAACATAGTTTTTTGTTTGTGTAATATTGGAGTAAAATTTTGAATTTGACGGAGGATATCAATGAAAACCATAGGATTAATCGGCGGAATGAGCTGGGAAAGTACGATTACATATTATCAGATAGTAAATGAAACTATAAAACGTGAGCTTGGTGGATTGCATTCGGCAAAAGTACTCCTCTATAGTGTTGACTTTGCTGAAATAGAAGCATATCAGGCAAGTGGAGAATGGGGAAAAAGTGCGGAAGTTTTATCCAAAGCAGCTATAAATCTTGAAAAAGCAGGTGCAGATTATATCGTCATATGTACAAATACTATGCATAAAGTTGTACCGGAAATTCAGAGAATGATTTCGATACCTATTATCCATATTGCGGAAGCCACAGCAGATGAATTAAAGTTAAAAGGTATCACTAAAGTCGGTTTGCTGGGTACAAAGTATACCATGACTCAGGAATTTTATAAAAGTAAGCTGATTAAGGCCGGAATCGATGTAGTGATTCCGGATAGCGAAGGAGTAGAAGTTGTCAATAATATTATTTACAATGAGCTATGCCTTGGGATAATATCGGAAGATTCAAAAAAGAAATATCTTGCCATTATAGATGAACTTGAAAAAAATGGTGCCCAGGGAGTAATTTTAGGCTGTACTGAAATCGGATTATTAATTCAACAGAAGGATACAAAGTTGCCGGTATTTGATACGACTCAAATTCATGCGACGAAAGCTGCTTTATCAGCTATAGAATAATGAATTTGTAAGTGTAAAGTTTGAACAAGATTGCAAATATATTTAAATCAAACACTGACGTACAAAATTGAGCAAGGCAGGACAGGATAAGGGGCCAATAGTACCTTATAATCTAAACGTGAGGTGATGAACATGGATTGTATTCAAAGCATAAGGAGTGCAATAGAATATATGGAAAATCATTTGTTAGAGGATATTACTTATGAAGATGTGGCAAGGCATGTATATATGTCAAATTATCATTTTCATAGATTGTTCAGCATGATTGTAGGTATGACCGCAAATGAGTATATTCGAAATCGAAAGCTTTCAATGGCAGGGCAGGAGCTTATTATGTCAGATAAAAAAGTAATTGATATTGCTCTTAAATATGGATATGAATCCCCGGAAAGTTTTACAAAAGCTTTTTCGAGATTTCATGGAGTAACGCCCAATGCTGCAAAAAGCTCCGGAGTTCAGTTAAAATCCTTTAATCGCCTTACATTAAAGATTCAATTTGAAGGAGGTACGGCTATGGAGTATAAAATTGTAGAAAGAGAAAAATTTAAGCTGTTAGTAAAAGTGGAAGCGTTCAGAAATGAATCAGTTTCAGAAGAAGGCAATACGGAGATACCTGATTTTTGGGATCGGTGTGGTGTGGATGGTGTGTTTGATGTACTAAAGAAACATACAAAGAATCATGATATATACGGCGTATGTGCTCCGACATCAAAAGAAAGTAAGTACTTTGAATATGGTATAGGCATGATATATGATGGTGGAGATGTTCCGGAAGAATTTCGCATATGGGAGGTAAAACCTACTCTTTGGGCGGTATTCAAGTGTATTGGAAACGACGGAGAATGTATTGGCAAAACGTGGGATAAGATTTTTAAAGAATTTTTGCCGGAATCTAATTACAATATGTTGGATGATACAGATTTTGAGTTGTATCCGGAAAACAACGAAGGGGAGTGCTTTTGTGAAATATGGATACCGGTAGAAAGAAAATAAGAGTAAGAGATTTTAACAATCCAAATAATATGTGTATGCATACTCGCACAATTATTTGGACTTGTGGCGAATGATAAAGAGGAAAAAGAGTATCGATGGTGTGTAAACGTTTAATATGAATAATTAACAAATTGAATTTGCAAAGGTGAATGTTATGGAAATCGTAGAGTTTAAAGAAAGTGACATTGATATTGTGTATGAAATACAGCAAGCAGCGTATAAGCCATTGTACGAAAAATATCATGATGATAATTCAAATCCATATATGGAGAGTAAAGAAACAGTTTTGCGAAAATATATGAGGACAGGTACGAAAGGGTATCTTTTTATAAGAAATGGAGTACCGGTAGGGGCGGTTAGAATAAGTTTATATCCTGAAAGCAAAAGTGGCAGAGTGTCTGCATTAGGAGTACATCCACAATATCAAGGTCAGGGAATAGCACAACAAGCGTTATTGAAAATAGAAAAAATACATAAGGGTGTTGAACGATGGTTTCTTGATACTATTTTGCAAGAGTCAGGAAATTGTCATTTGTACGAAAAAATTGGATATAAAAGAACGGGCAGGACAGAAGAAATAAATGAGAAAATGACATTGGTTTTTTATGAGAAGCAGTAAAATTATTAGAGGCATTAAACGTCACAGAACTATGTAAAAGGAGTGGGAATATCAATGATTTATTACAGCGAAAATGATATCTTGATAAGAACGATAATACAAGAAGATGCGGAAAGAATCTGTGCTGAGGAGATTTTACAGGGATGGAATCAGACCGTAGATAAATATTATACACGCTTGGCGGATTTTGCGGCTAAGAAAGCAATTAGTCTGGTAGCGGAATATAAAGGAAATGTGGCAGGTTATATTAATGTTTATCCAAATGGACCATATGGTGATTCCGGACGCTGTGAAATTATTGATTTTGGAGTACTTGAGAAGTATCGTTGTCATGGAATTGGTTCAAAGCTGATGGATGTTGCAGAGCAAATTGCCAAAGAGTATTCGGATACGGTATGGCTTGGTGTGGGATTACATAGCGGTTATGGTGCTGCTCAGAGAATGTATTGTAAACGCGGCTATATTCCGGATGGTACAGGTGTGTGGTATGGAGAGAAGGTAGCTGAACCTTATCAAAATTACTGTAATGATGATGACTTAGTGTTGTATTTTAATAAGAAGCTTATATAATTTTAGACAAAACATGACGAGGAGAAAAATATGAACACACCAACATTAGAAACAGACAGACTTATGTTGCGACCGTTTATGGTTGAAGACGCAAACGATGTATTTGAATGCTGGGAAAGCGATCCGGATGTTGCAAAATACATGTTCTGGACAAGTCATAATGACATCAATAAGACCAGAGAATGGATTGCGTTTGAAATTGGACAAATTGAAAAAGAAGATTGGTACAGATTTGCAGTTGTATTAAAAGAAACAAAGGAATTAATAGGAACAGTCCTTATTTATTTTGAAGAGGAAGTGGATTGTTGGGAAATTGGCTATAATCTTGGGAAAAAGTATTGGAGTAAGGGATATACAACTGAGGCGATGAAACGGGTAATGAAATTTGCAACGGAAGAACTTAAACTAATGCAGATTGTCGGCAGGTATGCAAAAGAGAATCCGGCTTCCGGGAATGTAATGAAAAAGCTGGGATTTCAATATGAAAAAGATATTCCTTATGAGTGTAATGAGGGGACGGTTAGAAGAGACGGAGTTCAATGTAGATTTTATAGTAAACATTGAAAGTGGGGAAATGTTATGAAGAAAACAGGGGGAGAACACCATGTTATATTTAAAAGAAGTTAACTACGATGTCGAAAAGGAATATTCATTTGTTAGGGACATTCCCGTGGATGAGAATGGTTTTACAAATAAGTGGAACGGTATTTCAAGGGAAGATTTTGAAAAAGAGGCAATAAAGGAAATGATTGATTTTCAAAAGGGCGAAAATTTACCAGAGGGTTTTGTACCGGAGACATTTTTGTTTCTTTGGAACGATGATGAAATAGTTGGACAGTTTCGCATACGTCACTATCTATGCGAATCGCTGAGAGTGGGTGCCGGTCACATTGGTTATTTTATTAAGAAGGAATTTCGTGGGAAAGGCTATGGAAAGGAAGGACTTAAACAGACTTTGCAGGTAGCCCGTAACATCATTTCAGAGGATGAAATTTATCTGAGAGTAAACAAGGACAATCCGGCTTCGTTGAAGGTAATGTTAAGTAACGGCGGATATATAAAGGATGAAGACGAAAGCAAGTATTATGTGAGGATTAAGAAGTAATGGAGTCAATTTGACGCGGTTGTGGAGGTATAGAATTTGAGAAGCGAAGCGGAAATGTATGGATTGATTTTAGGAGTTGCGAATGCAGACAGTCGTATTCGTGCCGTTTATATGAATGGTTCAAGAACTAATAAAAATGTGCCGAAGGACATTTTTCAAGACTATGATGTGGTTTATGTGGTAACGGAGACAAAATCGTTCATAGAGGACAAAGAATGGATTAGGAATTTCGGGGAAATCTGGTTTATGCAGTATCCTGACGAGCATCCGGATTATCCAAGTGATAAGGAAAATTACTACGGCTGGTTGATGCAGTTTAGGGATGGAAATAGAATTGATTTACATGTGGAAACTGTTGAACATGCTAAAGAACATATAAGTGATGATAAGCTGTGCAAGATTTTATTGGACAAGGATAATATTCTGCCTGAAATCCCGGAATCGACAGATGAAGATTATCGAGTGAAAAAGCCTTCAAAGGAGCAGTTTTTGTGCTGTTGTAATGAATTCTGGTGGTGTCTGAATAATGTGGCAAAGGGACTGTGGCGAAAGGAAATCCCATACGTTCAGGATATGATTAATTTCTGTATCAGAAAGCAGTTGGAAAATATGCTTGCATGGAAAATTGGAACTGCAACGGATTTTTCAGTCAGCGTTGGTAAATCTGCAAAGTATATGTATAAGTGGCTGACCAACGAAGAATATGAAGCGTATCTTGCGACTTATTTCAAGGGAACTGTTGAAGATGGATGGAGAGCCGTGGTTGTCATGACTAAGCTATTCAGTGCGGTTGCACCAAAAGTGGCAGAAAAATTAGAGTATGAATATAACTTTGAAGAAGAAAAAGGTTGTATAGAATTTTTGGAGCATGTTAGAAAGTTGCCGGGGGATGCGGAAGAGTTTTGAGCATATTGTTTTTGAGAAGTTTCAAAAGAGGAAGTTTTGAAGTTGATGGAGGCATGTAAGATGGAATGTTTAAGATGTAACGAAAAAATGATTCAAGCAAATTTGAGAGGCGATGCTGTTGGTACGGCTGTTTATCTGACAAATAAAAAGAAAGGAATTTTAGAAACAGAAAAGAGAAGCACCGTCGGATGTTATGTTTGTCCGAAATGTGGATATGTTGAGCTTAATGCAGATAATGCGAAAAAGCTCATTTTAGATTTTGACTGAGAAATGAATTTGAAATTAAAAATGAATAAAGAGAAGTATTAGGTAATAAGTGCTGTTAATATAGTGGCTTTTAAGATATGAATGTGAGGGTAGGATATGACAAAAAGGCAGGAAGTGTTAGAATATGGAATGACGTTGCCGGAGGTTTATATTGATACACCTTTTCATGATGATAATTGGGTATTGCTTAGATATAGAAAGAATAAAAAAGCATTTGCATGGACTTATGAAAAAGATGGTTATATGTGGGTAAATATAAAGGTTTCCCCAGAGTGGCGTGATTTGTGGAGAAACACATATGAGGCAGTTATTCCGGGATATCATCAGAATAAGGAGCATTGGAACTCTGTTCGGTTGGATGACAGCATATCAGATGAAGAAGTAAAGAGAATGATAGCAGAAAGTTATGATTTGATTGTTAGTAAGAGAAAGATGTGAACTTTACGATAGGAAGTAATGATGAGGATGGAATTGCAGAGTATTTGACACAAAATTTATTAAATTAGATACAAGACGAAATGTTGAAGATGGGAGAAAAGTGTAATGAGTCTTGAATTGGTGCCGGCATATGCGCATAAAAATGAAATTAAGATGTTGTTTTCTGAATATACAGATATGTTAATAGAGGGTGATAGTAGTTTTAAGAAATATCTTGAAATTCAAAACTATGATGAAGAATTAGAACACTTAGAAATTAAATATGGTTTACCTTTTGGAAGATTGTATTTGGTGTATTATGCTGGAGCATTGGCAGGATGTATCGGTCTTAGAAAAATTGATGAGCTTAATTGTGAAATGAAACGATTATATGTTAGACCGCAATTTCGTGGTAAACATATAGGTGATTACCTTGTAAAGTGTATTATTGAAGAAGCAAAAGAAATTGGATATACATATATGTTGCTGGATACATTACCTTTTTTGGAAAGTGCAATACATATGTATAAGAAATATGGATTTTTTGAAATTTCCAGTTATAATAATAGTCCAATGGATGCATCAATTTATATGAAATTGGATTTATAAATTCTAATCGGTTGAAGTGGAAAATCTGGAATATGTCGTTTGGATTGAATGGAAATAAACATGAATTTATTGTGCTAGAGCTAACGAAATTCCTGTTAATTTCAAAAAGTAGGATTTTGATCGAGGCTAAGGAAGGGAAAATATCCGACTAGAAACCGAAAATGTAGAAATAGTCGGGGGGGTAATAGGAAGAAACCCTACTAGTACATCGAATATTAATTAACTGATACATTAACTGTTTGCAACCTCGACATCAGAAACTTCATCAAGTTTATAGGTCCAATGGTATATTACCGGCTCTTGATTTACTTCTTCAAAATACTGGTAGATTCGAGTTTCCAA
>JAFSBX010000011.1 GCA_017437065.1 Lachnospiraceae bacterium
TGTGTAGTTAAGGTGAAATAATGTAGTATATTGAATTTGGAAAATAATCATGAGTAGTAAAGGAACTTTGATTTTGGGAATTATATGGATTATTCTATCGCCAGCTTGGTTTTAAAACCTACAACATGGAAGTGAATGAATGAAAAACTGGTGTCCTGCCTTAAAGAGCTGTATATTATCGGTGATGGTAGCGGAATTACGCACTCCTTGTCCAAAGCATCTGCAAGCGGTGTTCATGTGGCGAGAAACATTGTGGCTTAATAAAAATGAAGCATAAAGACATCTTGGTGTCGATTACGAAGTTGCTAATAAAGGGCATATGTCAATAAAGTTGTTGACATATGCCCTTTTCGGCCTTATAATTAAGATACTTACGACAAGGAGAAATGAGAATGCCAAGACCAACAAAATGTAGAAAAGTATGCTATTTTCCAAAGAATCTTGAGTTTCGACCAGTACAGAATGAGGATGAAAAGAAGTCGATAATATTAAATGTAGATGAATATGAAACAATTCGACTGATGGATATGGAAAAGTTTTCTCAGGAGCAGTGCAGTGAATTTATGCAAGTTGCAAGAACTACTGTACAAAGAATTTATGAAAATGCCAGAGAGAAACTTGCAAGGGCGTTAGTAGAAGGCAGACCGTTACGCATTGAAGGTGGCGATTTTACTCTTTGCGATGGAAAGAATGGAAATTGCGGGTATGACGGATGCTTTAAGCAACAATATCATAAGCAATATGAAAAACCGAAAGGAGACAATATTATGAGAATTGCAGTAACTTATGAAAATGGAGAGATCTTTCAGCACTTTGGACATACTGAACAGTTTAAGGTATATGATGTGGATGATGGAAAAATAATTGCTTCGGAAGTGGTAGATACGAATGGAAGTGGACATGGAGCATTAGCAGGAGTGCTTACTGCGTTAAACGCAAATGTACTTATTTGTGGAGGTATTGGTGGAGGTGCACAGATGGCACTCCATGCTGCAGGAATAGACTTGTTTGGTGGTGTGACAGGAAATGCAGACACAGCAGTAGAAGAATTTTTGGCGGAGCGTCTGACGTATAATCCGGATGTAAAATGTAACCACCATGACCACCATCATGGAGAAGACCATGTGTGTGGAGAACATGGATGTGGTGGAGAACATAATTGTGACGGACATCAAAAATAAGATAAAAGTAAATGTTATGAGGATTTCTATATGAAAATATATTATTAGCTATGTTTAGATTACATGTTGATAAGTAATAATGTAAATCAAAATAACTGAAAAACATGCGAAGATTTGAAGTTTTTGATGAACCTTTAAGAGCGCAAATTTGTTATGTATATTATAAAGGGGAAATCGGTTGATGCCGATTTTCCCTTTTACTATATAGAATATAAAATTATTCCCAAACAGGCAGAACTAAAAATCAGTGCAATGGGAGACGCTCCCGTTTGTTTTTGGGTTTTTATGACAAACTGAATAACAAATATACTGAAAAGTATTATAAGTCCTCTTATATCCAAGGAAGCAGCTGAATTAAATTGTTGTATACTAAAAATAGTGTTAAAAAACAGGATCATGGATGTAGATAAAATCAAGCCAATAACGCATGGTCTGATGCCGTTAAAAAAAACCTGAACACCTTTATATTTAAGCAGATTGCGAATAAGAGTAGCAACCAGCAAAATGATGATAAAGGATGGAAGTACAACTCCCAGGGTAGCAACGAAAGAACCAAGAAGTCCGCCTTGTGATGCTCCGATAAATGTTGCCATATTCACAGCAATCGGACCGGGAGTGGATTCTGATATGGCAACCATGTTTAAGAAATCAGCTTCTGAAAGCCAGCTATGAGATAAAACCTGCTCTCTAATTAGAGAAATCATGGCATATCCTCCACCGAAAGATACAGTTCCGATTTGTAAAAAAGTTAAAAACAGTTCAAGATAAATCATTTGGAACACTCCTTTTTCACAGATAATGATTGAAATAAATATAAAACAACGCCGCATACACCACAGATGAGAATGTAATATATGGTGGAAAAGCTTACAGCCAGAATAGAGGTTATTATCATTGCTGACATAACAGCAATAATGGTAATCACATTAAATGGAGTTTTGGAGATTCCTTTCAACATTTTTAGTCCGGCAGTAAAAATAAGGTAAATAACACATATCTGTATTCCTTTAAACGCATTTGCTACGAGTGTTAATGATAGGAATTCATCAAAGAAGAGTGATATCACATATATGATTGCAAAGGACGGAATACATACACCAACAGTTGCAATAAGAGAACCTCTAAAACGAAGTACTCTGTAGCCAATATAAGTTGCTGCATTGATTGCAATCGGTCCCGGTGTTGATTCTGCAATAGCCACCATGTCGAGAAATTCATTTTTTTCGATCCATTTTCTGCGGGCAACAAATTCACTTTCGAGGAGAGCAATCATTGCATAGCCACCACCAAAGGTAAATAAACCAATTTTTAACATTGTAATAAATAAGTCAATATATTTCTTCATTTTAATTTTCATTCCTTTGATATAAATTCTTTATTATAAAGATAAGAATAATCCCAAGCAGAA
>JAFSBX010000081.1 GCA_017437065.1 Lachnospiraceae bacterium
CTGTCTGTCTGTCTGTCTGTCTGTCAAGATTGTGTTGCTATATTCAGAGAATGTCAACAGTATATCTCTATAATACTCATACTGCTTTTTTCGTGCTTCTATTTCAGCCGGAAGACCTATATTCAAATCAGCGCAAATCATTTCAAAATTATCTAAAACATTAACAATTCTTTTTTGAGTTTCATGATTAGGAATCGCCATTTGATATTCAGCAATAGTCTTTCCTGTTAATGATGCTCGTGTTGTAAATGCACAATTTCTACTAACATAGTCTCTAAAAGCATCTGTTGAAAAACAATAGGCACAATATTCTGGCAACAAATCATCTGTTTTTGGAGTTGCTTTAATCGTAAATCCATTAAACACACAATCTTCAATATCATCAAGCACAACTGCCGACCAACCAACATCTTCTGCTGTTTCAGATGTTCTAGTAAACAAAACATCTCCTCGTGATACTTTTAATTTTTCTACCTCGTCTGGAGTACATTCAACATAAGCAGAAATATCTTTTTTTCTTAATGTCCTATGATTATATACATCTGTATATCTTATAAAAGGAACACCGCTTCCAAAATATTCCTTTCCCTTGCTTAATCCATTTCTGAAATCAAATATCTCTCCAAGTTTCTTATGTTCTATCTTTAAATCAAAAGTAAGCAGCTTGTTACGATAAAATTCATACTGTTTCTTACGAGCTGTAAGCTCGGCTGTAAGCTCGGCAGATAAGAACGTGAAAGAGTCCAAAATATGGACTATTTCACGTTGTACCTCCTGCGGAGGCACAGCGACCTTAACCCTCGCCATGACATTGCTCATCAACTTAGGGTTTCCCATCCCCTTACTTACATATTTGGGGGCTTCCACAGCCAAGACGTAGTATAAATACTTAGTCATAACCTCTATGTCTTTTACCTTTAATAAACCACAGACATTCGTTACACTAAACTTTCCTAATCGGTAAAAAACTGAACCAGCGTTTGCTCCATCAGTAGTCCAGGTAATATATTCTCCATCATAATCATAAGTAGATATTTTCCCTAAAACACCATTATTTTCTGTTTGAGATGAATAAACCGGATACTCGCCTGCATTATCCCTAATATAGTCTTTTGACATAACTCTACCGCGTGTAATCGTGCATATTTCATCAATTCTTTTATATACAACTCCATTCGGGCAAAGTTCCTGTATTAATTCCTCAAGTTTACTCATGGCTATCCACCTCGATTTCCGCAATAATCTTGGCAATTTCCTCTCTAAGCACTTGCTCTCTTGCCACTATCTGCTCTATCTCTGCATTTAATACCTTAATATCTATCTTTTCTCTCGTATCTTCCTGCTCTACATAGCTGGAAACAGACAAATTATAATCATTTTCGGCAATCCTATCATTCGATACCAATTGTGAAAAATATTCCTTATCCGCTCTTTCCTCATATGCATTCAAGATATTCTGAATGTTATCTGCTGACAACTTATTGTTATTTGTAACCTTTACACACTCTTTGGAAGCGTCAATAAACAAGGTACTATTTTCAGTCTTACTCTTTTTCAGCACCATAACACAGGTGGCAATACTTGTACCAAAGAAAAGATTATCCGGCAATTGAATAATGCAATCCACATAGTTATTATCAATCAAATATCTACGGATTTTCTGCTCTGCTCCACCACGATACATGACACCTGGGAAACATACAATAGCCGCTGTTCCATTGGTTGCAAGCCACGATAAAGAGTGCATAATAAACGCAAGGTCAGCCTTTGACTTCGGTGCAAGCACTCCAGCCGGAGAAAAACGCTCATCATTGATGAGAATAGGGTTATCATCGCCCTCCCACTTGATAGAGTAAGGTGGATTAGAAACAATCGCTTCAAAAGGTTCATCATCCCAATGTAGCGGTTCTGTCAACGTATCTCCATGCCCAATATTAAACTTTTCATAGCCTATATCATGCAAAAACATATTGATACGGCAAAGATTGTATGTAGTAATATTGATTTCCTGTCCATAAAAGCCTTGTCGTACATTTTGTCTGCCTAAAATTTTAGCAAATTTTAAAAGTAAAGAACCACTACCACAGGCAGGGTCATACACCTTATTTACTTCATTCTTTCCCACGATTGTAATTTTCGTCAAAAGTTCTGACACTTCCTGCGGTGTATAATATTCTCCACCACTCTTTCCTGCATTGGAGGCATACATCCCCATCAAATACTCGTATGCATCACCAAAGGCATCTATGATATTATCCTGATAATCTCCCAGTTTCATATCTGCCACGCCATTTAGGAGCTTTACCAGTTTTTCATTTCTCTTTGTAACAGTACCACCTAATTTGTTACTATTTACATCAATATCATCAAACAAGCCTTTAAAGCTATCTTCGCTATCATGCCCCTGTGCTGACGCTTCAATATTTCTGAATACAATTTCCAAAGTTTCATTCAAATTTTCATTGTTTGGGGCATTCTCTCGCACATTACAAAACAATTCGCTTGGAAGAATAAAATATCCTTTTGATTGTACCAAATCTTCTCTTGCCTGCTCTGCGTCCTCATCGAAAAGAGTAGCATAATTAAAATCCGTATTGCCTGCTTCAACTTCTCCGGCATTTACAAACTTCACAAAGTTTTCGGAGATATAGCGATAAAATAACATCCCCAAAACATACTGCTTAAAATCCCAGCCGTCAACACTCCCTCTAAGGTCATTTGCCATATTCCATATCGTGCGATGGAGTTCGTCACGCTCCTGCTCTTTTTTATTGTCTATCATTGATTTTCTCCTTGCAGTGTAATTTTTTGTAGATTATAATGCTTTATTCGATTTTCTACCCCGTTTCATAGCTGCAGGTTTTTCAGCATCATCTGGTATTAACCAAACACCACTTTTTCGAACAGCTCCTACGATTCTATTATCCTTACATAACGTAGTGACACGTCGAGCTGATATACCCCATTTTTCTGCTATTTCCTCCGTTGTTAAATAATTCATATCATCCCTCCAAATATATTTTTATTATATTCTTTTTGCGGAATAAATTCAAGAATATAAAACATCCCAAATCGCATATACATCAAAACAGGGCTACAACTTTTTTGACATATCCTTGCCACACTTGTGGTTCGCTACAGTTGGCGGTAAATACCCGTGTTCGAGAATTTTCACCAGCTATATTAATGCCATGTTCGGCACACAATCAAAAAAATCCCTACAACACCAATCAATACTGGACTTGTAGGGATTTAACTATTTATTACGAAATTCAAAAATCTTCTATTTCCGTAACAACTCTCTCGGGAAGAAAATCATGTTCTTCCACAGAAAATTCCTCAACTATTTGACACGCAAAGCATACCGCCACTATGTAATCAGGCTCATAAGTGGCTAAAAATCTGTCATAAAATCCCTTTCCATAGCCTACCCTGTGTCTTTTCTCATCAAATGCCACTCCCGGCATCAGCATAAAAACTTTCTCTGTTCTTTCGCACTTTACCTCGAACTTTTCTGCCTGACTTGATGGTTCGGGAATATTTTTATATCCCGTTATCAAATCAGCTTTCGAAGTAAAACGATAAAATTCCATCATCCCATCCTCATTAGAAACCGGACAATACACCTTTTTCCCATCAAAAACTGCCCTCTCCAAAAAAGGAATGGTTTCCACTTCACCGCCGTATCCTACAAATCCTAAAATACAGTCCGCTTCACGATACTCCTTCATGGAATAAAGTTTATCTCTTATTTGCCTGCTTTTTTCAAGTCTTTCTGCTTCTGTCAGCTGATTTCTTACTGCCAGAATTCGTTTCCTAATGCAGCTTTTTGTCTCCATATTTCTCACCTAAATTCGTGATAGTGCCATCTTCATTCTCAACGGAAATATTATTCAGCTGTCCCCGTAAATTTGCACGAACATTTGCAACATACTCACTGCGAAGCTCTGCCTGTTCTTTCTTTTCCTCATCGGTAAGCCCTTCTGCCTGTGATTTATGATAGAGCTCATTGATGCGTTTAATTTTTTCTTCCATATTCATAACAAAAACATTCCTTTCTTATTACTGATGCAACTCCTCTACAAATCCCGGTAAATCAAAGCCTTCATCCGGATTTTTCAAAAAGAGGGTTCCGATATTTTCTCCCTCTAATATTTTATGTATTACACGAACATCTTTGCTGTTTGCAATCACCATATCCATATTGGATTTGGTTGCTATGGCAGCCGCCTGCATTTTTGTATTCATACCACCGGTTCCAACAGAACTTCCTGTACTTCCTTTTCCCATTTTCATTAATTCTTCCGTAAGCTCCGGTACTGTTTCAATAAACTCTGCATTCGGATTTGTTCTCGGATCGTCAGTATATAACCCATCAATATCGGATAATAAAATTAACAAATCTGCATCTACTAATGCCGCAACAATGGCAGACAATGTATCATTATCACCAATAACAATTTCATAAGTAGCAACGGTATCATTTTCATTCACAATCGGAATGACTCCCAGCTTCAAAAGCTCTGAAAATGTGTTGTGTGCATTATAACGGTTCAGATTATCAACAATAGTATTTTTTGTCATAAGAATCTGTGCAGTTGTCTGATTATATTCCCCGAAAATTTTCTGGTAAGTCATCATCAGTCTTGCCTGCCCGATGGCAGCACATGCCTGCTTTACTGCCAGTGGATTTTCAACTTCATCAAAATTTTTTAAATGAATTGCCTTTTTTCCTACTGCAATGGCACCTGAACTTACCAGTACTACATCTTTTCCCTGATTTCGTATATTACATAACTCTCTGACGAGCATTTCTAATTTAATATAGTCTAAATCTCCGGTTTCTTCATGCTGTAATGACGAAGATCCAATCTTAATTACAATCCTCTTTTTATCCTTCATCATTTCTCTTAAACCCTTCACTTTTGTTCCTCCTCATCAAATCCATTCAGTTTGCATTAGTATACAATGGTTTGTATTCTCTTGCAATGCCTTCCGCAATTTTCATGCCGTCCATTGCCGCTGAAGTAATTCCTCCCGCATAGCCTGCACCTTCTCCACAAGGGTAAATTCCACGCACCTTTGACTGGTTCGTTTCATCCCTGTTGATACGCACCGGCGAAGATGTTCTGCTTTCAATTCCATCCAAAAACACTCTGTCATCTGCAAATCCCGGAATGATTCTGTCAAACTGTTCCATGCCTTCCACAAAAGCCATATTCAGCTCTTTCGGCAGAATATCGGACACCTTTGTAAATTCATATTCACCTTTTATCTGTGGACTGAAATCCTCCCAGACAGATTCCGACACTTTTTTATTTATTTCACCATTCTTAACTTTACTTTCTTTTTTTTCCAGTTGCTTTTCACATGCATGACTCTGTGTTTCCTTGACTGCTTCATTGTGGCAACTTTCTTCCTTAACGCCTTCTTCACAAACTTCCCGTTTAAAATCTCCGTAACGTTCTACCGGCACTTTACCCTGACCAATTTCAAACGCTTTTTCTTCCAGTTTTCTCTGAAATGCAATTCCTGCAAGCGGTCCTTCCCCATGAAAATCATCCGGTGTTACAGATACAATAATGGCACTGTTTGCGTTTTTGCCATCTCTTCCACTATAACTCATGCCGTTTACCGCAGTCCTGCCTTCCTCTGAAGAAGCATTCACCACGTAGCCGCCCGGGCACATACAAAAGGAATAAACACCTCGTTCCAACGACGTTTTTGCCGTCAGTTTATAGGCGGCTGCCGGAAGACTCTCCGCGGTATCACCATACTGTGAAATCTGAATCAACTCCTGCGGATGTTCCACACGAAGTCCCACCGCAAAGGATTTTGCCTCCATAGGAATCTCTCTCTTTAAAAGAGTTTCAAACGTATCTCTTGCCGAATGACCAATTGCCAAAACCGCGTGTTCTGTTTCCAAACAATAACATTCTTCTTCTCGATTTTTTACAACAAGTGCCTTAAGCTTTTCATCCTGAATTTCAAAATCAACTACCTGATTCCCAAAACGGAACTCTCCGCCCCATTTTTCAATCTGTTTACGCATATTTTTTACCACTGTCATCAAAATATCCGTTCCAATATGAGGTTTTCCGTCATACAATATTTTCTCCGGTGCTCCATGTTCTACAAATATGGAAAGCACCTTTTTATTCTTTCCATCCTTGTCCTTAATCAACGTATTTAACTTTCCATCGGAAAAAGTCCCTGCTCCGCCTTCCCCAAACTGTACATTCGAATTTGGCTTCAAAACACCGCTCTTCCAAAATTCTTCCACGTCCTGCTTTCTGGTTTCTACCTCTTCACCTCGTTCCAAGACAATCGGCTGATACCCATGCTCTGCCAGCATATACGCACAAAAAAGCCCCGCCGGTCCGCTTCCGATAACTACCGGCCGCTTTCCTAATGGCTTTTCACCACTTTCCGGAAAACGATATTCCACTCTCTCAGCAAGTGTTACCTGATTACTTTTTGCCCTTTTTACAAGCATTCCTTCCTTTTTCGCTTCCACTTCCACCACAATACTATAATATATGTCCGGCTTCTTTCTGGCATCAATGGAACGCTTTGCAATCTTTATCGAAAGAATCTCTTTCCTTTCCGCCTTCAAAAGTCTGCATACCTTCTTCTCCAACATCTCTTCCGTATAATCAATAGGAAGTTTTATCTGATTTATCCTAATCATTCCACCCCTTCTTTCCTAAAACCCATTCACAATGTTACTGACACCAAAAGCAGCTCTTCCCGCCAGATACCCTGACGTCCACGCCCACTGCAAATTATAACCGCCACACCTTCCATCTACATCCAAAAGCTCTCCTGCGAAGAAAAGTCCCGGCACAAGCAGTGATTCCAAATTCTCCGATACTTCGTCCATACATATTCCGCCTGCACTGACCTGTGCATTCTCAAAAGGATTACTCTCCTTTACCTGCACTTGAAAATCCCGAAGCAATAAAAATACTTTTTCCCACTTTTCCCTGTTTCCAGCTTCAATTTTTTCATCCGGTTTTACACCTGCAAGCTTTAAAAAGAGCTGCATAATTTTCTTATTTGTAATTCCTAAGAAAAAGCATTCCGCACTTTGTCCTTTCTTTTTTTCAAAACGATTATGTACAAAGGCTTCGTAGTTCTCCTCCGAAAAATCCGGCAGAAAATTCATGGATACCTTTACACTTTTTCTCTCCTTCAACGCTCTTGCTGCATAACGACTGAACTGAAAAACCGGAATTCCCGAAATACCATAGTCCGTAAGCTGCAACTCGCCTCTTTCCTTTTGACTTATCTTGCCATCAACGAAAAGTGTCAATTCGCACTCTGTCCGCACTCCCGCAATCTGCTTAAAAAAATCTTCCATACATCGTAACTGTACAAGCGCAGGTGTCGGTTCAATCACTTGATGTCCCATGGATTTTGCCAGCAAATATCCGCTTCCTGATGTCATGTTCTTTGGTCCCGCTTTGCTGCCACATGCAAGAATCACTCTGTCAAAATGTTTCTTTTCTACTTTTGCATCTATCAGAAAACCGCCATCTTTCTTAGCAATCCGCTTCACTTCTGCTTCTGTCTTTATTTCCACACCCGCTCTTTCACAGGCAAACCGTAATATATCAAGTATCGTTGCCGCCTGTTCGCTTGCCGGATACAAATAGCCATTTCTGTTTTTCACAAGAAGTCCCTGTTCCTCAAAAAATTCTAATGTTTCCTGAACACCGAAAGCATCAAAAAAACATTGCAAATTCTTTGTACTGTCACTTCTGAAATACTCTGGTCGAAAATCCATATTGGAAAAATTACATTTTCCGTTTCCTGTCATCAGAATCTTTTTTCCAACCCGGTCATTTTTCTCATAAATAATTACTGTACTCTTTTTATCCTGCTGTTTTGCCGCAAGCGCTGCCATCATTCCTGACGCACCACCGCCGATGATTGCTATTTCCATTTTATCAACTTTCCTTATTTCTAATCTTTCTATCTAATCCTTCTGTTTACTGTTTAATTTTTAAACTGCACATTTTCTTTCCTTATGATTTCTAACTGGAATATGTTTCCAAAAAATCGTACAACTCTTTCTCATCGTCTATATATTTGTTTAGCATAATCTCTGCCTGAAGCCTGTCCGGCAATGTATTTAGCAGAATTGTTGTGTTCATATATATTGTTTGCAAATCCTCACACATTACAACAATCAGGTTATCGCGTACCGTCAAATAGAAATGTTGTGTATCTTCTTTAAAAGAATAATTCTTCCGTATCACTACTTTTTGATTGGAAAAAGAACTTACCTCCACACTCACAAACCCTTTGCTAAGTTCTGTCAAAGGGGGATTCTGTTCGTAACTTTGCATAGCTTCCACAAACTTGTCCCTATTCATTCCTATATATTGCTCCGGAACATTTGCCAGTATTTCCGAACTGCTCCCATTAAGTAAATCCGTTTCTATAATAACATATTGCGTATCTGATGTTAAAATCTGATTTTCTTCAACTGCAGCCTGTTCCACAATTTCTGACTGTTTCTCTGGGTAAAACCTTGATTCCATCACATAAAAACAGAATCCTCCAATCAAAATCATAATTAGTGAAAACAGAAAAAATAAGCTGATACTTTTTGCAACTTTCATTCTAAACAACCATGCCTTCCTTACAGCTTGTAACTTATCATACAAGCAGAAATTTGCCGAACATAATTAAATAAATTATGTTCTATTTTCAGTATCAGCTTATCTTTCGTATTTATTCATTTTTTAAAGAAGATGTAATGATTGTCCAATCCTTTCCAGCATTTTTCCACCGGGTATTTTCGACAATTCTTTTTTATTTACACCTTTTAAAGCCAACAATAATACAATATATCCTATGCAACCAAGCAAAATACATACTGCAGATGTCATCACAGCACCTGCCTTTTCCAACATTGCCCTTGCTATAAGCATGTCCAGTACTCCACAGATTGCAGAAGCAAGAAACGGAATTGCAAATACTCTTACATATTCCGGTGAATACTTTAAATAACGCATAAGTGACATTCCATTTAAAATAGTTATCACTCCGAACAAAAACATATAACCATACGCTACGGATGCAATTCCCACATGTGCCCCTCTTAGTAGAAATACTACCGCCGCCGATTGTAGGATAAATGCCACCGCACAATTTCGAAGCGCAAGCATTTGTTTCCCTAAAATTCGTAAAACATAAATCGAAAACAAAGCACACGGAATAAACAAAATCAAAGAAGAACTAACCTGTAATAAAAATATTGTGCCGCTTACCCGCCCAAAAAACATATTTGCAACAGGCTCTGCCAGTACTGCAAGTAAAACTGCCATCGGAATACCATATAATGTCAGTGTATGTATTTCTCCTGCAAAAATATCTTTCACAACCCGATATTCTTCCCTTTTGTGAAAATGTCTGATTGCAGCCAAAGGCTTTGCAATTGTTAAACTCAAAATGCAAACAAAAATTCCGATAATAACACCATATTTCCCATAAAAGGAACCATAATGTACGGTATAATTTTGCATAGTGTTTTCACTAATATAATGCATATACAACAGCATATCTACAAAAACAGCCCCCTGCACAAAAACCATTGTCAACATGGAAGGCAAACCAGTTACCAGCAGACTTCTTATAATCTCAATATAGGAATCCTGTATTTTAGAGTTATCCTTACTCATTTGCTTTTTCAATGCATGCGTGTAGACCCTGTTAATAAAAATTAAAAATAAAAGTACCAAAATCTGTGCCGCTATAATTCCTACTGCAATTCCCACTACCGTATATGCAGGTGCATAATTAGAATTTTGGACTAAATTTCCTGTTTTTTCTCCATAATTATGAAAAATTTTCCCGAATACAAATCCAAATCCTAACGCAAAAATCTGCTCTAAAACTCTGGATATATTGGTAGGCACCTCTGTACCCATTCCTTCAAAATATCCTCTGTACGCACTAATCATAACAGACAACACTACTGCCGGTGTCATCACCCACACCGCAAGTGAATTAAGCGGCTGTAATAACAGTTTTTTGGAAATTGTTTCTGCCATTGCAATTTCTAAAATACAAATAATCAGACTACAACCTATACCAAACAACAATGTTCCATGTAATACTCTTTTTGCATTCTTTATCTGCCCTTTTGCCAGCCGTATCCGGACTGTCCTTGCTTCTGCCTGTGGAAGATACCATCCTGTCAACAACATAATGAATATAAACATTTCATAAATTGCTGCATAATATCCCATTCCATTTTCGCCAAGCATGTCATCAAACAACAATCGACCCGCTAATATTATTAAATTAGACACCATAATTGTAAATAATGTTGTATTTCCCTTCATGGTACCTTTTCTTCGTTTTCTTCTTTCCGTATTTTCCATAAAGCTCCCTGTGCCTTTTTTGTTCTATTCCCTCGTAATTCCAAGTTTACACAAAACTGCTTCCTGTTTTTCTTCCATTTGTTTGGCTTCTGCCTCTTCCATATGGTCATACCCACACAAATGAAGCATACTGTGTGCTACCAGAAAAGCAAATTCCCTCTTTTCGCTGTGACCGTAATTCTCTGCCTGTTCCTTCACTTTCTCCACCGAAATAATAATATCTCCCAAAACCAGTTCACCCGTTTCAGGATTAAAGCAGTCAGCCTCCTCAGCGGCGGCTGCATCAAACTCAGAAGGTGCGTCATAATTCAAATTCGGAAAAGATAATACATCCGTAGGTCTGTCAATATTACGATACTGCATATTAAACTGATGAATTCCCTCATTGTCTGTAAGCAACACATTAATTTCCGATTCATAAGGACAATTCTCGCTGTCAAGCACCGCCTCCATCACATCTCTTACTGTATCTTCCACCGAAAAATCAAATTCTACATCTGTTTCGTTTTCAACGTAAAATGTCATAATATAGTTTTTCCTCCAAAAACTGTTTTCTCATTATTTGTAATTCCATAAAAGTAATCGGATTATCTCTAAGGATTCCTTTTGCTATTTTTTCTTTATATATTTTATCTACTACCTGCGCATAATCTACATCTGCTTCTTTGTTCTTCGCAAAAATTTCCTGCAAAGTGGCAATAACTTCATCTGCTACCAAAACCACAATCGTTTCCTTTTTCTTAGGTCTGTTATCATTCAGACATTCCCATAATAACTCCCTGACTTCCGACGGAAATTTATGCTCTTCGTATATCCTTTTCGCACTATCCCAGTTGTTTTCTTCCTGCAATATTCCTATTCTTAAGTAAGATGCAGCGGTCTTTGCCACAGTCTCATCCAGATGAAGTTTTTGTGCAATACGCTCACTTAAATAAGCTGTATGTATGGCACGGTTATATTCTTTTCGATTCTTTTCTTTCAGCTGTACCATAAGTGGATAGTCTTCTGCAACGACAATCCGACACCTTTTCTTATCTTTATTTATTGTAAGATAACGATGCAACTTTATTAGTACTACCAGAATAATGGCACAACATCCAATATTTATTACCGGAATCACAAATAATTCCATGCGTAAGTTTCCGTCAACAAACAAAATAATGTTAGCCATTTCACAGACCAACAGAAATAAAATCGACAATACAATCGGAATCCCTGCCTGAAATGTCTCATCTATATTTTGAAACAAAACAATCGCTACAATACCACTCATAAAATATAGGATAAAAATCTCTATCCCCGCTCCCGGAACAAGGAGTATTGTAATCATTAAAAAAATACTTCCCGCTGCTACACCACATGCCATATTGCTAAAACATGCCAGTGCAGCAAAAAGTACCATATATGGCCATCCGGCATAAGGAAGAATCGGACAGACAAGTGCAAACAAAAGTCCAATTGAATAAACAATCGCGAAGCGTCTGAAACTTACTCCATACTCCTTCTTTTGATAATCCAGTTTTCCCTTTTCTACCGATATCCAGAAAATATACAATACAACCAGAGTACCCATAACTGCCATTACTCCGTTACGGATTATCTGATATTCATTTTCCAACAAAAACCAACTGCAGACACATACCGACGCACCTGTTATAACCACAAGCAGTACCGATATTATGACAGAAAAAAGCAATTCTTTATTTTTTTCTTCTTTCACCTTTGTTCTCCCTGCTCCTATGGTTTTTCTCTTTTGCTTCAAAATCATCATATGCTTTTACAATTTTTTGTACAAGCGGATGACGCACTACATCCTTGCTTGTTAGATTACAAAAAGCAATGTCATCAATTTTTGACAACACACGCGTTGCCACATCCAAACCTGATTTTGTTCCGGGTGCTAAATCCTTCTGTGATGCATCTCCCGTAATTACTACTTTGGAACCAAATCCGATTCTTGTTAAAAACATTTTCATCTGTGCCGGAGTGGTATTCTGTGCCTCATCCAAAATAATATAAGCATTGTCCAGTGTACGACCTCTCATGTAAGCAAGAGGTGCAACCTCTATCAGACCTTTCTCCATATTTTTAGTAAAACTCTCCGCTCCCATAATCTGATATAATGCATCGTATAACGGGCGCAAATACGGGTCTACCTTACTTTGCAAATCTCCCGGCAAAAAACCCAGTTTTTCTCCTGCTTCAATCGCAGGTCTTGTCAGAATAATTCTTCCAACCTCTTCGTTTTTAAATGCGGTAATTGCCATTGCCATCGCAAGATATGTCTTTCCTGTTCCTGCAGGTCCAAGTCCGAATACAATCATATTGTCACGGATTGCATCTACGTATTGCTTCTGTCCAAGAGTTTTTGGCTTTACAGGTTTTCCGCTTACTGTATGACAAATACATTCTTTATCTATTTCTACCAATTCTTCTTCTCTGTTTTCCATTCCAAGTGTAATCGCATAATTCACATTTTGTTCCTGAATTATGTTTCCCCTTTTCGATAATTCTACGAGCTGTTTCGTTATACTGGCCGCTTTGTTTACCTGTTCCTGTCTGCTGCCTATAATTTTCAAGCCGCCATCCCTGTCTACAATCGAAACATCAAAATCATCTTCTATCTTTTTAATATGGCTGTCATATAAACCGAAAATATTTCGCATATGCTCTGCCGTAACTTCAATAATAATTTCGCACATATTTCCTTTATTGTCCATTTTCTCCGCTCATTTCATAACTGTCTATCGGAACCGACTCGCCGGTCTTTTCAATTACATGAAAAGAAGCTGTTGCAACCCACTGCGAATTGTCCTTTACTATTTTAACATCTTTTTCAATAAATTGTACCCCTTTTTCCTCCAAACTTGATACAAATGTATTAATTTCTTTATTCAGCTGCCTTTTTACCTCTTCTTTTGTATACTCTGTTGTTACAGGTTCATATTCTTTGTAATAATCAACCCCGTAAAAAACAGGCAAAAACCACTGTTCCAATGCCTGCAACTGCTTTCGTTTTTCCGTAATATCACAATTTCCTTTATTCCTATAATCCGGAAATACTATTTCTTTTCCGCAAAATTGCAGATAAAGACTCCTATACTCTTCTCCCGTATATTGGTGTTTCACATAAGCAACCGGCATTTTGGTCTGAAAAGAATAATCACATTCCAAATAAATATCTGCGTCAGCCTCATACAAATGATAATTAATAATCTCTCCGCCATCATTATAAATCGGCACCTGACCGGCAACCAAAATATCCCCCTTTTTTACTTCATCCCCTGCTTTTACCATCGGCACTCCGTTCCTGGTAATAATAGAAGATATTTTTCCATCTTTTGATGCCACTAAATGGGATTTTACCTCCGTTTTTGCTTCCACATTCATTATTTTGTCATTTTCTTTTATCTGTATCCATAATTTCGTTCCCTCTATCTGCACAGATGTCCATGTAATAAGTGGAAATTTATTTCTGATTTCCTTTTCCAATTCTTCTACGGAAATATTATTTTTAGAACTGCCGATTTTAATTTCTTCTTCCTCTAAAAAAGAAATCATTTCCTCTCCGCTAATCTTTTGTGTTCCTTCTATCTCGATTTTCCAAATATATCCTGTAGTCCAGAAAAGAAAAATCAAAGTCCCCACTATTCCGACCAGAAAAAATAAATGCACTTTTAAATGGGGTATGAAAAAAGGCAGCCCGAACTTTCCAAGCACTGCCACCTTTGTTCCCGTCTTTCTTACAAAGGGTCTTATTTGAAAATACCCTCTCAGACTGATATTCATACTGTAACTTTCATTTTCACATTTTTCAATGTCCCATAGAAGAATATCATGATTACAGCACAAATTCATGAAGCGTTCCGGTGAATATCCCCACACTTTTATCCTAAGGTATCCTTGTATAAATCGAAATAATCCTATCACACAGGCTACCTCCCTATATATATTGGATACTGGAAATACATCCGCTTATTTTCATATCTTCATTTGTATAGTAATCAATATACAGTCCTTTCCCTTCAAAACAAATCTGACAGTTTTTTCCCTGTATCAGAATATGACAGCTGCTGTACTCCAAAATTCCTCTATAATTTTCTATATAAGCACTGGCATTTCCTGTTACGGTTAAAACAGAATCACCCATCACAATGTCTCTTGGGATTTTTAAAGACTCTACGATAAATTCTTTTGTTTTATTTCCATTTTTCTTCTTATTTTCTCTCATGATATACTATATGATAAATCATGAAAAAAATGTTATACTTTCACAATTCCTTTTATAAAAGCTGTCTGTTCAGGTGCTTTATCCGAAAAACGAAAAGCCTTTAAGAAGCGTTCTTTCGCATTGTCCGTCTTTCCTCTGTCATTACCATAAATCTGTGCCATGACTTCACCTTTTTTTACAAAATCACCGCGCTTCTTTTTCAAAACAAGACCCACTGTTAAATCAATACTGCTTTCCTTCGTTTCTCTGCCGCCACCTAACACCAGTGAACAGTTCCCGATTTCTTCGCAATTAACAGCACTGACATATCCTGTTTCCGGCGCTGTAATCTCTTCTATAATAGCTGCCTTTTCAAATTTTTCAGGTTCGTATACATAAGAGGCATCTCCACCCTGCGACGTAACAAACTGTGCCAATTTTTCCAATGCCTTCCCATTTTGAATTACTTCTCGTAACATGTTTTCTGCCTGTTCTTCATTTTCTGCGGCTTTTCCTGCTACCAGCATATGACTTCCCAACGTAATACAGAGCGTTTCAAAATCTTTTGGACCATTCCCATTCAGTGTGGCAATGGCTTCTTTTACTTCCAAAATGTTTCCTACTGCCTCCCCTAATGGCTGATCCATATCCGAAACAACCGCAATCGTTTCTTTTCCTGCATTTTTTCCAATCTTTACCATTTCTTCTGCAAGTGCAAAGGCATCTTTTTCCGCTTTCATAAAAGCACCGCTTCCGGTCTTTACATCAAGTACAATCGCATCGGCTCCTGCTGCCAGCTTCTTACTCATAATGGAGCTTGCAATTAAAGACATATTGTCTACCGTAGCTGTCACATCACGCAGTGCATAAAGCTTTTTGTCGGCCGGTGCTAAATCTTTTGTCTGTCCCATAATCGCAATGCTGTTTTTCTCCACATTTTCAAAAAACTGCTCTGTCGAAATTTCTGTAGAAAATCCCGGAAAACTTTCCAATTTGTCAATAGTTCCTCCGGTATGACCAAGTCCTCTGCCACTCATTTTGGCAACCTTAATTCCACAAGCAGCTACCATTGGTGCAAGCGCAAGTGAGGTTTTATCTCCCACACCACCCGTGGAATGTTTGTCTACTTTTATTCCGCTAATTGCAGTCAAATCCAAGACATCACCGCTATGTTGCATCGCTAATGTCAGATAGAGCGTTTCTTCTTCTGTCATTCCCTGAAAATACACTGCCATCATCATGGCAGACATCTGATAATCCGGAATACTGCCATCCGTAAATCCCTTTACCATAAACTCAATTTCTTCTTTGGTAAGAGCCGCACCGTTACGTTTTTTCATGATTAAATCGTACATTCTCATTTCAATACACCATGCCTTTCTTCTAACCTGCAATAATTTGTAATGCATAACCGTTTTCCGGCTATCTTATGTACTAAAAAAGTGACAAGCAGCCCTATACCGATTCCAGCTATTACATCCGTTGGATAGTGAACAAATAAATACATTCTCGAAAAAGCAATCAAACCTGCCAAAATAAATGCACCAATTCCCCACTTCTTATTGGCATACCAAATAGACAATGCTCCTACAAAGCTGTGCATGGAATGCCCCGAAGGAAAAGAGTAATCTTTCGGATTTGGAATTAAAAGTGCAATATCTGTATTTACCCAGCATGGACGTTCCCTTGCAATCACATTCTTTAGAAATATGTTTCCAACTAAAAAGCAGATTACAAGCGAAATTGCAAAAAGAATGCCGTATTTACGATATTTCTTTGTACATAACATTACAATACACGCGATAATCCAAATAATTCCGGCATTTCCGAGTAACGTTATGTTTGAAAAAAAGAAATCTAATATAGGATTCCTTAATTCCTGTAAAAATAATAAAAATTCCATTTCCATCCGATTTATTTCCTTTTTATTCTTTGTTTTCCCCTGACTCCATTTGTGTAGTCGTTTCTTCTACATCAACACCACCTAAATTGAAGAAAAATTCTTTATTACATACATATTTTTCACTATATAGCTTTAATTCTGCCTCTTCAATTCTGCTCTTATCCGATGTTGTTTCATTTGTTTCTGATTCTTTTTCTTCCTTTTCTTTTAACTCATCTTCTTTTGATTCTGTTTTCTTAGCTTTGTCCTTTTCCTTCACAGTTTGTTTTTCTTCTGTTTCTGTGCTTTCTGTTTCTATTATTTCACTTTCTGTTTCTGTCGTTTTGCTCTCTGTTTCTTCGGTTTCCGACTCTTCTGTCTGTTCTTCTTTATTTTCTTTTTCTATTTTTATTTCCGCAATTGAAAACTCCTGCTCCTTTGCCAGCTCTAAAACTTTCTCTTTTATGCTGTCTGTATTTTCTGTAAGACAATAAAATTCCAGTCTTCCATTATCATTTTCTACTGAAATTTTTTCAATTTTTCTGGTATTCCCGGCTGCCTGCATATGTTCACTTTCTTCTGCCACATACACTGCTGCCATTTCTGAATCTGCGATTATCGAATGTTTTTCTGTTCCTTTATCGTTGGTTTCCTCTGTTTCCTGCACTTTGGCAAATACTTCAACCATTTCACTGAAACGAACCATATCGTCTTTTGTTTCAAATTCAAAGACAAGATCGTATTTTAAGGTTCCTATACTTTCCACACTTTTCTCTTCACTATTATCAGTACTATCTTTTGTACCCTTTTTTGCTTTTTCGGCTTCTTTAATGTCTTGTTTCGTGATGAGCATTTTCGGCTCAAGCTGCACCTTTGCCACAATATTCTCTCTGTTTAATAAGCCAATAAGCTGCTCCATGTGTTCTATGGATTCATGACTGTAACATATGGTTAATGACGGAAGAAATCTTGCATCATATTCTGCTCTTTTCAACACACATTCCTGCACATTTTTATCTTCCAAAATTAATGCTGAAATCTCACTCAGTTCCTCTTCTGTAAGTGTCGGATACAATCCATGCATAAATCTCAAATCCGCATAAATTCTTTCATCATTGGAATAACCGATATAATTTCTTCCCTTACCGCATATATTAGCAACCGACATCAAAATTTCTGCCTGTTCTTCTTCCCTAAGTTCACCATCCAAAGCATTCTGCGCCATATATTCATCAATCATTCCTAAATCCATCGCACAAACAATATATTTCTTTAACTCATTGTCTGTATCTGCCTGCTTTTTGCTATTTATATGAACTCCATAAAATTCTAATCGTTCTTCTGTCTTTTCCTCGGAGTATGTCTGTACTAATTCTTCTTTTCCAACTGCAATAACTGCTGATTTTATCATTTCTGCTCCTGATATCGCTGTCGCTTCCTCACCCTGACTTTTATCTTCATCAGCAGTTTCTTCTGTTGATTTTTCCGTTGTTTCCTCAGTTGATTCTTCACTTGTCTCTTCTGAGACTTCTTTTTCTTCCTCTATTTCTTTTTCATCGTTTCTTTCTTTCTCTTTTGATAATTCTTCTATTTCTTCCTCATATGTCGGACAGATTTTCTTAAGCCCTCCGACAAAACCATCTTTTTCAAGAGAAATATCAAAATAGTAGGACAAATATTCGTTTGTTTTTTCAACACCTTCTGTATCATCAATTTTTTCCGTCAAAGAAATTTCTGCTGAAATTGCCTCTGCATCTAATGTTTCCGATGCATTTCGCACCGGAACCTTTTTTTCCTGCGTAACAACAACTACATTTTCCTTTTCTGAATTTGCAGCAATCCCACTGATAGCTGCAAGACATACAACAATGCCTAAACTGTATACTAATATTTTCTTTTTCATATTCTTCCTCCTCGCCTTTAAGCAAGTCCTGCTTATTTAAGGCACCAACACACTTGCATTATACCCCAAACACTGTTTTCTGTACAGCAAAAAAGTGTCGCTCGGCAGCGACACTTCTAAGAGAATTTGCCCTGCAAATTCTCCTTGACTTCTCACTACATTCGAGCACTTCCTATTACATAAAAAAGTGCCCTGATAACAGCGACACTTTTCAACGCTTTTCCCGAAAGTTCCTCTTAAATACTCTGTGCATTCCTTGTATACCGCATTTCAATACACTCCCACTCTTCCCCGTTAACTGCATACTTTGTACGTTCTCCAAACTCTTCAAATCCTGCTGCCTGATAACAATAAAATGCCTTTTCATTATTCGCAAACACACCTAACGTAATTTCCTCTGCATGCAAAAGCTCAAGTGCATATTTCTCTGCCAACAGCAACATTTCCTTTCCATAACCTTTTCCCCTTACATTATTGTCTACAATAACAAACCCAAAGCGAACTTTCTTATGCGAATCATCTAAATATCTCATAATCATATGACCAACCGGTTTGGCTGTTTCGTCACATGCTGTAAAAACAAAAAAATTCGTATTATTCGCCTGCTTTTCATAATGGATATTCAAATCCTTTGAAGACATTGGATAAGCTCCTATTATATCTGCCGACCACTGGTAAAAGGTTTTTTCATCCGAAACCCACGTTGCTATTATTTCTGCATCACAATTTTTATATGGTCTGAATGTAAGCATCTTGTTCCTCCTCATCAACCACAGATACATCCTCTAAATATTATCCTTCAAAGCTTCCTGCCACTTCCTTTAAATATTCCGTTATCGGTAAATGCTGCGGACATATCCGTTCACATTGCTTACATCCGACACAATCCGAAGCTTTGCCAAACCCTTCTTTCGTGAGTGATTCATACTTCTCTTGCGTTCTTTCATTACCGTTTTGTCTTTTCTCATTCATACATGCAAACAATTCCGGAATCTGAATTTTTTTCGGACATCCTGCTACACAATAACGACAGGCTGTACAGGCAATAATTTCCTTACCACTTAAAATATCACTTACCTGCCATACCGCCTCAAATTCTTCTTTCTCCAGTGGTTTAAAATCTTTCATATAACTCAAATTATCTTCCATCTGTTCTAAAGTACTCATTCCACTCAGAACCATCTCAATACCTTCAAAAGAGGCAGCAAAACGTATTGCATAGCTTGCGTAGCTTCCACCCTGCAACTTATCCAAAATCGCTCCTGCTCTGTCCGGCAGATTTACCAGACTTCCTCCCTTTACAGGTTCCATGACAATAATCGGTTTGTTAAATTTACAACAAACTTCATATACTGCACGGCTTTGAATGCCTTTGTCTTCATAATCTGCATAGTTAAACTGTATCTGTACCACTTCCACATCCGGCTGCTCAGACAAAATCTTTTCCAAAACCTCAGCAGTATCATGGAAAGACATACCGATATGGCGGATTTTTCCTTCTTTTTTCAATTCCTTTGCCACCTGAAAAGCATTGCATTCTACATACTTTTGATAATTACCGGAATTTAAAGCATGCATCAGATAATAATCAAAATACTCTGCTCCGGTTGCCTCTAACTGGCTTTCAAAAAAAGGACGAATATCTTCTTCTTTTTGAAAATAAATATCTGTCAGCTTGTCCGTCAGCATATAAGACTCCCTCGGATATCTTCCTGCCAGACATTCCTTAATTGCAGTCTCACTTTTGCCATCTATGTAACATTGTGCCGTATCAAAGTAGCAAAATCCCTGTTCCATAAAACGGTCAATCATTTTACAAAACTGTTCCTTATCTACTTCACCATTCACATCACCAATCATAGGCAAACGCATACAACCAAACCCTAACTTCTTTTTACCAAAATCTACACCATTCATCCCAATATACCTCCTATAATCCAACCGTATTTTATCAAACTTAAAACATTTGTTTTATCTTACTCACCAACTCTGCTTTGAAATTTTATTATATCATAAAACCCTTTTATAGAAAATGAAAAATCACTCCTTTGCATCTACATAGGTTACTTCATTCGAATCTATACAATATGCTGCTAACTTCCCCCCATATACACATCCACAGTCAATCGCGATATGACCGTTTTCAATATACACCTTTATTGAAGAATCTTTGTTAATACACATAGTCGGTGTATGTCCTGTAATCACATATGTACTGTTGTCCTGATAATATCTTCTACCATACTCAGTCCTCTCACATATAAAATCCAACACATCATATTCATCCAGCAATGCTTCTTCCTTGAAATTACTAATACCAGCATGAACCAATATATATCTGTTATTATTTACCACCACTTCATCGTAGACATTGGCATTCTCTAAGAAATCACATACTGCCTGCCTTTCTGCCATTGACAATTTCATAAATGTTTCTATAGTAGTAAGACCACCATCTTCAAGATACATCTGAAAATCCAAAATATCATCTACTGACATATTTTCAGCTTTAAATAAGTCCAATCCCAGCTTGCGAATAAAATACAAAAACAGATAATCATGATTCCCTATTATGTATGTAACATTCTGCCTTTTCATTATATCCTGTAGCACCTTTATTGGATCTGTTCCTCTGTCTAATGCATCTCCCAGAATATACAGATGGTCTTTTTCGGATAAATTTATCTTTTGTATCAGTTCCATGTATTCTTCATAGCAACCATGTATATCAGCTATAACGTAGTTCATAAATCCTCCTGTCCCCCGACTTCATCGGCTCTCTCTATCCAGTCATACGTCAAAAATTTGTCATACATATCTAGCTCCTTCCCAATATTTTATTAAATCCTCAAATCTTCTAAAATAATGAGTGTCTGCATATATCTTTTCACTTAATCTGTAATCATTCTCTTCCCGGCATATATTATATCCACATGTTTCTTCCTGAGCCATATAGATAACATCATCTCCTGGGTTATGTATAAAATTTACGATAAACTCATACATCCTTACTCTTTCTTCCAGAAGTTCCAGTTCTTCTTTATCAACCACTTCCTTAGTTTCACATAAAAGCTGTTTCATAAACTCCAGTTTTTGCTCAATCGGATAATAACTATTACGAATAATTACTTCCTGTTCCAATACTTTAAATTTACGGTGCTTCCGCAAATACTCACGCACCTCTTTGGATTGAATTAAATTATAGACGTCAAATCCCATATTCTATCACCTCAAATTCTGTATGGCTACAATATTTTCTCCATTCACCTGGGCTGTGGCATGAGAAGTATCTTCTGTCTCCCTTTCCTTTATTGATAGGTAATGAATCCAAGCTGAAGCAAATTCTATTGTATGTTTCCTACTAAAAATGAAATCAATATTCTGCTTGTATTTCATGCTTCCAAATATCCAAAATGGACTATAAGAACCCACATAACCCTTATTTATGTATTCATACATATCCATCTTAATAAAATCAACCAGTATCTCCTCCAGGCCTTCATGGGAATACTTCGATTTATCCTTTTCACACTTCATATACAAATCCCGTAAATGCTCGGGTATACGATATTCATTTGCTTTCCATAATGCATGATTGTAGGCAAAGTAATATCTTTTATTGGAACTTCGGATACTCTCTAATGTGTTTTTTACAGCCTCATAATCCAAATGTTCTATTTCGCTTACAATTTCAGGATAAAATTCTGCAAACGACATACCACTGCAATCTGACACATGCGTATTCTCCAGTGCTTTTGTTTCTTCTAATGCCATAAAAAATATAGTCATCTTTTCGATAAAACCATCCTCAGGATTATCATCAAATAGGATAAGCCTTAAAATATTACTGCGAACCCTGTAATCCCAATTTGCAACAGACATAATTGCTTCTGATGCAATGGCAGCAACCGATTCCCGAAACATACACTTTGCTACATAATACATAGCAAACGGAAGCTGATAACTCTTATTCTCCATCCGCTCCCCAGTAAAAACATCCATAGTATAATCCAGTAATGCACGGAACCTGAATTTGGTATCCATAATGATTTCTTCCTTGGGTTTCTTTTCGATTCCAGAACTAAGTTCCACCACTTTTCTACATACCCAACTGTCCTTGTGTCCAAGAAATAAACTCTCTACACATTTTCCGAACCACTTCACATGTTCTCTTCCCATATGCTACCATTCCTTCCTTACACCAGTAATCTTTTGCTAAAATATCAAGAAGATCTTCCTCTTTTATCCCCGACATAATATGTTTCACACCACTTATCACATCTACGAACAATGGAATATCTTTAGGATAATACCGTGAGTTCATCTGTAGACTGTAATGCATCTGTTTTTATCTCATATAACAGCTGAATATTATTAAGCTCGCCTAAGCTTTTCATCTTCTTTGCACCTCTTCCCACTTCAATTCTTTTCTTGCAACTTCCATTATTTTTTCTTCTGCTTCTTCCACATCACACATTCTGACTGGTCCCATATATTCCATATCTTCCTGAATCAAACGTTTTAATCGTAAAGACAGATTACGGTAAAAACATTCTGCGGTTTCCTGTCCTGCTCCTTTCAATGCCACCGATAGCGTAAGATTATCTACGTTTCTAAGAAGAAGCTGAATCTCTTCATCTGTACATTTTTGCATACCATCCAAAATGCCCTTCTTTTCTTCATTACTACGCAGCCTGTTAATAATTTTCTTTAATTCATGATTCAATTCTTCCAATTCCTGCAGGGTTACTGCCCTTGGGCTTCTCATAATTACATAATATCTGTAATCGTTCATATAACATTTTGCTAAAGTAGCTGTCTTTTCTTCCATATAAGGAAGAACTTTATCAAATCCCCAAAAACCCTTGCTACTGACAACTATTTTCCACTCTTCCTCTGACAAATTCTGCAACTGTTTCGATATACCATCTAACAATTCTTTTTCAGCTTCT
Organism: Lachnospiraceae bacterium; assembly: GCA_017437065.1. Classification (GTDB taxonomy): domain Bacteria; phylum Bacillota; class Clostridia; order Lachnospirales; family Lachnospiraceae; genus RGIG3002. Next base: position 23,345 of record JAFSBX010000081.1, read on the forward strand.
GTCATTACGCTTTTCCATTCAGCAA
>JAFSBX010000082.1 GCA_017437065.1 Lachnospiraceae bacterium
CTTTAAGGGGCTTATGCAACGAGTCAACTGCAATAGTGGCTTGAACAGCGGGAAAGCCTTTGGCGCCTTTAGACGCTGTCCGGTGTCAAGGGCTTATAGCCCGCAAGCCGAACCACCCGTTTTACGGGTGGCTGCGATTTTATGGGAAAACTTTTTAACATTAGCAATTTAATGTTAAAAAGTGAATGAAAAAGAAGTCTTTAATCAAAAACAAATGGCAGCCACAGAAAGAAGGATAAACATGAAATTTAAAGATATGCCGTATGAACGTGTAAATTTGGATGAATTAGAGAAACAATTCAAACAAATTATAGAAGAATTCAAAGCTGCAAAAAGCGGAGAAGAGCAGTTTGCAATACATCAGAAGTATTATGAGCTTACGGAAAAGGTCATGACGAATATGACAATTGCGCATATTCGCCATGATATTGACACAACGGATGAATTTTATAAGAAAGAGCAGGATTATAACGACCGGATAGAGCCGGTTCTTAATAATTTAATGGTTATTTATCAGAAGGAAATGTATCATTCTCCATATCGTGCTTATTTGGAAGAAAAAATCGGTCCGGTTGCCTTTAAAAATATGGAACTGGCATTGAAATCAATGGATGAAAAGCTGATTCCTCTTATGCAGGAGGAAAATGCCCTAACAACAGAATATAATAATCTGATAGCAGGGGCGAAAATTGAATGGGAAGGCGAAATATTGAACCTTTCACTTATGACGCCATATATGCACAGCGAAGACAGACAGGTGAGAGAAAAAGCATGGAAAAAGATATCTGCTTTTATTGGAGAGAAGGCAGAAAAGCTGGATGAAATTTATGATAAACTTGTAAAGAACCGTACGAAACAGGCGAAAATGATGGGGTACGAAAATTATGTAGAGCTTGGCTACTATCGTATGAATCGTAACTGCTATGATAAAACGGCGGTTGAAAATTTCAGAAATCAGGTGAAAACTTATTTTGTACCGTTTGCAGAAAAACTGCATGAAAGAAGAATGAAACGCCTTGGATTGGAAAAATTATCATATATTGATGAAGGGGTGTATTTCAAAAACGGAAACCCGACACCTATCGGAACACCGGATGATATTATGGCAAGCGGACAGAAAATGTATGCCGAGCTTTCACTGGAAACAAAAGAATTTTTTGATATGATGATGGAAAATGAGCTATTCGATGTATTGGGGCGCAAAACCAAAAAAGCCGGCGGTTATATGACACAGCTTCCGGTTTACAGGGTGCCGTTTATTTTTGCGAACTTTAATAAAACGGACCATGACGTAAATGTGATTACGCATGAATGCGGTCATGCATTCCAAGGCTGGCTTGCCATGAAAGATGAGATTACAGAGCATTGGGATATTACAATGGAAACAGCGGAAGTACATTCCATGTCTATGGAATTTTTTACATGCCCGTGGATGGAATTGTTTTTTGGAGAACGTGCAGAGGATTACAGAGCAATGCAGATGGAAAGTGCAGCGGCATTCATTCCTTACGGATGTATGGTAGATGAGTTCCAGCATGTTGTATATGAAAATCCGGAAATGACTCCGGCAGAGAGAAATGCAGTATGGACGAAATTGGAGAAAGAGTATAAACCGCATTTGGATTATACAGGTGATGAAGTATTTTCAGAAGGAAGATACTGGCAAAGACAGCAGCATATTTATAATTCACCATTTTATTATATTGATTATTGTATTGCACAGACATGTGCATTTCAGTATAAAGTGAAAATGGATCAAGACTATAAAGCTGCATGGGAAAGTTATTTGAAGCTTTGTAAACTTTCTGCAAGTGATTTCTTCACCGGACTTTTGAAACAGGTAGGACTGGATAATCCGTTTGAGAATGGATGTATGAAAGAAATAGTAGAAAAACTGGAAGAAAAAATACAAGAATAAGTCAAATAAAACAAATGAAAATCCCTCATCAGCCATTATGCAGTAAAATCATTAAGGCAATGAGGGATTTTTTTAATATTCTTTAATCAGATTCAAGATCGTATCGATAGAACTCAACTGGTTGCTTCTGCTCATACAATCAATATAAGACTGTTTTGTAAAATACATTTCATGAACTTTTTCCACCAACAGATTTTCCGTTAAATCATCTTCATCCAAAACCATACTAAAGCCCTGTTCTTCAAAGGACTTTGCATTTAATATCTGATCGCCGCGGCTGGCTGATGCAGGAAGCGGAATTAAAATGTTTGGCTTTTTCAGTGCTAATAGCTCACAAATTGCGTTAGCTCCGGCACGGGATATAACTACATCTGCCATAGCAAAAACATCTTTTAATTCAGCCTTGAGATATTCAAACTGTTTATAACCCTTCACATTGAGCAAAAGGTTATCTACTTTTTCTTTTCCACAAAGATGTACCACTTGGAAATCCTCTAAAAGCTTTGGAAGAGCCTGTCGTACTGTCTGATTAATTGCATTTGCACCAAGACTTCCGCCGATAACCATTATAACAGGCTTATTTGCAGTAAAACCGCACATGTCAAGTGCTGCAAGTTTATTACCCTTTGCCAGTTCCTCACGAATAGGAGAGCCTGTTAAAACTGCTTTGCTTTCAGGAAGAAGCTTCATCGTTTCCGGAAAATTACAGCATACTTTGGAGGCTACCGGAATACATAATTTATTGGCAAGCCCCGGTGTCATATCTGATTCATGAATAATACACGGAATGCCAAGTGATGCCGCTGCACGGACAACAGGTACACTTACAAATCCACCCTTTGAAAAGACAACATCAGGTTTTATTTCTTTTAATTTTTTCTTTGCTTCAGAGTATCCTTTCAGTACACGGAACGGGTCACTGAAGTTTTTAGGGTCAAAATATCTTCGGAATTTACCGGTAGAGATTCCGAAATAAGGTATGTCGAAATCGGCGATAAGTTTTTTCTCAATACCGTCATAGGAACCGATATAAAAGATTTCGTATCCCAGTTCCTGAAGTCTGGGGAGCAGGGCAATATTCGGTGTTACATGTCCGGCTGTTCCTCCGCCTGTCAAAACAATTTTTTTCATAGTAGCTCCTATCTGCCTGATTTAAACGGGCAATTATATCATTGATTCTAAGGCTTTTGCCAATTGATCCGGACAGGAAGTTGATTTCATTCCGCAACGGATTCCTTTTAATTTCTCAATAGCATCTTCAGCTTTCATACCTTTCACAAGACTGGAAATGCCCTGTAAATTTCCATTACAACCGCCTGTAAATTTCACAGATTCAATGATTCCATTATTTAATTCTACATCAATGGCACTTGAACAGGTGCCGCTTGTCTTATAAACCATTTGATTACATCCTTTCTACCAACAAACATAACTTACTAAAAAAGGATTATAGCAGAAAAAGTTGGCATTTTCCAGTAGTTAAGGTAAACTACTGACGAAATATGTAAAGCGAGTGCAACCCTTGATATATTGTAGTAAAAATACAAATCCTTTATACTTAAATATGAAAATTTTGAAGTATAGATGGAGGATTTATATGAAGCAGCTTTTTATGCAGCATAAGCTGGTTGCAAGTGTAATGGTACTGTTATTAGTATTAAGCATTATCTGCCAGATTATAATCGGATTCTTATACCAAAATATGATAAAAGAGACGGATAATATGTCATCAACTGATAATAAATTGTTAAAACAATTTAAATTAAAATTTGCAAATTGTTTTCAGATGAATGCGGGAGTCTCCAATATACCGGTTTTTGTAGATAAATTTCTCAATAGAATACGATTTTTTGGAATAACGCTTTCGGGATTTCATCATCTTTCAGGGCAGTTTATGCTGCTTTCCGTGTTTGTTGGAGGGATTGGAGCTTATCAGGGAATTATAAAAGGAGAAACTTTAAAACAGATACTTCCGTTTTATATTTTTAGCTTTTTTGGTCTATATCTCTATTTTTCCATTACGGCATTTATTGATATACGCGCCAAGAGAAGAATATTAAAAACAAATTTAGTAGATTATCTTGAAAATCATATGGTGAACAGACTGAGTTTAAGCGAAGAAGAAATAAATAGACTTGATCGGACAGCGGAATTGTTTGAAAGAAAACCGGAGAAAGAGGAAAAATCAGGAAAAAATAAAGGATTTGGAAAGGCAGAACAGGAAGAATTAGAAGAGTTATTAAAGGAATTTTTAGTTTAATTTTTACGAAATTTTAAGTGAATAATTAATAGGAAAACAATTTCTGAAATAACGTTGAAAAAGCACCGAAATTTTGCTAAAATATGGGATGATTAGGACTGTTTAGGCAGTAAAAATAATACACACATTTTTTACACACACATTTTATTTTTAAAGGAGCGAAAATAATGAGCAGTAAAGTAACCTTTGATTATTCCAAAGCATCAAAGTTCATCAACGAAGCAGAAATCGAAATGATGAAAAAACAGACACTGGATGCAAAAGAATTATTAGTATCCAAAACAGGTGCAGGCAATGATTTCCTTGGATGGATTGACCTTCCGGTAAATTATGACAAAGATGAATTCAAGAGAATTAAAGAAGCAGCAGAAAAAATTAAAAACGATTCAGAAGTTTTACTTGTAATCGGTATCGGCGGTTCTTACCTTGGAGCAAGGGCAGCAATCGAGTTTTTAAGACACAGCTTCTACAACGTAATTGATAAATCCGTTCGTAAAACACCGGAAATCTATTTTGTTGGTAACTCCATCAGCTCTACATATATCAAACATTTAATGGATGTTGTTGGTGACAGAGATTTCTCTATCAACATGATTTCCAAATCAGGAACAACAACAGAGCCGGCTATCGCATTCCGTGTATTCAAAGAAATTTTAGAGAAAAAATACGGAAAAGAAGAAGCTGCAAAGAGAATCTATGCTACAACAGATAAGGCAAAGGGAGCTTTAAAGAATGTTGCAGACGAAGAAGGTTATCAGACATTCGTAGTACCGGATGATGTAGGAGGACGTTTCTCTGTTCTTACAGCAGTAGGCCTTCTTCCAATCGCAGTAAGCGGTGCTGATATTGATAAATTAATGGAAGGTGCTGCAAGCGGAAGAAAACGTGCATTAGAGAATGCTTTTGAAGAAAATGATGCATTAAAATATGCTGCACTTAGAAATATCCTTTTAAGAAAAGGTAAAGAAGTTGAAATTCTTGCAAACTATGAACCGAGTGTTCACTATGTATCAGAATGGTGGAAACAGTTATTCGGTGAAAGTGAAGGAAAAGACCAGAAAGGTATTTTCCCTGCAAGCGTAGACCTTACAACAGACTTACATTCTATGGGTCAGTTCATTCAGGACGGCGCAAGAATTATGTTTGAAACAGTAATTAACATTGAAACATCCAGAGAAGAAATCTTAATCGGTGAAGAACCGGTAGATTTGGATGGTTTGAATTACTTAGCAGGAAAATCCGTTGATTTCGTAAACAAGAGTGCAATGAACGGAACTATCTTAGCTCATACAGACGGTCAGGTACCAAACTTTATCGTAAATGTACCGGAAGTAAATGAATTCTACTTAGGTGAATTATTCTACTTCTTCGAGTTTGCATGTGGTGTAAGCGGATATTTACTTGGCGTAAATCCGTTCGACCAACCGGGTGTAGAAAGCTACAAGAAAAATATGTTTGCACTTCTTGGAAAACCGGGATTTGAGGCGCAGAGAGAAGAGTTAATGAAGAGATTGTAATATTAGTAAAAATATTTTTAATAAAAATAGCTACACTAGGTTTTTCTAGTGTAGCTATTTCGATTATTATATATTAAATTTATCAATTAATTCTTTCAATTGATTTAAGTTTACTTCATCGTCTTTCAAATGTTCATAACCTTCCAAAGTTTTGTGTACGGCATCACAGGATTTTTCTGCAATTATGTTAATTCCATCTGTAGATTGAACAATTGTGTCATTAACATTTTCAATAGTAGAAGCAATACTGTTAATTTTCTGGCCTAATTCGGAAATTGCTGAGAGAATCTTCACCATGGAATCTGAAAAGATGCCGGCATCTTCTTCATACTTCACACTGACTTCTCTAAAAGAACTATAGTCGGCAACAACCGTTTGATCCAAAAATTCCATAATTACCTGAATACATTCAGTCATGTTGGCAACAGCACTGTTTACTTCACCTACGATTTCATTAATGACGTCTACCGTTTGAAAAGTCTGGTTTGCCAAGGCACCAATTTCTGTTGCAACAACTGCAAATCCTCTTCCGGCGTCACCGGCTCTTGCAGCTTCAATATTTGCATTAAGAGCAAGCAGATTTGTCTGCGAAGAAATGTTGCGGATGTCTTCTGTTAATTCGTTAATTTTAGCAACCACCTTGGATTGTTCAATGGCATTTGCTGTTCTGTCACGCATGGATTCATAAATTGCCAAAGTCTTGTCACTGGAAGTAGTGGTTGTATTTCGAAGCTGTTTCGCACGTGCAATAACTTCCACAGATGTTTGCTGTCCTCTTTCTGACAGATTCTGAATATCAGTTACATTATCCTGAATAGCGTTAATATTGCTTACAATAATGGCAGCGTTAGCGGTTGTTTCTTCCATACCGGCAGCAAGTTCCTGTGTAATAGCGGAATTATCCTCTGCAATAGAATTATTCTCCCTCATAACATTATCAAGTAAATTTGTATTATTTAATAAACCATTTTTCACAGTTTCCATGTCATTTACAAATTCACGAAGGACACTACGCATTTCACTTACGGCTTTTGCCATGGCACCGGTTTCATCTTTTTGTTTCACAAGTTTACTTCCGTTAGCTGATTTTTGAAAATTTAACTTAGCAGTCTGTTTAATAATGTCGGTAATCTGTTTAATTGGTGTAGCAATATTGGAACCAATTAGAATTCCTAATATTGCAGAAATAATAAGTCCAAATGCTAAAAATGATACAATTTTTACAGATAAATCATTGGCATTTGATTCAATTTCCGTAACAGGAACGGTAAGTGCTAAATTCATTCCATTTTTTAAAGGAAAGAAGTTTAAAACTTTATCTTTACCATTATAGCTGTACTCAAAAGTGGAATTTATGTTATTCGTATCAGAAAGAAAATCTTTTACAGAAGATAATTCTTCATTATTGTATTCTGTAAGTGCAGTGCCGGTTGGTATTTCTTTATGGTGCATAATATTGCCCTGTGAATTGGTAATAAAGGAATAACCGGATTCAAAAGCGGTAGTGTTATCTGCAATATTCGTGATTTGGCTGAAGTCAATGTCCATACCAATAATACCTACAGAAACGCCATCTATATAAATCGGAACTACATAGGAAATCATATAAATATTAACATTTGCATTTAAATAAGGATCCATCCAGAGAGGCGCTTTATTTTCTACAGGTATGTAATACCATCCAACATGTTCCAAATCATTCTTTTCATACATACTAAAATCAGTAGGTGTAACACTTTCAAAAGTGGATTCCGTATTCTGACGGGTTAGGAAAATACCGGAGGTAGGTTCGGTAAAATCCGGATTATAGCGAATATAGGCACAGATAGCACCATCCGTATGCTCAGCGAACTTAACAAAGTCAGTCATTAAATTGTTGGTGTACTGTGTCACATAGGTGTTATTATTCTTGAACTTGGAAAAATCCAATTGTTCTAAAGCAATATCAGCTAAAGTATCCACAGATTGTTCAATTCGTAAAATTAAGGCATTGATATCTTTGCTTGTAATTTCACAATTGGATATGAGTTCCTGTTGGGCATAGGTATTTGACATATTTCTGGTATTAGTTATACTCAAGAGACTAATAATGAGTGTAGAAACTAAGGAACAGAAAATGATACCTATTGTAATTTTTGTTTTAATAGATTTCAAGTAAATTCCTCCTTTATAATTATCTATAATTATGTAATAACAAAGAGTATTATAATACTTAATATATTGTGTAACAAGTACAATACTGTATTTATTGTGTAAAAAATATAAATTACAATATTCTGTTATATTAAAATATAATATTGTATAATTAGTCAGAAAATAATACGAAAAAATCAGTATTTAAAATCAAGGGAGATGCTAATATGAAAATTGTAATTTTAGAGCGTAAAAGTGTAGGAATGGATGTAGAAGTATCTCAGTTTTGTAATTTTGGAGAACTGGAAATCTATGATACCACAGAAAAAAATCAGGTAGCAGAAAGAGTAAAAGATGCAGATGTTATCATTGCCAATAAAGCACCCATTAATGAGGAAACAATAGGAGAGGCAAACAATGTAAAATTAGTTTGTGAATTTGCAACCGGATTTGATAATGTGGATATTGCATATTGCAAAAAACGTGGAATCAAAGTGACAAATGCAACTAATTATTCCACAGAAACAGTAGCACAGCATACGTTTGCACTTGCTTTTTACATTCTGGAGAAATTAAATCACTACGATAACTATGTAAAATCCGGCGAATATGCAAAAAGTGACAGCTTCACAAATTTTGATAAAATATTCACAGAAATATACGGAAAAACATGGGGAATTGTAGGAATGGGAAATATCGGTAGAAAAGTAGCTTCCGTTGCAAAAGCATTCGGATGCCGCGTTATTTTCTATTCCGCGTCGGGAAAAAGTACCTGTACGGATTATGAGCAGGTAGATTTTGATACATTATTAAAAGAAAGTGACATTTTGTCATTACATTGTCCATTAACAGACAGAACCAGAAATCTGATTGATTTAGAAGCCATGAAAAAGATGAAAAAATCAGCCGTTTTGATTAATGTGGCAAGAGGTCCTGTGGTAAACAATGCGGATTTATATACAGCACTTTTGGAGGAAGAAATTGCGGGAGCCGGACTGGATGTGGTTGAAAAAGAACCGATTGCTGTGGATAACCCGTTAAATAAAATTAAAGACAGTGGAAAACTGATCATTACGCCGCATATCGGATGGGCAAGTGTGGAAGCAAGAACACGTTGTGTAGAGGAAGCCTACAAAAATGTGGAGGCATTCTTAAAGGGAGAATCCAGAAATGTAGTAAACGAGTGATGAAAACAATCCTTTTTCGTAAATTCGCATGGCTCTTAATAGTTACAAGTGATATAATATTATTACATTAAAGACGGAAGGTGGAATTTTATGAAGAAAGCATATGAATTACAATATACCCAATTGAAAAATAGTTGTTTTCCGAATGATTTACCATTTCAAACTACAGCAGAATTGGAGCCTTTGGAAGGAATCATTGGTCAGGAACGTGCCGTAAAGGCATTTGAATTTGGTCTGGCTGTTAAAATGAAAGGTTATAATATTTATATGTCCGGACCTTCCGGTACGGGAAAGACTACTTATGCCCGTTGCAGTACGGAGAAGCTGGCAGCAGGAGAGCCTGTTCCCTCAGACTGGTGTTATGTTTATAACTTCAAAAATCCGAAAGAGCCTGTTGCACTTTCTTTTGTAGCCGGAAAAGGAAAGAAGTTCAAAGAAGATATAGAAGAATTTATTTCCCTTTGTAAAAAAGAGCTGGAAAAAGCATTTCAGGCTGAAGATTATGAAGAACAGAAGTATGCAATTATACATAAGTTTGAAGATTTGCAGGATTCCATTCTTGAGGAAATGAGGACAGTTGCGTCAGAATATAATTTTCAGGTCAAAAGCACAAAAACCGGTATTTATTTTCTGCCGGTTGTAAATGGTGAACTGATAGAAGATGAGAACTACGATTCTTTATCGGAAGAGGATAAGAGCAGAATAGAAAAACAGACGCAGATTATACAGGAAAAAGCAGATGTTTTTATGCGGCAGGTACATGATTTTGAGAAAGAGTGCGAAAAACAGGTAGATGAATTAGATAAAAAAATTGGTACATTTGCCATAGGTCATCATGTAGAAGCGTTGAAAGAGTCTTATAAAGATAATAAACGCGTTGTTTCATATATATCAGCTATACAGGAAGATATATTAGACCATCTTGAGAAGTTTGTGGAAAATGAAGCAGAAGAAGAAGATTCGCTTGCCGCGTTACTTCCACTATTTGGTAAAAAACCGGAAGAGGATGATACACCAAAATATAGTGTCAATCTGATTGTGGATCATTCACAGACGAAGGGTGCCCCGGTGGTGGTTACTTTTAATCCTACTTACAGCAATTTAATGGGTGAAATGGAGTACGATAGTGAATTTGGCAGTCTGTCTACTGATTTTACCAAAATTAAAGGAGGACTGTTCCATCAGGCAAACGGCGGATATCTGATAGTACAGGCGCATGACATTTTAGCGGCACCTCATGCATGGGAAGCACTTCGCCGTGTAATTAAAACAAAAGAAATTAACATGGACTCTTTAAGGGAGTTGCAGGGAACTACAACAGCACCTACCTTGAAACCGGAACCCATTCCTGCACAATTTAAAGTCATTATGATAGGAAGTGAATACTTCTACGAGCTTTTAAATGAATGTGATGAGGAATTTGATAAATTCTTTAAAATCCGGGCAGATTTTGATTATGAAATGCCCAGAAATAAGGAAAATATATTAAAGATTGCCGGTTTTATTAAGAGCTTTGTAGAACGTGAGAAGACATTGGAGTTTGATGTAAGTGCAGTATGTGCGATTATAGAACATTCAAATCGTTCTGCTTCCAATCAGGAGAAATTATCTACACGATTTAATTATCTGGCAGAGATTTTGGGAGAAGCGTATACTTGGGCAAAATTAGAAAATGCGTCAGTGATTACGGCAGAGCATATCCATAAGACGGTCTATGAAAAAGAACAGCGAATGAAGCTTTATGAAGAAAAGCTGGATGAAATGTTAGATGAAAATGTCATTATGATTGATACAACTGGCAAAAAGATAGGGCAGATTAACGGACTTGCCGTATTGGATATGGGAAGTTATGCTTTTGGAACACCTTCCCGCATTACAGCTACTACTTATGTTGGAAAATCAGGCATAGTGAATATCGAAAAAGAAGCCCGTATGAGTGGAAATACACATGACAAGGGAGTTCAGATTATTACCGGATTTTTGGGACAGACCTATGCTCAGAAATTTCCGATGTCGCTGTCCTGTCGGGTTTGTTTTGAACAAAATTATAATGGTATTGATGGAGACAGTGCTTCCAGTACGGAGTTATACTGTATCCTTTCTTCACTTTCAGATTTGCCAATTCGTCAGGACCTGGCAGTAACCGGTTCTGTGAATCAAAAAGGAGAGATTCAGGCAATCGGAGGAGTGACACATAAAATCGAGGGATTTTTCAATTTATGTAAAAAACGCGGTTTGACAAAAGAGCAGGGTGTCATTATTCCGGTTTCCAATGTAAAGGATCTTGTTTTAAATGATGAAGTGGTCAATGCAGTAAAGGATGGTATTTTTCATATTTATCCGATTTCTCACATCAATGAAGGAATTGAACTTCTAATGGGTTATCCCGCCGGAGAAAAAGATGAACAGGGTGAATTTCCTTTAGATAGTGTGCATGGAAAAGTATATGCAAAGTTGAAAGCGTTTGCGAAAGCCTCTGATTACATGAAGGGAAAACAGGAATAGATTTGATTAATTAAAAAAGCCGTTCGGTATTTGGCACTATCATCTGACATAATGACAGTGTATTTATCCGGACGGCTTTAATTTTTTATAGATTAAGTTACCAAAAGGTATTCCACAAATTGTATGTTATATTCTTGCTACCATATGCTCCACAAGCTTTGCAGAATGTTCTGCAGCCTGTCTTTCAAAAGTAGGATAATCCATTTCTGCGCTGTCATCCGCTTTATCAGAAATAGCACGGATAATAACAAAAGGAATCTCATTTAAGAAGGAAGCATGTGCAATCGCCGCCCCTTCCATTTCTGTACATAATCCGTGGAAGTTTTCGATAAGTTTATTTTTCACTTCTTTATTAGAAATAAACTGGTCACCGCTGATTACACGTCCTGTAAACACATGAATATCCGGATTTACTTCTTCGCAGGAGCTTTTTGCAAGAGAAACAAGAGTTTCGTCTGCATTAAATTCCAAAGTACCCATCTGAGGAACTTCACCAAGACGATATCCGAAAATAGTAGCATCCATATCATGATATAAAGCATCCGTAGAAATTACGATATCCCCGATATCAATCTGAGCCTGCAGTGAACCTGCAATTCCTGTATTAATAATGTGTGTAACGTTAAAAAGATCTGCAAGAATCTGTGCACACATACCTGCATTTACTTTACCGATACCGCATTTTACGATAACAACGGAAGTGCCGTTTAAAGAACCCTCAAAAAATTCCATACGGGCTTTCTTTGTAATTGTTACATCCTGCATATGGCTTTTTAATGTATCAAGTTCTAAATCCATTGCGCCGATAATTCCGATTTTTTTCATTTTCATAAATCCTTTCTTTCTCATAATAAACATGCAGAGTTATGATAATAATGTAAGGTAATACACAAAAGAACAATATATATCAGTTTTATCCACAAAAAAGTATATATTGTGTGAAAAACTAGTGTATAACTCTGTGTATAATGTGTATAACTTTAGTTAATACGTTGAAATTGTCTGAATTATTGTGGATAAATAAGATGTTGGTCATCAATATTGTATAAAACATTGTTTAAATACTTGTCAGCAAGGTAATTTGCCATGCCTAAATTCATATCTAAATAATTTCCACAGTCTTTTGCAGAAGCGCCCGGTACCTCGCCTTTAAAATCGCGGATAAATTCATACATTTCCACCATCAGGGGAACAATATCCTTAGATTCAAAATCACCTGCAAGCAGCAGATAAAATCCGGTACGGCAGCCCATGGGTCCAAAATAGATGGTTTTATCCTTATATTCTGCGTGGTTGCGTAAAAAAGTAGCTGCTAAATGCTCAATTGTGTGCATTTCAGCAGTATTCATAACCGGTTCATCATTCGGTGAAGTCATGCGCAAATCGAAAGTAGTAATAACACTGTCACCTACGTGATCTTTACGTGAAACATATACACCCGGTTCCAATTTGATATGATCAATTGTAAAACTTGCTATTTTTTCCATATCTTTTCCTTTCCTGTTCATAGATTTACTAAAAAATTATCTTTATAGGGCAAACATTTTTATAAAAATAAATTAATACATTCAATAAAAACACTAAAGGATTGTATCAGAAAAGTCAAGTTTGTCTGACGAATTTCAAGAAATGTGCTAAAATAGCATTTGACAAGCGGAATAAAAATAGAATATTTGTCAGCTAATATATAGAGAGTATAAAAAAAGTAAAGTGTAAACATAAAAAATAAAAAAATTTAAAAAAAGAAGAAAAGGAATAATTGTAATAGTATGAAAATAGAGTTACCTGAGAAAGTAAAGCAAATTATTACAACGATACAGGCGGCAGGCTTTGAGGCGTATGCAGTAGGTGGTTGTGTCAGAGATTCTCTGCTTGGTCGTGAGCCGGATGATTGGGATATTACAACTTCTGCCAAGCCGGAACAGATAAAGGAACTTTTCCCAAGGACAATTGATACAGGTATACAACACGGAACCGTAACAGTTATGCTACAAAAGGAAGGGTTTGAAGTTACCACTTACCGTATTGATGGAACATACGAAGACAGCAGACATCCGAAAGAAGTAACTTTCACTGCTAATCTGACAGAAGATTTAAAACGTAGGGATTTTACAATCAATGCCATGGCTTACAATGAAACGGAAGGTCTGATTGATATTTTTGACGGAAAAGGTGATATTGAAAGAAAGCTGATACGCTGTGTAGGAGAAGCAAAAGAACGCTTTAAAGAAGATGCACTTCGTATGATGCGAGCAGTGCGTTTTTCCGCTCAATTAGGATATGGAATAGAGGAAAAAACAAAAACAGCCATAAAAGAGCTTGCGCCGACTCTCAAAAATATCAGTGCAGAAAGAATTCAGACAGAGCTGATTAAGCTGGTAGTTTCGCCTAATCCGGATTATCTGAGGATAGCATATGAGACAGGAGTAACTAAAGTAGTTTTACCTGAATTTGATAAAATGATGGAAACAGAACAAAAAAACCCTCATCACTGTTTTAATGTAGGGGAGCATACATTATGTGCCATGAAAAGTATAAAGGCGGACAAGGTGTTAAGGTTTGCCATGCTGTTTCATGATATCGGTAAACCGGATACTCTGACAGTGGATGAGGAGGGAGTGTATCATTTTTACGGACATCCTGAACTTGGAATGGAAATGACAAGAAAGATTATGAAACGTTTGAAATTTGATAATGACACACTTCATAAAGTAACAAAGCTGGTGTGTTGTCATGATTATGACATTGTTTCCACACCCAAGGGGATGCGACGGGCTATTTTTAAAATTGGCGAAGACATTATGCCAATGCTGTTTCCGGTCAAGCAGGCAGATTTAGATGCCCAGAGTGATTATAAAAAAGAAGAAAAACAAAAGAAGCTTGATGAATTAACAGACATATATAAGCAGGTTTTGGAAGAAAAAGACTGTGTTTCGTTAAAAACACTTGCCGTAACGGGAAGTGATCTGATAGCAGCGGGCATGAAACCGGGAAAAGAAATCGGTGAAACACTGAACCGCTTATTACAAATGGTAATTGATAATCCAGAGTATAATACAAAAGAATATCTGATGGAACAGGCAATGAAAAATAATTAACATACTTCATTTTTTCCGGGCATATGATAGGTTATAAATAATATGCAGGGGGAAATAATCGTGAACGACAGAGCCGTAAATCTATTAGAAAATTATGATATAGAAGTGCTTCGTACTGCAAAAGGACGAGGCGCTATTCTTTGTGAAGCCAAACAGGGGTATTATATTTTTAAGGAATATAAAGGACCTCAGAATAAGTTAATAATGCAGGATGAATTGTTGAAAATAACTGCTTCGGAAGGGAAAGTACCGGTTGAGCAGATTATGCCCACGAAAGAAGGAGAGCTGTTTGTAAAAGACAACGACCAGACTACTTATATATTAAAAACCTATTTTTCCGGAAAAGAATGTAATGTGCGTGATTTAGAGGAATGCAGGCAGGCAATCCGCACGTTGGCAAAACTACATAAAGTGATGAAACTGCCGGTGGAAAATCCGGAAGATTTCAGTCAGGTATTCCGCATTGATTTGGAATATGAAAAACATAACAGAGAGTTGAAAAAAGTGCGTCGTTTTTTACGTGAAAGAAGCCAAAAGAACGACTTTGAACTGTTTTTACTGAATTGTTATGATTCTTTTCTTGAAAAGGGAATTCAGATAACACAGGAACTGCAAAGTTATGGAGTAGAAAAGGATTGTAAATATACACTAGAGCAGGGATATATTTGTCACGGAGATTATCAGTATCATAATTTATTGAAAAATGATAAGAAAATGGCAGTTATAAATTTTGAAAAATGTATTAGGGATAATCCGGTAAGGGATTTGTATTTGTTTTTAAGAAAACTTTTAGAGAAAAACAATTGGAATACAGAACTTGGAAAAGAGCTGATAGATGTGTATCAAAAAGAAAATCCGCTTTCAGCACATGATTGTATTCAACTTTATTACAGATTTGCCTATCCTGAAAAATTTTGGAAAATTGTGAATTTCTATTATAATTCCGGAAAGGCATGGATACCTGAAAAGAATACGGAAAAATTAAAAAAAGTAGTAGAAGGCGAAAAAAACAAACAGGAATTTTTAGACAATATTTTTTCTATTTTTCAGTAGAAGAGAGTGGTTTTCAATTTTGTGCCGGTGGTATATAATGAGAGATAAAGTTTGACAGCAGTTACAGAAAAACAAGTGATAAATGGAGGTATAAATGACAAGAAAGACAAATGCAGTGCTATGGTGCATTTTAATATTGTTTTGTATTACTTTAGGAGGAGGAATTCTTCTTACAAAAAGTGTAAAAAAGGAAACCGTAGAGACTTCACAGGAGTCAAATGAATCGGATACAGGATTTGTTGTAATGGAGGCAGGAAGCTATGATTCTGCGGATACAGCAGTAGTTATAGAAAAGGATAAAGAAAATTCTACAGTTACATTTCAGAACATGCAGGTTGGAAAGCAATATACACTGACGTTTAATGGAGCAACACAAATCAGTGATAAATATAGTGAGTCCATGTCCATGGAACAGATAAAGGAAGGTGATGTTGTAGATATTACCTTCCTGAAAGATAAGAAAAAATTAAACAGCATGCAGTTATCTTCCAAGAGTTGGGTACTTTCGGATGTATCGAAATATAACATAAATGAATTGGCAAAACAGATGACTATTGCAGAGGACATTTATAAAATAACAGGAGATACGGTAATTGTATCTTCCGGAAAACAGGCTGAGGTTATGGATATCAATGCTACAGATGTATTAAAAGTAAGTGGTGTGGGACATAATATCTATAGTATTGTAGTGGATAAAGGGCATGGTTATCTGCGACTTACCAATGAGGAGTATTTTGTCGGCGGCTGGATAGAGATAGGGCAGTCTGTTATTCAGGAAGTAACGGATGATATGCTTCTGGTTGTACCTGAAGGTACTTATAATGTGACAATCAGTCATAAAGGAAACAGTGGAACCAAGAAGGTAATTATTAATAGAAATGAAGAAGTAGAACTGGATGTGGGTGATCTGAAAGGTGAAGAACCACAGTTTGGAACCGTTTTATTTACAGTATCACCGAGTGATGCGGAAGTTTACATTGATGGCGACAAAACAGATATCAGTGAAGCTGTTACATTGGAATATGGTATTCATCAAATGATTGTAAAAGCAGAAGGATACGATACAATTACGCAGTATATTAAAGTGGGACAAGAAGCAGCGGGTATTGATGTAACGATGGAAAAATCGGATAAAGAGGATGAAACTGAGGAAGAGACCGAAGATGAAAGTGTAGAAGAAACTGAGTCAGAAAGCAGTAGTGCGGACAAGCCACAGTCTTCTGAGTCAGAAAGTAAAGAAGATAAAACTGAAAAAGAGTCTGAGTCAGAAAGCAATAGTTCAGGTAATAATAATACTACAGTATCAGGAAATGATTCTAAGGACGATGATAAAGACAGTAAAGATGATAAAGAAGACAAGGATGATACAACGGATATCACAGGGAACTATAAGGTATATCTGGATGCACCATATGGTGTTGAGGCATATGTAGATGGGAATTATGTAGGAGTAATTCCATGTAGCTTTAAAAAGTCCGGTGGAAGTCATGTAGTAACACTTAGAATGACAGGATATTTAACACGCAGTTATACCATACAATTGGACGATGAACAAAAGGATATAAATTATTCTTTTAGCGAATTGGAGAAGTCAGAAGAATAAGGAAGAGAAAGTGCCGAAAACGCCGTAAAAAAGGGCAAAATTTCCTTGACAAAGAATGGAAAAACGTCTATATATATTATTAGGCGTTTCGACAAAGAAACTTCTGAATGAATACAAAATAAAAGAAAACTCATTAATTAGAGGAGGAGTTCACAATGAACAAAACAGAATTAGTTGCAGCTATGGCTGAACAGTCAGGATTATCTAAAAAAGATGCAGAAAAAGCATTAAAAGCTTTTACAGATGTAGTTGCTGAAGAATTAAAGAAAGACGGAAAAGTTCAGTTAGTAGGTTTTGGTACATTTGAAGTATCCAACAGAGCTGCAAGAGAAGGAAGAAATCCTCAGAGTGGCGAAGTTATGAAGATTGCAGCTTCTAAAGCTCCTAAATTTAAAGCTGGTAAAGCTTTAAAAGATATGCTTAACGCATAATTTTATGGATGATAAAAGGAACCTGTCCTACGACAGGTTCTTTTCGTTTTTAGGAAAGGGGTATATTATGAGATTAGATAAATATTTAAAAGTGTCACGTTTAATTAAACGCCGTACTGTAGCAAACGAAGCATGTGACGGAGGCAGGGTTATGATTAATGACAAACCTGCAAAAGCTTCCACAAATGTAAAAGTGGGAGATATTATTACAATTCAATTCGGGAATAAAGAAGTAAAAGTAGAAGTTTTAAATGTACAGGAAACAGTAAAAAAGGAAGAAGCAAAAGAGCTTTTCAAATATATATAATTATATAATAAATTTTTATAAATTATTCTTATCATAAATAACAGATAAGCCTAATATACTCTAAGTGTAACTATTAAGTAAGAAAGGCTGGGTTATTTATGGAAGAATTCAACAGTGTAAAACAAAGAACTCACAAGCTCACATTGAGCAGCAGGAAAATCTGCACAATTACCGGTGTTGTGGATGTTCTTTCTTTTGATGTAAGTGAAATCCTTTTGGAAACGGATCAGGGAATGCTTATGATTAAAGGAAGTGAACTGCATGTCAATCGCCTTACGTTAGAAAAGGGTGAGGTAGATATAGAAGGGAAAATCGACAGTCTTACTTATTCAGAATCCGGTGGCTATCAGGCTAAAAATGAATCACTCTTATCAAAACTATTTAAGTAGGGTATTTAAATGAGTTCACAGATTGTTGAAGAAACATTATTTTTGTATCATTCTGTTTTACTTGGAGTTTTTGTGGCGGTAGTATATGATGTTGTTCGTATTTTTCGAAGAGTGGTGAGTCACAATCGTTTTTTTCTTTCATTGGAAGATATTTTGTACTGGGTATTTTGCGCATGGGAAGTATTCTATCTTCTTTACAAAGAAAGTAGTGGTGTGCTCAGATGGTTTGCCATATTGGGAATTGCGCTCGGTATGTTTTTATATTTAATCAGTATCAGCCGTTTTGTAGTACATTTCGTGTCAATGGGAATTAATAAATTTTTGTTACTAATTTCAAAGATATTTGGCGTTTTGTTTAAACCATTCAAAAAGGCAGCAGGAAAAGTTGGTGCAGTATCAAAGAAAACCGGTCGGGTTACCAAAAGAAGTGGACATTTTTTGAAAAAGAAGTTGACTGCATCAGGGAAAGTACTTAAAATATTATTATATAAGCATTAGTTGGAGCTGTTGGTGGAGTTAGAGTTTGGGAGAAGTCAGGTATGACAAGGCGGAGAATAGCATATAGGAAAAAACGGCAAAATCGTTTTGGAATGTTCCTTACCGGTGTTGTCGTATTAATGATGGTGGTTGTAGTAAGTATAAGAAGTAATGAATTGCAGCAAAAATGTGCAGTTTATGCGGCAAGAGAAGCAGCCTTGGAACAACAGATTGAAGAAGAAAAAGCACGCTCAGAAGAAATAGAAGAATACCGGAAATATACGCAGACCAAAAAGTATGCCGAGGAAGTTGCCAAGGACAAGCTGGGACTTGTGTATGAAGGAGAAATCATATTTAAAGAAGAAGATTAGAGAGATGTCACAGTTGATTGGTGGCATCTTTTTTTGTGGTTTGAAAAGATTTGCGAAGGTTGTCGTAAGAAATAGGAAAATTGGGGTGCGTTTTTGACAAAAAATTAGGGGTGCCTTTCCTATAATAGAAAATCAGAGAAATGGTTATAGGAGGCAGCATTTATGCGCAGACAGAAATTTTTTATGAATACAGAAACAAAGCAGAAACTTCTTCCGGATTATGGAAGAAGCAAGTTGTTGACATATGCGGATTCTTTTCGGGAGTTGGCGGGTACTTTTGAGGAGATGCCGGAAAAGAACGATGAAGATGTTGTGTTGGACAGGCAGGAGATGCTTTGGAAAACGAAGTTGAAGGATAATTGCGAATTAATGGCGGGTCAGCTGAATGAAATTGCGAATATTATGGAAGAGGTGGCGGAGGAATCTTTTTGTTTTGAGACATTGGGAGAAAAAAAGACAAAACTGGTTACGCAAAGTCTAATGGTTGATAATATTCAGGTGCAGGAGGTTTATCGGATTCAGAACAGGGAAGGATTTGATGAATACATATTGTTGGCGCGAAAAAGTGGAAAAAGAGAAAAAAATGTACAGGAAGTAGCGGATATTTTATCAGTGGTATTAAATTGCCGTCTTATGCCGGCAGAAGGGTGTCCGATTCTTCTTACAGATACATATCAGACATTTCGTTTTACCGAGGAATCAAAGTTTCATGTGCTGACAGGGACAGCGATTGCAGTAAAGGAAAATGAGGAAGTTTCCGGAGATAATTATTCTATATATCAGACAGACAGGGGAAAATTGACCATGTTGTTGTCGGATGGAATGGGTTCGGGTGAGAAGGCAAATGAAGACAGCCGGATAGTAGTGGAACTAATGGAAAAACTTTTAGAGTCGGGATTCCGTCCGGAAATGGCGGTACAAATGATTAACAGCTCCATTTTGATAGGTGGGGGGGAACATAATATGTCTTCTCTGGATATGTGCCAGATAGATTTAAGAACAGGGGGTGCTGAGCTCATTAAAATCGGAGGGGCAAGTACTTATATTAAACGGGCACATCTGGTGGAACAAATTTCAGCAAGAAATCTTCCCCTTGGGATTTTTAGAGAAATAGAAACGGAACCTGTGATAAGACAGCTGATGGATGGAGATTACATATTTATGTTTTCTGATGGTATCAGTGACGGATTGGCAGAAGGAATCGGAGAGGAGGCACTTTCAGAAATTATCAGCAGAATGACACTGGAAAATCCAAAAGAAATGGCAAATTATCTCTTAAATTATGTAATCAGGGAAAGTAAAGGCAGAATTCGTGATGATATGACTGTACTTGTAGTGGGACTTTGGGAAAATATGTGTTGATGATTGCTTTTTTTCTATAAATTTACTATATTGATAAAAGAAGATTTACAGTAGGAGTGCAGATGATAGAAAAAGTAAGAAACTATATGCAACAATATAAAATGCTTGTGCCGGGTGATACAGTTGTAACCGGTGTATCAGGAGGGGCAGATTCTCTGTGCCTTCTTTTTATGCTGAAAGAATTTGCAGAGGAAATGTCACTGCAGCTTGCGGTGGTTCATGTGAATCACGGCATACGGGAAGAGGCCGGTGAGGATGCGGTGTATGTGGAGAAAATCTGCAAAGAACTGGAAGTACCTTTTTTCTTAAAAGAAACAGATGTGGAAGCAATTGCGAAAAGTCAGGGAATTTCCACAGAGGAAGCAGGCAGAAATGTACGGTATGAAGCATTTTATGAGGTGCTTAAACAACTGAATGCGGAAGAACAGGGTAAAATTGCAGTAGCTCATAATGCCAATGACCGGGCAGAAACCATGCTGTTTCATTTATTCCGGGGAACCGGACTGACGGGGCTTTCGGGAATTAAACCGGTACGTGACAGGATTATTCGTCCGCTACTTTGCCTGGATAGGGAAGAAATTGAGCAATATCTGGAAAAAAAAGAAGTTACTTTTTGTATAGACAGAACAAATAACGAGGATACTTATACGAGGAACAAAATCAGGCACCATATTCTTCCTTTTGCCGAAAATAACATATGTACGGGAGCAGTAAGCCATATGAACCGGACGGCTGAAATGCTGCTTGAGACAGAAGAATTTCTAAGGGAACAGACAATTTCAATATATAGTAAAATTGTAGAGGAAAAAGGAAACAGTGTTTACGTTTCCGTAAAAGAATTTATTAATCAGCCAAGACTTTTACAAAAAAGAATTCTGTTGCTTTGTATGGAGAAAATAGCGGCAGGACGCAGGGATATCGGATTGGTTCATATAGAGAATATACTTTCTTTGTTTACAAAAGAGGGAAATAAAGAATTGGCATTGCCTTATGGAATGTTGGCAAGGCGGGATTTTGAAAAGATCTTTATTGGAGCAGACAGCTCGAAGGAGATAAAAAAAGTTTCCGGTGAAATAGAAGTTTTGATACCCGGAGAAATTGAAATAGAAGGAATCGGAGTGCTTGAATTTCGTGTATTTGAATATGATAAAAGTAAAATTATTCCTGAAAAAACATATACGAAATGGCTTGATTATGATAAAATAGAGAAATCTTTGGTTTTACGAACACGACAGACAGGCGATTATCTGACGATTAATAAAACATTATCTAAAAAGACGTTGAAGAAGTATTTCATAGAAGAAAAGATTCCGAAGAATGAACGGGAAAATATATATGTGTTGGCAGATGGCAGTCATATTATATGGGTGCCCGGACATCGAATCAGCCAGTACTATAAAATAACGTCCGAAACGAGAAATATTTTACAGGTACATTTAAGAGGAGGAAGTTAAATGGCAGAACATATTAGAGTATTGTTATCAGAAGAAGAGGTGGACAACAGAATTAAAGAAATTGGGGAGCAGATAAGTAAGGATTATGCCGGAAAAGCAGTACACCTTGTATGTGTATTAAAAGGTGGCAGTTTTTTTATGTGTGAGCTTGCGAAAAGAATTACGATTCCGGTATCGTTTGATTTCATGTCCGTATCCAGTTATGGCAGTGAAACAAAATCCAGCGGTGTAGTAAAGATTGTGAAGGATTTGGATGAGCCGCTAAAAGACAAGGAAGTAATTGTAGTAGAGGATATTGTTGATTCCGGACGGACTCTGAGTTATCTTCTTGAGATTTTGCAAAACAGAGGACCAAAGAGCATTGGAATCTGCACTCTTTTGGATAAACCTGAAAGAAGAGTTACGGATGTAAAGGTAGATTATACAGGATTTGAGATTCCGGATGAATTTGTTGTGGGATATGGTTTGGATTATGACCAGAAATACAGGAATCTTCCATACATTGGTGTAGTAGAATTTGATTAAAAAGAAAAAGCCGATGTGGCGGCATGAAAGGAGTTTACGTTGAATAAGAGCGGTAGAGGTTTTAACATATATTTTGCAGCGATTCTCGGACTGTTACTTTTAACAGTCTGGATTGGAACATTTCAGAATCAGGGAGATAATTATACAAAAGGACAGCTTCGGAATGATTTGGCAAATGAGAGAGTAGAAAAGGTTGTCATTCAACCCAATGAGGCAGGTTCCACCGGTACAATAACCGTACAATTTAAAAACAGTGATAAAAAAGTATTGTTTGCGACGGATGTAACTGAGATTGAGCAGATGGTACAGGAATATGAGATAGCACCTGTTATAAAGGATATTCCGAGAGAAAGCTGGTTTTTAGCTTATATGCTTCCGGTATTGGTAGTATTAATTGCCGGAGTATTTATTTTTGTATTGGTTAATAATGCTCAGAATTCCTCAGCAAATTCCGGCGGGAAAATGATGAATTTTGGAAAAAGCCGTGCGAAGCTTTCTATGGGAATGGGAAATATCGGTTTGAAGGATGTTGCCGGTTTAAAAGAAGAAAAACACGAATTGGATGAAATTATTGAATTTTTGAAAGAGCCTGCCAAATTTACGAAAGTAGGTGCACGTATTCCGAAAGGTGTGTTGTTAGAAGGTGCTCCGGGTACAGGTAAAACTTTACTTGCAAAAGCGGTTGCAGGAGAGGCGAATGTACCGTTTTTCAGTATTTCAGGTTCTGACTTCGTGGAAATGTTTGTTGGTGTGGGTGCTTCCCGTGTAAGAGATTTATTTGCGGAAGCGAAGAAAAATGC
>JAFSBX010000083.1 GCA_017437065.1 Lachnospiraceae bacterium
AAAGGACTCAGCAGGGCTGCTAAATCCTTTATCTTATTACCTAAGTAATGTTGGAATATAAGTTGTAGAGCCGTATACGAGACCCGTACGTACGGTTCAATGAGAGGGAAATAACATTTACTGTTATTTCTCTACTCTATTCTGGTTTTGTTGTTTTTAAATAAAAATTTGTTTGTTTTAAAATAAGCCGCACATTTTATGTGCATAAATCGTTATACAAAGTGAAAGGAGGTTTCAATGGCATCACTTGATATAGAAGAACAATATGACAGAATTTATCGATATTGTTATTTCAAATTACATAGCAAAGAGTTGGCAGAAGATGTCACGCAGGAAACATTCCTTCGTTATTTTGAACATTACAACTGCATAACTACAGCAACTGCTCTTAAATACTTGTACACAATTGCGCGAAATCTTTGTGTGGATGAATACCGAAAACCTAAAATGGAATCTATTGACGAGTCCATATCTGACGATACCATGGAAGAAAAGATGATTATAAATCTAGCGGTTAGGACAGCTTTATCAAAGCTCTCAGCTGACGAACAAGAATTGCTTTTACTAAGATATGTAAATGAAGTTCCGGTTGCAGCACTTGGTAAAATTTATGGATTATCGAGGTTCGCCATCTATCGTAAGATAACATCCGCATCAAATAGACTTCGTGAAGAACTGCGAAAGGAGGATTACCATGGATAAATGGAAAAATGAATTAAAGCAGGCTTTTGAAGCGCCTCGTCCGGTAAGGAAAAGAGATTTTCTACGACAACTGGATTTGCACGGAATGCCGGTTCATGAGTTTTTATTCTCTCAAATTGGCTATATTCGTAAAAGTGTTTGGGTTGTATCTGCAATGGTTTTTATCATATCCATTTTAGGAGTTGTTTTCCTGCCGGATACTGTGATTTGGTTTATCTCAGGACTTACACCTTTGTTGGCACTGACAATTTGTTCGGAAAGTGGACGTTCCGAATTTTATAAAATGGCTGAATTGGAGATGGCAACACGTTTTGCATTGAGAAGTGTTATACTTGCAAGATTGGCTATCGTTGGACTTATGAATTTGTTGATTCTTGGAGTCCTTCTCCCGATTGGATTATGGACTAATACTGTAACGCCAGGGGCTACTATCTTATACATTGTTACGCCATTTCTTTTATCTGCTTTTACGGGATTGTATATTGTAAGAAAATTTAGAGGTCAGGGAACAATGTATGCCTATTTTGGAACCTCGGTTGGAATTAGTGTTTTCTTGTTCCTTTCTCATAATATCATTCCATTCATTTATCAAGAGTGGTGCCTTACAGCGTGGATGATAACAGCACTGGTTTTGGTTTTGGGAAATGGAAAACAATGTATTGTAATGATAAAACAAACGGAGGAATTAGCATGGAACTTATCATAGACCGTGTGTCAAAACAATATAAAAACAAAATCGCTGTAGATCGCATTTCTGTAAAACTGCAACAGGGTGTTTATGGCTTGTTGGGGGCAAATGGTGCAGGAAAAACTACATTGATAAGAATGTTATGTGGTATTCTTAAGCCTACTAGTGGGACTATTACTTTTGACGGGGTCGATGTCAGAGAAGAGAAATATCGTGCTATTCTCGGATATTTACCGCAGGATTTTGGATATTATCCGGAGTTTACAGCGATGGACTTTTTGCTTTATTTTGCTGCACTAAAAGGAATTCCAAAAGTGCAGGCAAAACGAAAAGCGAAGGAGCTTTTGAACCTTGTCTCTCTGGAAGATGTAGGACGAAAAAAGATTAAAACCTTTTCTGGTGGTATGAAACAACGACTAGGAATTGCACAGGCTCTGCTGAATGATCCCAAGTTGGTGATATTGGATGAGCCTACCGCAGGATTAGATCCCAAGGAGCGAGTTCGTTTTAGAAATTTGATTGATAGTTTGGGTAAAGATAGTATTGTTCTGCTATCTACCCATATTGTTTCTGATATTGAGCACATTGCTGATCAGGTGTTAATGATGAAGGATGGGCAGTTGATTTTCCAGGGCAAATATAATAATCAAAATGGAGGTCTGGAAGAGTTTTATTTGAGCCAGTTTGGGGAGGTGGATGACCATGCGTAATCTGTGGACTATTTACAAGTATGAAATTAAAAAGTTAACAGGCAAAAAACTTCTTTGGGTTACGGCATTGCTTTGTATGGTCTGCATTGTGATTACTGCATTTGCTGGATTGATTGGGACATATTATGTGGATGGTGAACCAATCGAAAGTAATTATGAAGCATTCAAAAAAGATCAAACATATCGAAAAGAGATATCCGGCAGATACATTGATGAAGCATTGCTCAGGGAAACAGTGGATGGATATAGTCATGTTCCAACAGATGCGCTTCGTTATACATTGACTGAAGAATATGAAAATTTTGCGAGACCATACAGTGATATTTTTAACTTTATTCGCTCATGGACTGGAATGAACCTTTCAGACATTCAGGTATGGGAAGTAAATGAAGTGGCTTTATATGAAGCACGGATGCAGTGTTTGGAAAGCAACTGGCAGTCAATACCTCTGACAGAAAAAGAAAAAGAATTCTGGCGTAATAAAGAAATCCAAATTGATACACCACTGGCATATTACTATCACGAAGGGTACGAAAATACTTTACATTCTTTCCTTACTGTTGGTGTATTGATGCTTCTATTTGTGTCAATCTGCTTATCCAATCTTTTTGCAGATGAGCATATCCGCAGAACTGACCAATTAGTACTTAGTAGTGTTGGTGGAAAAGAGCCTGCTTATTGGGCGAAGATACTTGCGGGAGTTACAGTTTCTGTGGTTGCCGCAACTTTGATGACGTTTATGACTATGGGGTTTAACCTTGGAATTTACGGCGCAGAAGGATTTGGAATGCCATTTCAGTCTTGTTTTTCAACCTATTCCTATCCAATTACTATTGGACAAGCCTGCCTGATTGCTTATGGTGTTCTCATTGTCGCATCCATCTTAGCAGCCGTTTTTGTAATGGTTATATCAGAACTGTTCCACAGTGGAATTGTGGCTTTATCTATCTCTACTGGTCTGATTATTTTAGGTAATGTATTAATAATTCCAACGCAGTATCGTGTGATTGCTCAGATTTGGGATTGGTCACCAATGGCTTATCTGTCCACATGGAATGTTTTTGATCCAAGAACACTTACAATATTCGGTCACTGTTTTACATCATGGCAGACGGTTCCTGTTATATATATCCTGCTAAGCATTGTGTTGTCTGTGGCAGGAAAATATATTTACCAGTGCTATCAGATTTCTGGAAGATAATATTCTTAACAGAATAGAAGCAATTAATTATGTGAAAGGGGCGCTCAATCATCTCGCTCAATTTCCAGCTTATTTCGTTCACGCTCCGCTTCAAAGATAAGATTATTGTGTTTATCAAGAGTAATCTTGACCTTTTGATATTAAGTGTGTTTATATAGCTGTAGAAAATAGGCAATAAGAGAATTCTTATTGGATGCGGAGCATTATATTTTCATAAACGCACGCGGAGTGATAGGATTATCATTGGACGTATGGACGTATGGACGATGAGAATGATACCAAAAAAAGAAACACTTACAATTGAATTTAAAAGTGATATTGACTGTCTTGACGAGAAAGAACTTGTTTCAGAAATTGTTGGTATGACAAATACTGAAGGAGGAGTATTGTATCTTGGAGTCGAAGACAATGGTGATATAACAGGTGTACACAAAAAGCACAAGGATCCGAATGGAGCTATGGCTTTGATTGCTAATAGAACAGTACCGACACTATCTGTGCGTGCTGAAATTATCGAAGAAGAAGGAATTGGGGTCCTGCAGATACAAATTCCTATGAGCAAGACGATTGTTGCGACATCGGATGGAAAGATACAAAGAAGACGTTTGAAACTGGATGGAAGTCCGGAAAATGTTCCTATGTATCCGTATGAAATTCCGGGAAGATTATCAAGTTTAAGTCAGTTTGATTATTCTGCACAAATTCTTTTAGGAGCAACCATGGATGATTTGGATGAAAATGAAAGAGATAGACTTCACAATATCATAAGGTATCGCAAAGGTGATAAGATTTGGAAATTTGAATTTATCACATGCAAGAAACAGAACTATGACTAACTTTAAAAAATAGGATTTTAGGGCTAAAAAAGGGAACATATCCGACCTAAAAGAAAAAATATGGAAGCAGTCGGGCTGCGTAACAAGAAAACGTCCGACTGGAAAAGAGAAAAAGTTGAAATAGTCGGAAAGAGTACCATGGAACCACCCGACTGGAAAAGGGAAAAAATTGAAATAGTCGGGAAGAG
>JAFSBX010000084.1 GCA_017437065.1 Lachnospiraceae bacterium
CTTTAAGGGGCTTATGCAACGAGTCAACTGCAATAGTGGCTTGAACAGCGGGAAAGCCTTTGGCGCCTTTAGACGCTGTCCGGTGTCAAGGGCTTATAGCCCGCAAGCCGAACCACCCGTTTTACGGGTGGCTGCGATTTGTAAGATTTTGTAGTATTCTCATTTCGATCATTCTGTTATATGATAAGACTAACACATATTAGGCGGCAAGGTTAAAATAGTTTCAAAATCCTTGATTTGAGTGCTTGTAGAGAAGGCAGAAAGGAGCAAAAATGAAATTAAGATTATGTTCATTATTTTTGATAGGATTGTTACTTACAGGGTGTGGAAAAGATACTGTGGATAATTTAGTAGAAATGACATCAGTGGTACAGATTGAGAGTACAAAAGCTGTTTTCGAAGAGGAAAGCTTGGAAATTACTTCCGAAGAAACAGAAGAATCAGAAACGGAAGTAGAACCGTATATTCTTAACTTTACAGCGACCACCGTTGATGGAGAGGAACTTACATCATCCTGTTTTTCTAATTCAAAACTAACCATGATAAACGTCTGGGCGACTTATTGCAATCCATGCTTAAGTGAAATGCCGGATTTGGGTGAAATTGCAGCAGATTATGACTCGGCAGAGTTTCAGATTATTGGAGTTGTCAGCGATGTGGCAGAAGGAAGCAATGAGGAAACAATCGCGAATGTGAAGGATTTGATTACCCAAACGAATGCGAACTATCCGCATTTACTTTTAAGTGAATCACTTTATACCAATCTGGTAGGGATGGTGGATTCAGTACCGACTACGTTTTTTGTGAATGAAAAAGGTGAGCCGTTGGGGTATGTTATAGGTGCGAGGTCGAAAGAATCCTGGGAGGAAATTATCAATGAGCTTTTGGCAGAAATTGAGTAGAGTTATAAGTAGAATATCATTATGGAAAGTCGGAGTTGGCATAGGAGGTTTCTTTCTGATAATGGGAATTTATGGTAAGCAGTTTGAAGAGCTGTATCGCAAGGCAGTAATGATTTGTTTGGAGTGTATTGGAATCGGATGAAGAAAGGCATGGATTTAACATGAAGAAGTTTCGATTTAGTCGAATTCGATTAATTTTTCAAATAATATATACAATTATAACAAATGGATATTTATACGGATATCTGAATGGTAAAATTTATAAGGGTTCCTTAAAATATGCATGTGTACCGGGATTGAATTGTTATTCCTGTCCGGGTGCGTTGGCATCTTGTCCTATGGGCGCTTTACAGTCTGTTCTTAATAAAAAAGGTTTTGAAATACCGTTTGCGGTTTTGGGATTTTTCTTTATTTTTGGAAGTATTTTTGGGAGATTTGTATGCGGATGGCTTTGTCCGTTTGGACTGGTGCAGGACTTGTTACATAAAATTCCTATCTTTCGGAAGAGAAAACAGCTACCTTATCATTCTGTTTTGAAATACGGGAAGTATTTGGTGTTGTTTGGACTTGTAATTGTTGGTTCGTCTTTTTTGTTTAGTGGGTTTGTAAAAGTGCCTGCATTTTGTAAATACTTATGTCCATCAGGAACGCTAATGGGAGCAATCCCATTATTAAGTGCGAATGAGCAGTTGCGTTCCCAGATAGGAGGATTGTTTTACTGGAAACTTGGAGTACTTATATTTTTGATTGTTTTATCTATGAAAATTTATCGGCCGTTCTGTCAGTATTTATGTCCGTTGGGAGCAATCTACGGGTGGTTCAATCGGTTTAGTTTAGTGCAGATACGTTGGGAAAAAGAAGGATGTACTTCTTGTATGGCTTGTAGGAAGGCCTGCCCGGTTAATTTGCCACCGGAGAAGATTTCTGTTTCAGCGGAATGTATTAAGTGTGGGAAGTGTGTGGAAGCTTGTACGGCCGGATGTTTACAGTTTGGAAAGTTAAAGAATATAAGGGAAATAGGACAATACAAATGAAACAAGATTTACAAAAGCAGGATATTGTATTCGTAGATACAGAAGTGAATCCAACCAAAAAGATAGTCGAAGATATTGGAGCAGTACGTGCAGTAACACCGGTAGCTTCAGTAAATGGAACAAAGTTTCGTTCCTCTAATCTATATGAATTAGAAAAATTTTTAAAGGATGCTACCTATGTATGTGGACATAATATTATCAATTTTGATTTGAAATACATTATGCCACAGGTAGAGCAGGCAGGAGTGCGTTCAATTATTGATACACTTTACTTATCAGCACTTCTTTTTCCACAAAAACCATATCACAAACTATTAAAAGATGATAAGTTACAGGCAGATGAGCTGAATAATCCTTTAAATGATGCCATAAAAGCAATGGAGTTATTCATGGACGAGGTGACTGCTTTTGAACAGTTAAATGATTCCATGAAGAAAATATATTGCACTCTTCTTGAAATGATTCCCCAATTCAGAGGCTTTTTTCGCTATGTAAATTTTCATGAGAAAACAAGTGACCTTTCAAAATTTATCCAACAGGAATTTCAAAATAAAATATGTGAAAATGCCAATATTGACGGAATAGCAAAGCAGTATCCGGTGGAGTTGGCGTATTGTCTTGCGGCGATTTCAACGGGTGACAGAGAGTCCATTATTCCGTATTGGGTGCAGAAAAATTATCCGAAAGTACAAAATGTTTATCGACGACTTAGAGGAATCCCATGTCAGAAGAAATGTAGTTATTGCAGGGAAATTTTTGATATTCATAGACAACTGAAAAAGAAATTTGGTTTTGATGAGTTTCGGAAATATGGAGGAGAACCTTTACAGGAATTGGCAGTACAGGCGGCAGTGGATGGAAAATCAGTATTGGCAATTTTTCCTACCGGTGGCGGTAAATCCATTACTTTTCAGTTACCGGCGTTGATGGCAGCAGAGGCAACGTCAGGACTTACTGTGGTTATATCACCATTGCAATCCCTGATGAAGGATCAGGTGGATAACCTGAATCGTCAGGGAATTACGGATGCCGTAACGATAAACGGTTTATTGAATGTAGTTGAACGTGCGGAGGCATTGGAACGTATAGAGAATGGTATTGCATCTGTTTTATATATTTCTCCGGAATCTTTACGTTCCAAAACAATAGAGAGATTACTTTTAGGGAGGAACATTGCACGTTTTGTAATTGATGAAGCACATTGTTTTTCTTCCTGGGGGCAGGATTTCCGTGTGGATTATCTTTATATAGGGGACTTTATTGCAAGACTTCAGGAAAAGAAACAGACGAGAATTCCTGTATCCTGTTTTACTGCTACTGCAAAGCAAAAAGTTGTAAGTGATATAAAGGAGTACTTTAAGCAGAAATTAAATATAGAGTTAGAACTGTTTTCTACAAATGCGACGAGAGCGAATCTGCGTTATGAAGTTTTGTATCGTGCAAATGATACGGAAAAATATGCTACATTGCGTAATTTAATTGAACAGAAAAATTGTCCTACCATTGTGTATGTTTCAAGGACAAAAAGAACAGTTGAAATTGCACAGAAGCTCTATTCGGATGGATTTAATGCAAAAGCATTTCATGGAAAAATGGAACCGGAAGAAAAAATTGCGAATCAGGAAGCCTTTATAAATGGGGAAGTGCAGATTATTGTAGCAACCTCTGCGTTTGGTATGGGTGTGGACAAAAAAGACGTGAAATTGGTTGTGCATTATGATATTTCAGATTCACTGGAAAATTATGTGCAGGAGGCAGGTCGTGCAGGACGGGATCAGAATATTCAGGCAGAGTGTTATGTGCTTTTTAATGAAGAGGACTTGGATAAACACTTTATTTTGCTGAATCAGACAAAGTTAAGTATTAGTGAAATACAGCAAGTGTGGAAAGGTGTTAAGGAGTTAACGAGAGAGAGAAAGCGAATTTGCTGCTCTGCTTTGGAAATTGCAAGAAAAGCAGGCTGGGATGAATCGGTGGTCGATATTGAAACAAAGGTGAAAACGGCAATCTCAGCATTGGAAACTTCCGGGTATCTAAAAAGAGGGCAGAATTGTCTAAGAGTCTATGCAGACAGTATACAGGTAAAAACTGCGGAGGAGGCAATTACGCGTATAAATACGTCAGAAAAATTTAATGATAAACAGAAGGAATACGCAGTGCGTATCATTAAAAAGCTGATTTCAACCCGCAGTCGTTCTCGTGCAGATAATGGAGAAGCGGAATCCAGAGTAGATTATATTGCGGATCATTTGGGAATTGAAAAGAAGGAAGTAATTGAAGCAATCAATACCATGCGGGAAGAGGGAATACTTGCCAGTGACAAGGAAATGTCTGTTTTTGTAGAAACATCGAGCCTTAGGACGAATATA
Organism: Lachnospiraceae bacterium; assembly: GCA_017437065.1. Lineage (GTDB taxonomy): Bacteria > Bacillota > Clostridia > Lachnospirales > Lachnospiraceae > RGIG3002. The sequence goes on from JAFSBX010000084.1 coordinate 4,306, forward strand.
AGGAATACCACGCTTAGTAAATTTTTGAAACTGGAAAAATTCTTAATTCATAAGCTTCAGGAGGATGGGCAGAGAATTTCCTATAAGGTATTGAATGAAGAAGCACTTGAGCAGGGAATCCGTTTTTCTTCTGTAAGTAATATAAAGGTTCTTTTCTTTTTTTGGATTATTAAAGGATATATTAATAAACCGGAAGGGGAGATTAGCGGTACAATTCCAATGGTACCGGCAGAGTCTGTAGAAAAGTTGAAAAAGCGGTATGAAAAACGTGTACAGTTGGCAGAATTTATTGAGAACTATTTTATTAACAAGGCAAAAGAAAAAGCAGAAGTATCCAATCAGCAAAATGAAGCGTATATTACCGTTAATTTTTCTATATTGGACTTGAAGAGAGCGTACTTGGGAACAGCAAGACAGACCGATTTTCAATATGACTGGCAGAAGGTTGAAAGTGGAGAAGAGGTTACTTTGCAGGAAATTGAAGAAGCATTATTATATTTATCAAAAATCAATGCATTTCGTTTAGAAGGCGGTTTTCTGGTAATATATAACGCTATGGAAATTACCAGATTAATCACAGATAATAAAATACGCTATAAATTGGAAGATTATCGGAATCTTAAGGAGTTTTACAACAGCAAGACGCAGCAGATTCATATAGTAGGCGAATATGCCAATATGATGGTACATGATTATCAGGCAGCCCTGACTTTTGTGAATGATTATTTTCAAATGGAATATAAACTGTTTTTAACAAAGTATTTTAAAGGTGCAAGATTGCGGGAAATTGACAGAAATATTACGCCAATGAAGTATCAGAAGCTTTTTGAAAATTTGTCTGCAAAGCAGTCTGAAATTATTAGTGACGATGTATCTAAGTCTATTGTGGTGGCAGCCGGACCAGGCAGCGGTAAGACAAAGATTCTTGTACATAAACTGGCTTCATTGATGCTTTTGGAGGATGTGAAGCATGAGCAGTTATTGATGCTGACATTTTCAAGGGCGGCAGCCATGGAATTCAAAATGAGGTTAGTGGATTTAATAGGAAATGCAGCATATTTTGTGGAAATTAAAACATTCCATTCCTATTGTTTTGACTTACTGGGGAAGATAGGAAATATTGAAAATTCACAAAATGTTGTTCGTGATGCTACGCAAATGATTCAAAGTGGTGAGGCATCACTTGACCGAATTACGAAAAATGTCCTTGTTCTGGATGAAGCACAGGATATGGATGAGGAAGAATTTGATCTGGTAAAAGCCCTAATAGAGCGGAATGAAGATATGCGAGTCATTGCAGTAGGAGATGATGACCAAAATATATATGAATTTCGTGGTTCTGATTCGAAATACATGGTGGAGCTTTTGAAAATACCTTCTGCAAAGAAATATGAATTGATTGATAATTATAGAAGCAGTGCTAACGTTGTAAGTTTTGCCAATGAATTTGTAAAAACGCTGAGTAATCGTATAAAAAGTGGAGAGATACATGCTGTAAAAGAAGAACCGGGCAGCGTGATGATGGTTAATGTGAAATCTTTTTTAGAAATGTCACTGGCAAAGGTTGTAAGACAGACATGGAAAAAAGAAAGTAACAAAACAGCAGCAGTACTTACCACAACGAATGATCAGGCTTATTTGGTTGCAGAGCTTTTAAATAAAAATGGTTTTAGAGCCAGACTGATACAGTCAAATGAGGGTTTTGCGCTTCCAAATCTGGCGGAGATGCGATATTTTCTTGCACAGCTAAAAAATGACAGTCCTGTCATTCCGGACGAAGTGTGGAATCAGGCATGGGAGCGGTTAAAACGTAAATTTATCAGAAGTCAGAATTTGCCGGCATGCTTTGAGGTACTCAGACAATTTGAGAAAGTGAGTTCCAAGAAGTATTATACAGATTTAGAGTCTTTTTTAACGGAAGTACGTTTTGAAGATTTTTATAGTTATAGCAAAGACGAAATATGTGTTTCCACAATTCACAAGGCAAAGGGAATGGAATTTGATACGGTTTATATGCTGGCCAGTGGATATTCTCAATTAACAGATTCACAGAAGAGAAGTATTTATGTAGGAATTACACGTGCAAAAAGTGAATTGTATATTTTTCATAATACAAAATACTTTGATAGTGTTCGAAATGGACTACAACGGAGTATGGAGATTAAATGGTACAGTGACTCTACAATTTATAGTGAACCGGAAGAAATTGTACTTCCACTTTCTCATAGAGATGTGTGGTTGGGATTTTTCAAAGCAAAGAATCAGTTTTCATTAATGGAAGAATTGCAGAGTGGAGACATGTTGCAGGTCAGAGGAGAGAAGTTTAACGGAGGAAATAGACTGACATTCTGGGCAAATATACAGGGACAGTGGCAGCGTGTGGCGTGTTGTTCCAAAAAATATTATGAGACTATATGTAAGCAAAACGAAAAGGGGTATGTGCCTTGTGAGGCTAAGGTGCAGTTTGTAGTAAGTTGGTGGGATAAGGAGAGTGAGGAGGAATACTATATTGTATTGCCCATTTTGCGATTGAAGAAAAGAAGGCTGTAATAAGAGTTTTTCATGATATGTGAAAAAAAATACAAGGAGTGAACCCTGTAATGGAATGGGGTTCACTCACTTTGTGGACTAAATGTGACTATTGCTTCTTCAAATCCTTAAGTTCCGCACGAAGCTTTTCAATTTCAGAAGTAAGTTCTTCTAATTGTGAGTCTTTATCAGCAATAATAGTGTCCTTATTTATAATAGTATTCTTCATCTCAGCAATAACCCGTTCATAATTACGTAAATCCTGATAGTACTCTTCCCTGTCACGACAGCGTTTTTTTATTTGCTCATCAGCACTTAACTGAAAAATAGTTTTGGAAGCTTCTCCCAGATATTCGTCTTTTTCTGCTAACACCTTAATCTCCTCCCATGTTTTCGCTTTAAAAAGAGCTGCCCAGTAATCAATATGGAATGCTCTGTCTTCCGTAGTTGCTAAGTTAATCTGAGTTAAGTTTACCACACGGAGGGTGAAATTGTCACTGTAGATA
>JAFSBX010000085.1 GCA_017437065.1 Lachnospiraceae bacterium
ATTCTCTATAAGGGTCAAGAGTAGTTGATACTCCGGAGAACTCAACACCACTTCTTCCTGCTTATAAAAAACTGATAGTTTGTCTTTATCCAAAGTGATCTCATCACAAAACAATCTATGTTCTTCTTTCTTTGTAGACCTTCGTAAAATTGCAAGAATACGGGAATGTAAAACTTCCAACGAAAACGGCTTAACCACATAATCGTCTGCTCCGTTTTGAAATCCGGAAATAATATAATGGTTGTCTGAACGGGCAGTGAGAAAAATGATAGGTAAATCTTCCCACTTAGAACGTATCCACCGACACAAATTATCCCCCTGACCATCCGGCATATTCCAGTCAACCAAAACAATCGTTGGTACGTAACTTAGCAATGCTTTCTTTGCATCCTCAATCATTGAAAACACACTAACTTTATAATTTAACTGCTCAAAATACTCTTTGACAGCCTGCGCTATACTCGCATCATCCTCAATATAATAAATGTCTAATGGATTGCTCATTTTTCTTTCCTCCGTTTATCAATGGGTTTTTGGGCATTTTGAGGTATTAACCACATATATCCAAACTTTGAAACCCCCTCTATTCGCCCTTGACTACAAAGTATCTGTACTCTTCGTTCTGATATTCCCCATTTTTTTGCTGCTTCAGGAGCTGACATATATTCCATCATCTATCCATCCCTTCACTTATGTTTCCATTTAATTATATACGGACACCCGAACAATAGCAACGAATATATTTCATTCATATACACACAAAAGCCGACTGGTTTTCATCCGCCGGCTTAAAGAAATAATCATTATTTAATTATACAAACTGAAATTTTCACTTCGTCTAATTATTCAAGTACCCTTGTAATATTTCTTCATCTGACCAGACTCTTTCGTAAGAACCGCCAAGTTCATCAATAATATTTCCCCAAGTACTAAACTCACCAACTTTTTCCATGCGGCTTCTGTTTTCTTCCAACCATTTCCACAACATGTCCCAAGTATCTCCGACCAATTTAGCACTCCAATTTTTCTTATAATCAAAATTATCGTTATAAGAAATATTATCAAATCCAATCCTTACAAAACCTGTCTCTATCCGTTCCATCATTCCGCAGATTTCAAAAGAAGCATAAATTCTGCCAAATTCCTGACTTGTGACTAAGTTCGGATAACGATTAAAGTATTCTTCAGCCAACGCATTGTATTTTGCCACATCGGCTGCATTTCTAAGGAGAACCTTGCCACCTCTGCCTTCATCGCCCGGCCTCATCACATACTGTATTCCGGTTCCTGCATGAGTTCCTATGTAGTATCCTTCTAACTCAACTTCCGGGATCTCATCAACACCGATTGCTTCAGCCAATCCGTTTTCCAGTTCTGCATCTACCGGAATTGCATCATACCATGAGTTGCCAAATCCAGGAATTTCACTGATCAGCACCCTTGTTCCTGTTTTTTCATCCACACGGATTTTTAAATCATCAACGAAAAAAACTGCTACGCTTTGTCCGTTCTTTAAAATCCTCATACCGCCTGAACCAATATCCTGTTCGAGCACAAACTTATAGTTTTGAGTTTCATGTTCCTTGAAATTAGATACTTTTATTTCTGAATTTCCCGTATCAAAAAGTTTAGATATTGCATCCTTGCTGTCCACATTCTCCGTCTGATTTACCGACTTCTCTTCCAAGTTTTTCGCAAAACGCTTCTGATGTTCTTCACGCATTGCCTCCCGCATTTCTTCTGTAATATCATCTACTTCCGAAAGAAGCTTATCCCATTCTTTTTCTGTAAAAGAACTTCCACCTATCTGAAATGACTCTTCTGTTTCGCCATTTTTCAATTTCTCATAGATTTCACTTTTTCTCTCACTAAGTATCTTCTGATAATCCGTATTTTCATCATCAAAAGATGTATCACTCCACTTTTTCAGGTTTTCAATTATTTTTTCACATTCTAATCCCTGGTTATATGTTTGAGGAATACTAAAAAATGTTTCTTTCGCATTTCCAAGTATACCAATCCAATTACGCTCCACTGTCCATGCCGCATTTTCATCAGATATACCACTACAATATCCATTGTATTCTGTCTGTGACGAATACGCCGTCATCTTATTAAAAGACTTCATACCCTGATTATTGGTAAGTCCTATGTCATCCATATAAGACATCAACGCAAACATTTCCATTTTCGTTGCATTATTAGGATTAACATCTTTAACACGCACCTCATAATCTCCTACCTTAACAATCGGATCTTGTTCCGTAGAAGAATCTGCATACATGGCAATATATCCTCTATTACCTACTGTAGTAATTCCTATGCGTTTTCCATTATCGGAGGATTCAGAAAGTGATGTCGCATTACCTATACACGCAAAATCATCAACAGAAGTTTTCCCCCTTGTAGAGCGTCCTCTGTTCTGTAAATCATAATTTTGTGCATAAAACGAACCTACTCCGTTTATACCCATAAAACTCCTTTCCGCAACCCATCTGTCAGTCAGGGTTGCACCGCTCCCCAGAAAGGTCCAAGCGGTTTAGTATATTTTATAGCAAATGGCGTCTATTTTCACCTCACTAAAAACAGACGCCATTCATACTCAGGCTTCTTTCATTTTATAAGCGATTAAAATTATTCCATACACTCATAAAATCTCTTGAATGATAAATAACCAGCCAAATTACCTGCATCATATTGTGCCTGCATAAATTCCTTAACTAACGATTTGAAATCCATCTTAGTATTCATGCTCTCTGCATCATAAGTCCAATCGCCATTTACACCTGTGGAAGCTGTCAGAAAATCTCCAAATCCATTTTTTGTCTGTCCGGTAAGGTCAAGATATGTAGAATATGCCAGCATATCAATATAGCTTGCATCCTCCGGTTGTACCTGTGTAGGATTCACAAAGTATTCTGTTTCTTCTCCATCCTTACCCCAACACTTTACCATGTACTGCGGATTGCCATCTGTATAGCCTTCTGCCTTGAATACAGATACACTACTGCCATCTGGGTAACCCACAGAAGTAAGTGCTCTGCTTCCCGAATCTTCATCGGCCATTTTCAGATTAATGCAAGACCCTGTACTAAAAGAACTTGCTACCTGATTAGAGTTCCGATTCACTCTGTTGTTGTAATAGTTGACGCCGCCCATAGCACCGCCGATTCCTGAAATTGACATATAATCTCCTTTCTGCAATCCATCTGTCAGTCCGGATTGCACCACTTCCCGAAAGGTCCAAGTGGTATAAAATTTTTTGAAGATAAAAATAGCGTCTATTTCACCTTACATTCAATCCGTTGAAAATAGACGCCATCCTTAGCTTATAATATGTATCGACAAATATTCTTTTTTTCTTACTTCAATGGAACGAAACATTTTATACTACACAATTCCACCGTGCTTATATTGCTGTTCCCGAAGCTTATCCAACGATTTTGCTCCATCCGGGCTATACAAATCCAATAACTCCAAAAAATTACCAGACTCCTTACACCCATGCAATATCATACGCATACTATCCGCATCTTTACCGAATAACATACCCAGCAGACTCATATCATACTGATTTTGACTATCACTTAATATTCCCTGCTGATGTAAATCCTCCATAAAACCATAAGAACGAACCTCGGAACCTATTCGCATCGCCACATTATATAAATCCGGATCAACAGTATGAAGATAATTTAGGTAGCGTGTCTCAATTTTTTTATTGGGTGTGCCGCTCATCATCCAATTTGCTATATCTTCCAAAGATGCACCTACGGCAGCATCATCAATCAAATGCATCTGCCATCTACCGCTTTCAGTCTTTGTAAAAGTATATTTTCCATCTTCCGAATACAATGTATTTGACCATGAGTTTTTAGGAGCCGCTTGTTCTCTGACAAGCACTTCAAATGCATCCATTGCAACTCTGTCTGGGATACACTTTTTCTCATCTGTTGGTAATTCCATTTTCCCCAATGCTACTGCTGTTTGCACCAGCTCATAATCCGATATGTTTTCTCCATGATAAAAATAAGAATTTTGTTCTTTCAATTTTTCAAATGAAGCAGGTAGTTTTACTTCTGCCAACTGTTCTTTGGATACCTCAGTCCAATCTTCTTTTTTCTTACTACCTGCTGTCTGCATCTGTACTCTCGGACCATTTGTAATCTTTGTACCATATTTTGCATTTACCATATGTTCCGTTATTGTCACATGTGCAAACTGAAATAAACTCCTTTGGTTTCTTGTCTTTCCGTAACCTTCAACTTTCACAGCATATGGAAATGATGACTTCGTATTCAAAACAGAGTAAGTACCTGTATAAAATGTATTTGCAGCTTGTATTCTCATAATATAACCTCCAATCCAAACAGAAACAGCGTCTATTTCCACACTCACTCCCTTGAAAACAGACGCCATCCTTAGCTATAACATATATCGGCATTTATTCATTTTTCTTTATGAAATGGAACGAAACCCTATTTGAACGGTAATGAAATTATCAATTTTCTCAAATCTTCAAATCTAAGTTCATTCCAATACCCGGCTCAGATTTCGTTTTCTCTTGTTCTTCTGCTCTTATCGTTTGAAGTATCGGTTTCATGTCTATCTCATTTAAATAAATCTCGCCATCTGCAGCATTTGAAAACTTCTCTGACAATATCTTCGCTACTTTACTTTCCGATAATTTGTCCGCTTTTGTTTCTTTTATGCTATCAAGCCTCTCTTGCAACTCTTCTGCTTTTTCTTTAGCCTTTTCACGAGTTTTTTCAATAAGCTTCTTTGCATTTTCGTCTGCTTGCTTACGAAGCTCTTTATCAAATTTATTCTCTATACGAACATGACCAAAGCTTACCAGATTGCCGTTTTCGTCCATATACCAATGACTGGTACGTTCTACAACATTACCCATCGAATTATAATAGGAACCTACAATACTTTCAGCTCTCTGAATCCCTTGTAGCATCTGTGTATATTCCCTTTCGGCTTTAGGGTCATTTTGCATTTTTTCAAGCAATTTAGGATTTATTGTAACTGCACCTACCATATTATCTTTTTTTGTATTTAACCCAGTTCCAACTTCTAAAGATAAATCTTTTACCTGCTTCTGCAATTTCCGCACATACTCATCGGTATTTATTTTAGATTCTTTTGCTGTCGTAGTATTTTTTGTTTTTTCCTTTTTTGAAACCTGCTTTTTTTGTGTTGCATAAGTATTTTCTGCGACAGCATTATATGTATTTACTGACGAAATTGCCATAATCTTATCCTCCTTTCCCAAAATTACAAGCTATATCAAAATATCAATTCTCTTATATCTTACTTCTTCTGGTGTGAATAACTCAGTTTCAGTGAGCATTTCATCTTCTGCAATCATCGCTTCATCTAACAATTCCACATTCTCTGTTGCAAGTTCTTCCACCATCTCCTCTGTGATTTCCTGAACCTCTTCCATGCTCTCTGTAAGTCCGCCCTTTTCTTCAAT
>JAFSBX010000086.1 GCA_017437065.1 Lachnospiraceae bacterium
ATACAATTATGCCCCCTTGTGTTTTCAAACCTCATTTTTGGTATCTATTTTGTAACTACTTTGTGCCATTATGATACATTCAGCATAAATAAACATATCTACTGAATCATTCTATGTAACCGCTCTATTTCTTATCGACACATCGTATTCGTTGTTATTATAACAGAATTTCTAATGAAGTAACAACTTAAATTTTCTTAAGAAAAAAGGTTGCGCCAAGATTAGTTACTATTTGTTCTTATATTCAGATATCAAAAGCTTACTTGCTCTATCATGTTGTTATTTTACTTCTCTACCACAATCATAGTTGCCCCATCCATGCTTTCTATCTGCCTTATATTAAGAAAGCCTGCTTCCTGCAAGATTGTCAGCTCATGCTCCAAGGTAAGTGGAATATCAAAATGGACAAAACGTTCTTCCGGTATGCCTGACTTCTTTCTTTTTTGAAAATAGATTTCTTGTAGTAACCTTTCTTCCTCTTCACAGCAAGCAATATAATCACCTAGGATAAACAGTCCGCCCTTTTTCAGACTCTGATATATCTTATCATAGAGCACTTTTTTCTGCTTGGGTAAAAAATGGTGAAAACTCTCAAAGGAAATCACAGCCTCCCATTGCTCTATACCAAAATCATACTGAAAGTAGTCCTCACAAACTACTTGGAGCTTCTTATCAGAATGTTTTTCTTTTAATTTCTCTAACATGCTCTGACATAAATCTACGCCAACCACAGATATTTCCGGATTCCTCTTCCATATCTCATCAAGCTCCAGACCTGTTCCACAGCCTAAATCCAGAATACTCTTCGTATCTGCTGGCAGAAGCTGTGCAAATCTCTGATATGCCCTGCTCCATACTGCCATATGTTCTTCATAATCACCGATCCGTCTGGTAAAGAAATCTCCCATTTCCTCTAATTCCATATCGGCAGTCTCATTAAGCCATTCCCTTAGCTCCCGCATATGCTGTTCTATGTTTTTGCGTATTACTATTTCCTTATACATAAAATTTTCCTTTTTCCTCTTGCACCTATTACTTACAGATACTGCTTACAGATTTATCACGCCATATACTGTAATCTCTATGCCTCTATCACTTTGACTAATCTCAATTTTCTTTGTATCCAACAGCTTTTTTATTCTGCTTCGTGACACTTTTAATACTTCTGCTGCTATTTTTTCCGGTCTGATTCGCAGTCCGTAAGGATTCTGGATCACAATCCTATCGCCTTCACAAAAGGCAGGCTCTTGTTCATCACCATTGTTTTCATAATGGTAGAAAATATTTTCATTGTCAACCTCTACCTGATTCTTTCTAAAAAAAGAATAATTCGTTCCGTACTCAAGTGCCAGCTCTTCATCATTTGCCAGATAACGCTGATACTCTGTTTGCGGTATCTTTGCCGGATTCAGCCGCTCATAAATAGCCAGATTCTTGGTATGCTTGCATTTACTGCATTGATAAATCAGCCACACATCCAGCTTATTACCATTTGCATTCACGCGAAAACGATTCGTGTTCTTAAAGCTTGTCTTGCATCCACAGCCGGAACACTGATAAATAATGTCAAAGGATTGTTCGGGTATCATTCTATATTCAATTTTTCTAAAATAGCTCATTTTGCATCTCCTTACTTTTCAAAAAATACAGATGCGCAAGCTATTACGTTTTCTTTTTTGCAATAGCCGCGCTATGCAAAATGATTAGGAGTTGTCATATATAATACCTCTTTCTTGTTTTCCTTACTGTAACATGTCGCCGAATTGTTTTCGACCTTAAGAATCTTTAGAATGGAACATGCTCCAGAATATGCTTTCATCTGCACATAAGCTTATCTATGAATCAGACTTACTTCATACAAAAAGTGCACCTAAAAATGTTAGTGCTTATCTAACATTTCAGGTGCACTTTTTATTCATTCCCCAACTTATAATTCTTCTCGAAACGAATCCATTACCTTATTCAAAATCTGATATAGTTGCAATGCTTCCTCCTGCTCTATACACAGACAGCAGCTCATTTTTTGCGGAATCTCCACTGCCTTTTCCTTCAACTGCTCACCTTCCGGTGTAATCGCAACGTGCAGCACACGTTCATCCTTCAAGGTTCTTTTTCTGGTAATATAACCCTTCTGCTCTAGTTTTTTCAGCACAGGAGTTAACGTTCCTGAATCCAGAAACAAATAACTTCCAAGCTCCTTTACATTCATTTCCTTATGCTCCCACAGCACCATCATCGCAATATACTGCGTATAAGTAAGATCTATTTCATCCAAAAATGGCTTATATTTTTTCACAATTTCCTTGGAACAGGCATAAAGTGGAAAACATAACTGATTCTCTAATTTTAATGCATCGTATTTATTATCCATGGTATCTCCTTTACCTTTCTATTCATCGTACACAATTAAATTTACCACTTTTATGTTGCTACAGCAACGCATATCTTCTTGAATTCATATCTAAATTCAAGTTTAGGTGAGTGAAG
>JAFSBX010000087.1 GCA_017437065.1 Lachnospiraceae bacterium
GGACGGAGCGGGCTTGCTCAATCCTTTATCTTATTACCTAAGTAAAGTTGGAATATAAATTGTAGAGCCGTATACGAGACCCGTACGTACGGTTCAATGAGAGGGAAATAATACATTGCTATTATTTCTCTACTCTATTCAAGGTGCTAGTTTGTATCAGTAGTTACAGGAGTTGTCTGAGTGTTCTCCTGTGTAGTTTCTTCAGAAGTATCTTTTCCTGCTAATTCATCAAATTTTTTCATTACTGCTTCGTAGGTTTTTTTGGAGATTTCCGGAAGTTCACCACCCCATGTTTTCTCAGCCTGTTCGTAAGCAGTTTTGAACGCTTCACGCATATCTTCAATCTTATCAGGGTCTCCGCCTGTCAGAGCAGTAGCAAAATCAACGATACGGCTGGAAGTTTTTTCTACGCCCCAGTAACCGTCTTCGGCGATATCTTTCTGTGCCTGTTCTTTTGTAGCAGCATCTACTGTAAAGTCACCTTTAGAAAGGAAAGACCAGATATCAGTAGCCTGTCCATAAGTTGTAGACTGTTTGCTGATTAACTGTTCAACAAGGCTCTTGAACTGTGCAACTCTTGCATCTGCATCTGCTTTTAATTTTGCAATTAAAGCTGTGTCCTGTTTATAGGTTTTTGTTGCAGATTCTGTTTCTGTGGAAGTTGAAGGCTCATAAACAACGCCACTTTCCACCTTTGTATTTGTAGCAGCATCTGTCTTTGTTGTAGTATCTGCTGCTTTTGGTGTTGTGTTATATGAAGAATAAGCACTTGCAGCATCGGTTCCTGTAACTCCATTTACATTCATACTCATAACGACACTCCTTTCTCATTACATTTGTAATGAAATACCATCCATGGTAAATATTTTGTATCAATCTAGGAAATATCTCCTATCTTTTATTTATATCGGCAAATTAATGTTTAGATATTACCCTTAACATTGATTTTTTATAAGGAATTGTATATAATTAAGTACAATCTTTGTATACAAGCGTCCGGTTGGCACACTGACAATATTGATGTGTCACTATACCGGATCGTCAGACGTTTATGACGTATGGGAATTGGCTTGCACATTTGTGAAAAGCTGGAAAGGCAGACGAATAAATTATGGATCAGTTAATATTAAAGGCATATGCCAAGATAAATCTTTCATTGGATGTGGTAAGACGCAGACCCGATGGATATCATGATGTGAAAATGATTATGCAGACAGTAGATTTGTATGACATGATTACACTGGAAAAAGCAGAGAGTGGAATTCATACGGCTGTGAAAATGGGCAAAAGTTTTACTGTGGAAAATGAGGAAACAGAAAATACAACCAACACTTTATCGGAAGAGCTTCCTGCGGATGAGAATAATTTAATATATAAGGCAGCAAAGCTGATTATGGAAAGCAAAAATATTACGGAAGGTGTTAGAATTCATTTAGAAAAAAACATTCCGATTGCAGCAGGGATGGCAGGCGGAAGTACGGATGCGGCCGCAGTATTCAGGGGAATGAATCAACTGTTTTCTCTTGGTATGAGTACGGAAGAATTAAAGGCAATGGCAGTAAAAATCGGTGCAGATGTACCTTACTGTATAGAGGGAGGTACGCAGCTTTCGGAAGGAATTGGCGAAATTCTTACTCCAATAAAGGGAATTCCACATTTTTATCTTTTGATAGCAAAGCCTGAAATAAGTGTATCGACAAAATATGTTTATGAGAATCTTCATTTGGAGGGACTTTTGGGACATCCTGATGTAGATGGAATGGCTGAATCGATTAAAGCAGGTGATTTGGGAGGAATTGTAAGCCGGATGGAAAATGTTCTGGAAAGCGTAACGGTGAAAAAGTATCCGGTTATTGGAGAAATTCGCGAATTTATGAAGAAGCATGGGGCAGAAAACGCGCTGATGAGCGGGAGCGGTCCTACCGTATTTGGTGTTTATAAAGACAGACAGCGTGCAGAAGAGGCAGCAGAGCTGTTAAATCGGGAAAATCTGGCAAAACAGATATTTGTTACAACGATAAAGGTGAATGAGGAGGTAAAATAATAGTATGAATGATAACCTTCAAATGAACGGAGATGAATTTTTACCGTTAAGAGATGTTGTTTTTAATACATTGAGACAGGCAATTCTGACAGGCGAATTAAAGCCGGGCGAACGTTTGATGGAAATTCATCTTGCTAATAAACTGGGAGTAAGTCGTACCCCTATTAGAGAAGCTATCAGAAAACTGGAACTGGAAGGGCTTGTTAATATGATTCCCAGAAGGGGAGCAGAGGTAGCTGAGATTACGGAAAAGAGTTTGAAAGATGTTTTGGAAGTAAGAAGAACATTAGATGCCTTGTCGGTAGAGCTTGCTTGTGATAGAATCAGTGACGAGGAACTGGATACACTTCGGATGGCATGTTTAAAATTTGAAGAAGCAACTAAGACGAAGGATGCCAGAATTATTGCCAAAGCGGATGTGGCACTGCATGATATTATTGTAAAGGCAACGGGAAATCAACGACTGATACAGCTTTTGAATAATTTGTCTGAACAGATGTATCGTTATCGTTTTGAATATATTAAAGACGAAAGTGGTCATGCCACACTTATAGAAGAGCATAGAATTATATATGAGAGTATCCTGAAAAAAGATAAAGTGACAGCTGCAGATACAGCTAAGCTTCATATTGATAATCAGGAGAAAGCAATTATGAAGCAGATACAGTTGGAGAAGCAGGAGAAGACGAAAAGAAGAAAGTAAGACAAAGATTGAATAATGGTTAAATTTCAGTCAATACTCTTTAAAAAGAAAAGTTCTTTGGAAGGAGTTAATGAAAATGAAACAGATTCGTTCGTTTGGTTTACTTATATTTACAGGAGTTTTGTGGTGGGGGCTTGCTTTTCCGGAGCTTTGCTTTATGGAAGGCACTTATGAAATAGTAGAAGTAACGGCGGCAGATGCTATGATAGGAAATGTGATGCAGGAAGAGCCGGATGAATTGGAAGGACTTTTTGAAGCAGGTCCGGAAAAAATTATTGTGAAAAGTAAATTAATGAGGAATTAAGTCAATGACAGACGATAGAGAACAACTTCAAAATACACCGATTGGTGTATTTGATTCGGGAGTAGGGGGTCTGACAGTAGTAAGGGAAATTATACGGCAGATTCCTAACGAAAAAATTGTATATTTTGGAGATACTGCGCGTGTGCCGTATGGAAGTAAGTCAAAAGATACGGTTACGAAGTATTCTAAACAGATAGTTCGTTTTCTGAAAACGCAGAACGTAAAGGCTGTGGTAGTTGCCTGCAATACGGCAAGCGCATATGCCTTGGATGAAATCGAAAAGGAAATTGATATTCCGATTATCGGCGTTGTAAAGCCGGGCGCGAAGGTAGCAGCGGAGACAACAAGGAATGGAAAAATCGGTGTTATCGCTACGGAAGGAACGATTAACAGTCAGATTTATTCTACATATATAAAGAAGATAAATGAAAACATAAATGTGATTGGGAAAGCCTGTCCGTTGTTTGTACCTTTGGTGGAAGAGGGGCTTTTGGTAGACCCGGTTACTGATGAGATAGCCATGCGTTATCTTTCGGAATTGATTGACAGAGATATTGATACTCTGATTCTTGGATGTACCCATTATCCACTCATCCGTTCTACGATTGGAAAAATTATGGGAGAAAATGTGGCACTTGTGAATCCTGCATATGAAACGGCAAGGGGATTAAAGGAGCTTTTAGAGCGCGAGGATTTGTTGAACAAAAAAGAAGCGGGACTTGGTGAAAACAAATATCGCTTTTTCGTAAGTGATGGTGCCGAGAAATTTAAACGATTTGCTAATTCAGTTTTGAAATATGGCATTCTTTCCGCAAAGACAATAAATATAGAGGAGTACAGTGTGAAAAAATAGGAGGCTTATTGAATGACAAAAGACGTATTACTGGCAATCAGGGGGTTGCAGTTTGATGTAAATGATGAAGAAAATAAAATAGAAACCATCAATCCTGCCCAGTATTATAATAAAAATAACCAGCACTATGTGGTTTATGATGAGATAACGGAAGGATTTTCCGAAAGTACAAAAAATATTATTAAATTTAAAGAACATTGCATGGATTTGACCAAAAGAGGGCTTGTAAATGTGCATATGGTGTTTGAGGAAAATAAAAAGAATATGACCAGTTATTCTACTCCATATGGGAACATTTTAATAGGTATTGATGCTAAAAAAGTGACTTGTACGGAGGAGGAAGAGAATATTCGGGTTGATGTTGAGTATGCTTTAGAAGTCAACTACGAGCATCTTGCCGACTGTAAAATTCAGATGAATATCCGTGCAAGAGAAGCAGGGATGGAGTTATCTTAGTGCATTGGTTACATATAAAAAGAGTTCGTCAGATTTTGAATAAATCCCAAATGAACGGGTATTAAAATCTGATGAACTCTTTTAAGTTTTCGTGTTCAGATATATTATTTTACAGGCTTTGCTCCGGCTTTTTCCTGTAACTTTTCAATGTTACGTTTGAAGAAGCCTTTTTTCTTCTGCTCTACAGGGGCAGATTTTCCATGAAGACCTTTCACATCCGTAATATAAATTCCACTGACAACTGCCTTTACTTCTTTTTTAACAGGAACGTTATCAAAGATTTTCTCGTCACATACTAAAGACATAATCTGTGGACCAACTTTTGCTTTTACAATAGGAAGTTTGGAACCACGTAAAAGCTTAGGTGTCTGTTCTAAAACAATGGCAGGAAGACCGGCATCTTTCATCTTCATACGCTTTTTATCAATAATAAGCATAGAAACGGTTTGTTTTGCTGCTTCTAACTGTTCACGTTGTTCATCCTGCTTTTTCTGTGCCTTTTTTCCGAAGAAATATAAGCCAATAAGGGCAGCAACCAATATAACTGCGATAACTATTAATACAATCGATAATGTACTCACGGGGTATCCTCCTAAGAATTTAATGTAAATTTTATTTTATCATTCTTTTTTTTATTAAGCAAGTAGGATATAATAAAAGGGCTATTTTAACGAATGAGAGAGTTACTGAATTAAGAAGAATAGCAGAAGGGAATAAAAATGGAAAATGTTTTGCAAATTGCCATTAGTATATGGGATATATTTTCTCCATATCTGCTAATCATCAATACACTTTTATCAATAATTGTAGTCTTTTTTCAGAGAAAAGACCCGCAATCAGTCTGGTTATGGCTTATGGTTTTGAATTTCATACCGATAATAGGTTTCATTTTTTATCTTCTTATCGGTGGAGATATGCATAAACAGAAAATGTTTAAACTGAAAGGAATAGAGGATCGTTTAAATGATATTATCAGAATGCAGGAAGATAGCCTGATAAATAAGGAATTGGAAAAGCAGGCACCGGAAATTACAGAGTATTCGGATTTAGTACTGTTTAATCTGGAAGCAGGTTCTTCAGTGTTGTCAGATGATAATGATGTCACAATTTTTGCGGATGGGAACGAGAAGTTTGATGCTTTGATTGAAGATATGGAGCAGGCAAAAGAATTTATTCACATCCAATATTATATAATTAAGAACGATGTGCTTTTTCAGCGGATAAAAGATGTTTTGATTGAAAAGGTAAAGCAGGGGGTAGAAGTAAGGATTCTGTTTGATGCTTTAGGATGCCGATCGGTTTCCCCTAAATTTTGGAAGGAACTGGAAAGTCATGGAATTATGACAGCGGAATTTTTTCCGGCGATTTTGAGACATCTGCAATTGCGTATGAATTACCGTAATCACCGTAAAATAGTAGTTATCGACAATAAGGTGGCTTATGTAGGAGGGTTCAACATCGGAAAAGAATATATCGGATTGGATCCTAAATTCGGTTATTGGAGAGATACCCATTTGCGTATCGAAGGAACAGCACTTCTGCAGTTGGAAATCCGTTTTCTGTTAGATTGGAACTATGCAGCAAAAGAAAACCTGTTTACAAATTCCAAGTATCTGGATATAGAGGCAAGAAGTTATAAGTCCGGATGTGAAATGCAGATTATTTCCAGTGGTCCGGATTCCAGAATGAAGATTATCAGGGATAATTATGTACGACTGATTGGAAAGGCAAAGAAAAGTATTTATATACAGACGCCTTATTTTATTCCGGATGAGGCTATGCTTACGGCTTTAACTACAGCAATTTATTCAGGGATTGATGTAAATATCATGATTCCTTGTAAGCCGGATCATATGTTTGTGTACTGGGCAACCTATTCTTATATCGGAGATATGGTTATGGCAGGGGCAAAGTGTTATACTTATGATAATGGTTTTCTCCATTCTAAGGGGCTGGTAGTGGATGATAAGGTGTTCTGCTATGGAACTGCCAATATGGACATCCGCAGTTTTGCATTGAATTTTGAAGTGAACGCAGTAGTATACAATGAACAGAAGGCAACGGAAATGCGGGAACTCTTTATAAAAGATTTGGAGCATTGCAGTCAGATTACAAAAGATGTATATGCCAGTCGCTCTCTGTTAATCAGAATAAAAGAACAGGTCAGCAGATTATTATCCCCGGTACTATAGAAGAGTGTGAAAAATTAAAGGAAATGCTTTTAAGAGGGAAATTTATGTGTTATAGTAAGCATTAGTGAGTAATAATTAGGAAGGAGTTAATATGAAGAAAAAATTAGCGGTTTTGCTTATTACGGCAATGACTGTAAGTGTGCTTAGTGCATGCGGAGCAGATAAAGAAAAGACAGAAGAAGGACAGACACAGGTTGTTGAAACAGAAAACAATACTGAGGCAGCGGAAAGTGTAGCAGCAACCGAAGCCGAGTCTGCTGAAATGGTTTTTTTGAAGGATTATGAAGTAGAAAGTTATGTAACCTTAAATGATTATCAGAATGTGGCTGTTACTTTGACAAAAACGGTAGTTACAGATGCAGATGTAGACAATTATATTACAAGCATTTTAAGTAATTATGGCGGTAGAGAAGAGTTTGCCATTATGGACAGAGCGGTAGCAGAAGGTGATACAGCGAATATTAATTATTCGGGAAAACTTGACGGAGTAGCTTTTGAAGGTGGTACAGATGATTCGGAAGAGGGAACGAATTTAGGTATTGGTTCTAATTCCTTTATTGACGGATTTGAGGATGGTCTGATTGGTGTAATGCCGGGGGAAACAGTAGACTTAAATCTGACATTTCCGGAGAATTATCAGAGTACGGATCTGGCAGGAAAAGAAGTAGTATTTACTGTAACAGTAAATGGAATTGCACCGACAGTCGGAGATCTTACAGATGAAATGGCAGTGGCATTAAATGAAGAAACGTCTACAGTGGATGCGTATAAACAGTCAGTTATGGAAATGCTTACAGAAGAGGCTCTGTTGGAGTTTGATAATTATTATGACACATATGTAGAAAATGCAATTGTTGAGAAGATTGTAGAGGAATCTACCTTTACAGATGTTCCGAAAGAAATTGTGAATAAGTATAAAAATACAATTATAGAAGCTGACACACAGACAGCTGCAATGTATCAGATGGATTTAGAGTCTTTTGTTACTGCAGCCTATGGCATAAGCTATGAAGAATATGAAAGTACTATGTATACGTATGCAGAGAACATGGCAAAGCAGATTATAGCATTTCAGGCAATCGCGAATAAAGAGAATCTGAATATTGATGATACTAAATTGGCAGAAGAATTGGAAACATATGCACAGAATAGTGGTTTAGAATCAGCAGATGATTTAGGAGAAGATGTAAGAGAAAGTTATAGAGAATCTCTTATGTTTGTAGGTGTTTTAGATTATTTAAAAGAAAAAGCACAGGTAACTGTGGAGTAATAAAGCCGGTGGAGCGGCAAAGATGCAGTAGGGACAACAGAAAGAAAACTGCATAGAAAGGGCAAAGGGATATGGAATTAACAGATATTAGAGAATTGTATCGTGAAACAGAAAAATATGTAGACAAAGAAGTAACTGTGGGTGGTTGGGTCAGAAGTAACAGAGACTCAAAAACTTTTGGTTTTATTGTAATTAATGACGGAACATTTTTTGAGACATTGCAGGTAGTTTACAGTGATGCACTTGATAACTTTGATATGGTGTCAAAGTTAAATGTAGGAAGTGCCATTGTAGTAAAAGGTAAAATTGTTGCAACACCACAGGCAAAACAGCCATTTGAAATGCAGGCAACAGAGGTAGTTTTAGAAGGAGCATCCTCAGCAGATTATCCTCTTCAGAAAAAACGCCACAGCTTTGAATATTTGAGAACAATTTCTCACTTACGTCCGAGAACAAATACATTCCAGGCAGTATTCAGAGTACGTTCTTTATGTGCATATGCAATTCATACTTTCTTTATGGAAAGAGGCTTTGTTTATGTACACACACCATTGATTACAGGCAGTGACTGTGAAGGTGCAGGAGAGATGTTCAGAGTAACGACTCTCGATATGGAAAATCCGCCTTTAACAGAAGATGGAAAAATCGATTACAGCCAGGATTTCTTCGGGAAAGAGACAAACTTAACAGTAAGTGGTCAGTTGAACGTAGAAACTTATGCATTTGCATTTAAAAACGTATATACTTTCGGACCGACTTTCCGTGCGGAAAACTCTAACACAACAAGACATGCAGCAGAGTTCTGGATGATTGAGCCGGAAATTGCATTTGCTGATTTGAAGGATGATATGATTCTTGCAGAAGCAATGTTAAAACATGTCATTCGTTATGTGCTTGAAAATGCACCGGAAGAAATGAATTTCTTTAATCAGTTTGTGGATAAAGGATTAATTGAAAGATTAAATCATGTATTAAACTCTGATTTCGGTCATGTAACTTATACGGAAGCTATTAAGATTCTGGAACAGCACAATGACGAATTTGAATACAAAGCATACTGGGGTTGTGATTTACAGACAGAGCATGAACGTTATCTGACAGAAAAAGAATTCAAGCGTCCGGTATTCGTAACAGATTATCCGAAGGAAATCAAAGCTTTCTATATGAAGCTGAATGAGGATGGAAAGACAGTTGCGGCTATGGATTGTCTTGTACCGGGAATCGGAGAAATTATCGGAGGAAGTCAGAGAGAAGACAATTTGGAAGTTCTGGAACAGAGAATGGAAGAATTAGGATTAAATAAAGAAGATTATGATTTCTATCTTGATTTAAGAAGATATGGTTCTGTACGTCATGCAGGCTTTGGTCTTGGTTTTGAAAGATGTGTTATGTATTTAACAGGAATGGGTAATATCAGAGACGTAGTTCCATTCCCAAGAACCGTAAAAAATTGTGATTTATAAAATTGCAGTTTATATTTAATTTATGGAAACTGACAAAAGGGATAAAGAATTTATACAGGAGTCCATATGAAGAATAAGATTAGCCGTTTTTCAGGTTTGGTGTTAGCGGTTGTTCTGATTATTTCGGTGGTGGTGCCAGTGAGCGCCTCCACCATTTCTGAATTACAGGAGCAGCAGAAGGAACACCAGTCAAAGTTGGATGAAGTGACAAGTCAGATTACTGAAATGGAGAACGAACAGGAAATTCTGGAGGAAGAAATCAGTGACCTTGACTCAGAAATTATAAATATGTTTACAAGTATTGAACTGCTGGAAGAGGAAATTGACGATAAAGAGGATTCTATTTCAATTGTTCAATCAGAAATTGAAGTGGCAGAAGCGGAATATGAAAAAGCCAAAGCGGAAGAAGAAGCCCAGTATGAGGAAATGAAAATTCGAATCCGCTATATGTATGAGCAGGGTGAAACTGTTTATATGCAGATAGTTCTGGAGGCAGGCAATTTCGGAGATAAGCTGAACAAGGCTAATTACATAGAAAAGCTGTATGAATATGACAGGAAAATGCTGGAGGAATATCAGGCGGCAAAAGAAGCAGTGTTAGAACTTCAGGCACAGTTGGAGCAGGATAAGGCGAAACTTGAGGCAGAAAAGGCAGAATTGGAAGTGACAAAGGCAGAGTTGGAAGAACAGAAGGCATATATGGACACACTTCTTGCCAAAAAGAAAGCAGAATCATCCAATTATGATACACAGATAGCACAGGCAAAAAAGCAGGCATCAGCGTATAAGAAAAAGATTAAAGAAGAACAGAAGAAGATTAAAGCATTACAGGAAGAAGAGAGACGAAAAGCAGAAGAAGCATTGAAGGCACAGAAAGAGCAGGCAAATGCCGGCGGTAACTCAGGCGGCAGTTCGGGAGGCAGTTCCGGTGGGAATTCAGGTGGCGGAAGCTATAATTCACCTGCCAGTAGCGGAGGAAGTGCTACCGGACAGCAGATTGCAAGTTATGCGTGTCAGTTTGTAGGAAATCCTTATGTAAGTGGTGGAACGAGTTTAACAAACGGAGCAGACTGTTCCGGATTTACCTATCGTGTTTACAGTGATTTCGGATATTCTATTCCGAGGACTTCTTATGCCCAGCGTAGTGCCGGAAAATCAGTTGATTATTCGAATGCACAACCGGGGGATATTATTTGCTATTCCGGTCATGTGGCAATATATATCGGCAATGGTAAAATTGTACATGCCAGCACTCAGAAGACGGGAATTAAAATAAGTAATGCACAGTATAGGGAAATACTCTCGGTAAGAAGGATTGTATAATTTAGGGAAAGGTTTCTATGGGGTTATTAATGAGTAAATCTAGCAATGTGAACAGGAATAGAACAAGAAATACTGCTCTTTCAGCAATGTTTATTGCTATTGGTATTGTATTGCCCTTTTTTACCGGGCAAATACCGCAAGTAGGCAATCTATTGCTTCCCATGCATTTTCCGGTGTTTCTTTGTGGGTTGGTTTGTGGCTGGGAGTATGGCATAACAGTTGGTTTTGTACTTCCTTTGTTACGGTCTGCTATTTTTGGTATTCCGATTCTTTATCCGAATGCACTGACAATGGCTATAGAGCTTGCCACATATGGCTTTGTTTCGGGATTTTTGTATAATCGTGCCAAAAATCAGGGAATTAAGACGATATATGTATCTATAATCAGTGCCATGATTAGTGGGCGTATTACCTGGGGACTGGCGCAGCTTATGTTTCTTGGAATAAAAGGAAATACTTTTACGTGGCAGATGTTTGCAGCAGGTGCATTTTTTAATGCCATACCCGGTATTATATTGCAGCTTGTTCTGATTCCGGCAGTCATATCCGTATGCAAATTGGCAGGAATTACAGGACAAAGAATGAATACAAATATTGGGTGAGGATTATGCAGAATATTGTTACATCTATAACAGAAATGATTCATCAATTGAGTAAAGAAAAAAAGAACCTGATTATTGCTATAGACGGAAGGTGTGCAGCGGGAAAAACCACACTTGCTGCACAGTTACAGGAAGTCTTTTCCTGTAATGTAATACATATGGATCATTTTTTTCTCAGAACGGAACAAAGGACAGAGGAACGATTAAATACTCCGGGTGAAAATATTGATCACGAAAGATTTCTGGAAGAGGTACTGGTGCCTTTGAGAACCGGAAATTCTTTTACTTATCGTCCGTATGATTGCAGGAAACAGAGATTGTCAGAAGAAATAATGACGGAACCAAAGGCAGTTAATATTATTGAGGGTTCATATTCCTGTCATTCTGCATTGTGGGAGTATTATGACCTGAGAGTGTTTTTGACGGTCAGTCAGGAAGAACAGTTGCGTAGGATTATCCATAGAGATGGAACTGAAAAAGCGGAAATTTTCAAAAATAAATGGATTCCGCTTGAAGAATATTATTTTTCTTCTTATGAAATTGATAAACGGTGTGATTTTTGTTTCGAGACATAAATTTTATGTCTCGAAATTTTTTTTAATGAAAATCCCATTGCGTAGCAATTTTAAATGGATTGTTGCATCGTAATTATGAAGGTACTGAATAATTACGAATAAAGAATTGAAAAGTTACACATACTAGCCGTGAAAAAATTTTAAGGAGGAATCATATGTCTAATATTTCAGAATTAGAATTACAGAATCTTCGTCACCTTATCATGGGGTATGACACATCCAAAGCAAAAATGGAAGAGTATGCAAATTGTGCAACAGACCCTAAAATTAAACAGTTTTTTGAAAAAGGTGCAAAAACAGCACAGGAAAATAAGCAGACATTAATGAAATTTTTGCAGTAATAATTTTGGAAAGGTTAAGGTAATTGGAATGCAGGAAAAAGTAGTTGTAAATGATACATTGGCCAGTATCAACGGAGAATTGGTGCGTTACGGTGAAATGATTCCACAGACAGAAAATAAAGAGTTGAAACAGACTTTAAAACAGTTCAGAAATGCTTGTGAAATGTCTCAGGAAGAGTTATATCAGATGGCAAGAGAAAAATCTTATTATGTGCCGGCTTCTAAAGCAACAGAAGAAGAAATCCAGCATGTAAGAGGTCTTTTTACAACCGGTCTTTTGTAAGATTTGTATTTAATTAAGAATCCGATATATGTTGGATGACATATGCCGGATTCTTTTTTGAATATATGGTTGATTTCATAAAATAAAATTAGTACAATATAATTTGTAATAGTAAAAAAGGACTAGAAGGTATTTTGGAGGTGCGCTATGCTAGATGAGCGGAATCCATTGACAGGATTGTATTACGATAAGATCTTTTTGAAAAAGGTTGAGGATATTTTAAAGAATGTTACCGTGGATACTTATTGTATGGTAGCAATTGATATTGAACATTTCAGACTATTTAATAAGCTTTATGGAAGAGATGCGGGAGACGAGTTACTGATCCATATTGCAGACTGTGCAATAAAAATGCGTGATACATATAATGGGGCAGCGGGGTATTTTGGCGGAGATAATTTCGGTGTATTAATGCCTTATAAAGACGAACTGATAAGGGAACTTCTTGATTCCATTATTGAAGGAGTAAGGAGATGGAATAAGGCGGTAGGATTTTTACCGGCGTTGGGTGTGTATGCTATAGATGATTTATCTGTTTCGTCAACATTGATGTATGACAGGGCAACGATAGCACTGAATCATGTGGTAGGTAACTATGCGAAAAGAATATGCAAATACAATCCGGATATGGAAGAAAAACTGGAAGAGGAATTAAAAATTCTGTCGGAAGTCCAGGTGGCATTGGAGAAGGATGAGTTTACTTTTTTTGCACAGCCACAGTGTGATATTTCTACCGGTAAAATAGTTGGTGCGGAGTCTTTGGTAAGATGGAGACACAGCACAAAGGGAATGATACCGCCGGGAGTTTTTATTCCTGTTTTAGAAAAAAACGGTTTTATTGCAGATTTGGACAGACATGTGTGGAGAAAAGTTTGTGAATGGCTGAGAAGCTGGATTGACAGAGGCTATCATCCGGTGCCGGTTTCCATTAATGTGTCAAGAATTGATATGTTTTCCATGGATGTACCTGCCTATTTAAAGGAATTACTTGATACGTATAATTTACCGGCAAAGCTTTTAAAGGTAGAAATTACAGAAAGTGCTTATGCAGAGAGTAGTGATACGATTATAAAATCTGTTAAACAGCTTCAGGATGCAGGATTTTTGGTAATGATGGATGATTTCGGAAGCGGATATTCTTCCTTGAATATGCTGAAAAATGTTGCGGTAGATGTGATAAAGCTGGATATGCGCTTTCTGGACATTAATGAACAGGAAGAAGAAAAGGGAATCGGTATTCTGGAGTCTGTAGTCAACATGGCGAGAATGATGGGACTGCCTATTATTGTAGAAGGTGTAGAGACGCAGAAGCAGGAGGACTTCTTACGTAGTATGGGATGCAGATATACGCAGGGGTATTACTATTACAGACCTCTGTCTATTGAGCAGTTTGAAGAGCTTCTGGCAGATGAGAGAAGACTGGACTTTGACGGTTTCTGGTGCAAACAGATAGAGCCTTTACATGTAAAAGAATTTCTGGATGATAATTTGTTCAGTGATACGATGTTAAACAATATTCTTGGAGCGACTGCTTTTTATGAAATGTATGAAAATCAGATAGAAATTACCCGTGTGAACGAGCAGTATTATCAGTTGGCAGGGATTTCCTCCGATGAAGAAGCAGATTACGGAAAGAAATTCTGGAATCACGTGAGAGACGATGACAGACCTCTGCTGTTTTCTATATTTGAGCAGGCATATGAAAATCCTTCCGGCGGTGGTCAGGGATTTGTGCATTATCTGCGTACAGATGGAAAAGTGCTTTGGGTATATTTAAGAGTCTTTTTCTTAAGAGAAAAGGATGGACGTAAGATTTTTTACAGTTCCCTTGTGGATATGACTTCTGTACATGAAAAGAAGGAAGGTACCAGACTGGTAGTGCAGGAAGTAAATGAATTATCTGAGAAGCAGCAGGCACGTATGGAAAAATATTATGGAGATATGCCCTGCGGATACGGTGTAGGAAAAGTCATACTGGATGAGAATGAAAAACCGATTGATTATGAGATTGTATATGCAAATCAGGAGATGGAAGGGCTGAGTGGTGGAAATATACAGCGATTGCGGCATATGATTTTGAAAGCATTTGGAAATGATACGGAAAAACTGCTTAGGAAGGCGTATCAGGCGGCGTTTTTGGGTGAGACTGTAAATCATTATGTATATAGTTCTGTTACAGGTCGTTATCTCCAACTTACATTTTATCAGTTTGAGTATGGCTATGTGGCATGTATACTGAGAGATGTAACTCATATGCGTATATATGAAGAAACATTAAATAGTATGCTTCTTGCATATCGTGAGGTTTATTTTATACATTTACAGGATAATTATTGCAGAATGATTTATCCGGATGAGAATCATTTGCTGGAAAGAGGTAATTACGAGGCTGTAGTTGATCGTCATTTTGGAATGGGTAAAATATTAAAATATGACGAGGAGAGTGTCAGGAAGTTTTTATCGCTTCAGAATCTTAGAAATCAGTTGCAAAAGCAGGATACCATTGAGTATAAGTATCGAAGAAGTGCCAAAAACGTTCCGGAAGAATGGTGTTTAACAAGTATTACTGTCAGTGAACGGGAAAATGGAATGCCAAAAACGGCTATTATGGTAATTAGAAGTATTGATGCCCTTATGCGTGAGAAAGAGAATCAGAGAAAACAGCATTTGGCAGAGTCACTCGGTAATATGTCAGATGGCTTCTTTATTTATCGTGCGGTGGGTGATGAAAAGGTACTATATGCAAATCCGAAAGTATTACAGATTTATGGTTGTGAAACAATAGAAGAATTCAGAGAATTTGTAAATTGTTCCTTTACGGGAATGGTGCATCCCGATGATTTAGAACGTGTAGAATGTGAAATTCAGGAGCAGATTGCCAGTTCCGACCATAATATGGATTTTATTCAATATCGGATTATGCGAAAAGACGGAGAGGTTCGTTGGATAGATGATTGCGGACATCTTGAAAATGAAAGTATAGGTGCCGGTGGCGGATTATTCTATGTTTTTATTTCGGATATTACTGATACGATTACAGAGTCGCAGAAAGAGCGGTTGTTGAACTTAAATAAATATTATCGGAAAGAGTAAATTTGTTCACAAGACTGTAAAAGTTTGTTATAATATATGTAGAAGTAAGCGAACTATACTTTCACAGGGGAATAAGAAAAGTGGGGTATAGATGAAACGGAGGTATAGATATGAAGCAAAAATGTATGCGTTCACCATTTCCGGTTGAAGCTCAGAAATATGAGATTGGAAAAGGCATGGAAGATGGTTTTGAATCATTTACAAAAGTAATTACAAACGGTTGGATTAAGACAGACGGTCTGGTGCAGATAACACAGGAAGATGGAAGAATTGTATGTCCGTTTATTCAGAACCGAAGAGGTCTTGTTTTTATTAAAGAAGGCGATTATATTATTTATGAAGAAGGCGGAGAACGTCATTGCTGTGGTGAGGACAAGTTTCATGACAGATACCATCCGGTATAAGCTTTTACGATGACTTTTTAAGTTTCTGCACATAAAATATTTTGTTTGTGTGAAGGATATGATATAATAAGCAAAGAATGTAAAAGGTTGAAAGGTGGTAACAGTATGTTTGTAGTTTTGGCAGGCGGTTTATTGGTAATTATTGTGGCAGTCGTAGTAGCGGTAGTAGCATCCGTGGTATCAGCTGTAGCCGCCAATGAAGATATTGAAGATTAAGAGTTAAAAAGAAATGAATGAAAAGAGCTTACTACCGGAGTTGGGTGGCAGGCTCTTTTTGTGTGGAGTGGAGGAAGCTGTGAGGGCATGTTGCACAAAATAATTTTGTGCAACATGCCTACGACAGGTTTTTGAATGGGAATATTAAGTCTGAGTGTAGTAGATTAATTAGGAGTATAGAGAGGATGAGTATAAGTATGAGTATGGAATTAGAGGCTGGGAGACCGAGGAGTTTGGCGGGGAGATTGGAGAAGGAGATTAGGGTTTATGATTTGCTGGATAGTTTAGGGATTGAGTATATGCGGGTGGATCATGATGTTTTGCCGACTATGGAGGCTTGTCGGGAAGTGGATAAGATTTTGGATAGTTTTATTTGTAAGAATTTGTTTTTGTGTAATTCACAGAAAACGAAGTTTTATTTGTTGATGATGCCGGGAGAGAAGAAGTTTAAGACGAAGGAGCTTTCGGCGCAGATAAATAGTGCGAGGCTTTCTTTTGCAGGTGAAGAGTATATGGAAGAGTTTTTGGACATCACGCCTGGCTCTGTCAGTGTATTAGGATTAATGAATGACAAGGAAGGGAAGGTGCAGCTTTTGGTGGATGAGGATGTACTTGCAGGAGAGTATATCGGATGTCATCCGTGCATGAATACTTCCAGTTTGAAAATTAAAACCCGTGATTTGCTTGATAAGTTTTTGAAGGCGGTGGAGCATGAACCGATGATTGTAGCATTGAAAGGTGAAGCATAAGAAGTAAAAGTGTGATGGAAGAAGAGTGTTAACAGACGCTTTTGAAAAGCGTTTGATAGGTTGGATGATAGTTTGGAGGAAGCGGAGAGGGCTGGTTATGATGCAGATAGATAGAAAAAAGGTTAAGAGTGTGTTCGCGGCTTATGTGGAGAATTATAATAGTAAGGACGAAAAGGTAAGACTGAAAATTGAGCATACATACAGGGTGGCAGAACTTTGTGAGCAGATTGCAAAGAGTATTGGATGCACGGAGTATGAAGCAGATTTGTCGTGGCTGACAGGAATGTTGCATGATATAGGGCGTTTTGAGCAGTTGAAAAATTATGGTACTTTTATTGATGCGGAGTCTATTGACCATGCGGCATATGGTGCAGATATTTTGTTCAAAGAAGGAAAAATTAGGGATTATATTGAGGATAGTGAAGAGGATGAACTGATAGAAAATGCCGTTCGTTTTCATAGTGCGTACCGCCTGCCGGAAAGCTTTGATGAAAGGACAAAGAAGTTCAGTGATATTTTAAGGGATGCGGATAAGGTTGATATTTTAAAAGTTAATGTGGATTTTCCGTTGGAAGAAATTTATAACGTGACTACGGAAGAATTAAGGAATGCGGAAGTGACGACAGAGGTTATGAAGAGTTTGCAGGAAAAACAGGCCACACTGCGAAGTCTGAAGAAAACTTCTGTGGATCATGTTGTGGGACATATTTCGTTGGTGTTTGAGTTGGTGTATGTGGAAAGTGTGCGTGTAGTGAAGGAGCAGGGGTATTTGGAAAAGTTGCTTTCGTTTCAGTCATGGAATGAGAAGACAAGAGAGCAGTTTCAGAAGATACGGGCAGTGATGGAGGAGTATTTGGTGGAGATGTAGGAGACAGATTCGCCCACTGCAAAGAAGAAATTTAAAAGTAGTCGAAGTGAGTAATAAGGAAATACACGACTGAAATAAAGAAAAGGCATGATAGGTAGGGTGTAAAAAGAAGGATTGTTTTAGTTATGAAAGAGTTTATTTTGATTGTTGAGGATGATAATGATATTAATTGTATGTTGAAGGAGCTGCTTGAGGGGCAGGGATATGAGACGGTGCAGGCGTTTTCGGGGACGGAAGCGTTGCTGTATTTGGAAAAAAGAGTGCCGGATGGGGTGATTCTGGATTTGATGCTGCCGGGGATGGCCGGTGAGGAATTGTTAAAGCATATAAAGGAAAAAAGCCCGGATACTGCTGTGGTGGTATCCTCTGCGAAAGAAGATGTGCAGGTGCGAATTTCACTGTTGAAGGCAGGTGCAGATGATTATGTTGTGAAGCCTTTTGATACACAGGAGCTTTTGGCAAGACTGGAGGCAGTGTTGCGAAGACTTGGCAGAATAAAACAATTGCAGACAGAAGAAGAGAAAAAGGCCCAAAATGGAGCACAGGAAAGCAGTGTTCAGTGTGGTAAAGCACAGTCGGGAAATGCACAGGAAGGCAGAGTGATTAAATATAAAGATATTGTAATGCGTCCGGAAGATTTCTTTATAACGGTGGGCGGAGAGGCAGTTTCGCTTACGAAGAGGGAGTATCTGATATTGGAGCTGTTAATGGAAAATCCGGCGAAGGTGTTTACGAAAAGCAATATTTATGAATCGGTGTGGAATGAAGAATTTTTAGGGGAAGATAATGCGGTAAATGTACACATCAGCAATATTCGTCAGAAACTGGCAAAGGTAAATCCGGAGGAAACGTACATACAGACGGTTTGGGGAATCGGATTTAAAATGAATTAAAACTTTAAGATTTCTTTATACTTTTCCTAAAGTTTCTAAAATCTCCACTGTTATTATAAATACAAGGTGTGAAACACAAATGGTTGAAAACACCAATAGATAAAGAATGTATGCGGAAAAAATTCCGGTAGTACAGAAAGGGAGATTATGGAATATATACTGAAAACAGAAAATCTGACAAAAGTTTATGGAAAAACGAAGGTTGTAAACGTTGTCAGCATGCATGTGAAAAAAGGAGACATTTATGGTTTTATAGGCAAAAATGGTGCAGGAAAGACAACATTTATGCGAATGATAACCGGAATGGCAGCACCAACAGGGGGAGAAATAGAGCTGTTTGGAAAAAATGATTTGGAAAAACAGCGTAAAAGAATTGGAAGTCTGATTGAAAATCCGGGAATTTATCCGAATATGACGGCAAGAGAAAATCTTGAAGTTGTCAGAAGAAGTTTTGGAATTACAGACAAAAATGCTGTGGATGAGATGCTGGAATTTGTAGGTCTTGGCGGTACGGATAAGAAGAAAGTAAAAAACTTTTCCATGGGTATGAAGCAGAGACTTGGCATAGCAATTTCACTCTTTAGAAATCCGGATTTTTTAATATTGGATGAGCCGATTAACGGATTGGATCCGGCGGGAATTAAAGAAATCAGAGATTTACTGTTAAAACTAAATACAGAAAGAAAAATCACCATTTTGATCTCCAGTCATATTTTAGGCGAATTGTCAAAGGTGGCCACACGTTACGGAATTATAAGAGATGGTTCTTTAGTAGAAGAATTTGAGGCAGGAGAACTGAACGAGAAATGTCGCAGATGTCAGAAACTTTCGGTAGATAATTTAGAGCTTGCAGTGACAATTTTGGAAGAAAAACTGCATATTACCGAATATGATGTGCCGGAGCCGGGCATTCTTCGGATTTTTGAACATTTGGACGAGAACGGAAAGATTAATAAGGAACTTGTTTTGGGCGGCGTGGAACTGAAAGAAAGCTATCTTACGGGGCAGGATTTAGAGGCTTATTTTATGGAGAGGCTTGGCGAATAGTAGCAGTTTATTAAGGAAAATATGGAGATAAGAGTAGGAATTATAGTCAGAAAGACTGGATGGCTGTAGTCAAAGTGGAGGTTTTAGAATGTTAAATTTATTGAGCGGAGAATTATATAAATTAAGGAAAAGTAAATGTTTTTTGGTATGTCTTGTGTTGACGGTTGTATCAGTGATTTTTATGTATGGGACATTGTACTTGGCAAATGAGATGCAGCAGGGAGAAATAGAAAACGGTACGGCAGGAGTGACAGTGTTTACGGATGGACAGGAGAGTTCAGAGAGCGAAAACGTTTTGGAAGATATTACGATTTCGGAAGTACTTCAGGTAATAATGGGAGGATTTTGTTCATTTATTGTAGTTATTTTTAATGCTATTTATGTCATTGGAGAGTTTGGTCACGGTGCTATAAAGAATATGACCGGTAAGGGATATTCACGAAGTAAAATATTTATATCGAAATATGTTTCCTGTATTCTTGGAACTGTGATTATGCTGGTAACAGGTGCGGTTTCTAATTTGGCTGTAGGATGCATAGTTATAGGAACAGACGATATAAACGGTATTATGCTCAAAGATTATACCATTTATACAATACTAATGTTAGGACTTATTATGGCAATCAGTAGTTTGGTTGTTGCAGTTTCTGAAATCAGTAGAAATTTAGCTGTCGGTATTTCTATTGCAGTATGTATTGTGGGTGGTATATCTTCACTATTTTTCTCAGGGTTGGATTTAGTGTTAAAGCGTTTTTCAGTGCAACCGTCACAGTACTGGTTGATGGATTTGGTACAGGAATGTCCGTATACTGATTTCGGAGGCGAAATGATTCAAAGAATAATTATTTCAATTGTATTTTGGACAAGTGCTTCAATTATTATAGGGATATATCATTTTCATAAAGCGGATATAAAGTAATGATTTTTGAAAAGATAAGGACAACTATGAAGGAAAAAGAAGGGGTAAAAGATAGAGATATATAGGAAGGGCAGGGTGGTGACATGCAGACGATTTTGATAGGGATAGTGCTACTGCTTTTGGCAATGGTAGGCATTTTATTGTTCCGCCTGTGGTGTTACAGAGCACAGATAAAGCATATAACAGAAGAACTTTCTATGTTAGAAGAAGAGGATACCAATTATCGGTTATCCTCTTATTGTGCTGTTGGGAAAACAGAGGAACTGATAAAGAAAGCAAATGATATTATTGAAAAGTACAGAGAGACGGGAATAAAATTAAAAAAGGAAAATGTGGCTTACCGGGAAAGTATCACAAGTATTTCTCATGATATCCGAACGCCGCTTACTTCTGCAAAGGGGTACATACAGATGATGCAGGGGGAGAAAGTCAGTCAGGAGAAAAGAGCAGAGTACGCAGAGGTTGTGGAACGGCGGCTGGATGATGTAATGGATATGCTGAACCAGCTGTTTGAGTATGCACGAATTGAAGCCGGTGAGATGGCGTGGGAATCAGAAGTACTGAATGCAGGCAATCTGTTTGCAGAAACGCTTTCCATGTTTTATGATGATTTTACGAAAAGAGGCTGTGAGCCGGAGGTGGAAATCACACAGATGCCCTGTCGTATTCTAGGGGACAGGCATGCTTTTGTCAGAATTGTGGAAAACCTGATAAAAAATGCACTTGTACATGGAAAAGGCGGCTATCGTATGGCCTTACAGTTCGAGGAAGGATATGTGGTATTGCAGGTTTCTAATAGGACGGACAGCATTGAGGAAAAGGAAATAGAGAGGATTTTTGACCGTTTTTATACGACGGATCAGTCCAGAAGCAGGAAAACGACAGGCCTTGGACTTGCCATTGTGAAAAAGTTTGCGGAACAGATGGGGGGAACGGCAGAGGCGGCTTTGGCAGGAGAATGTTTTACGGTAAAAGTGAGGATACCATTGATTTAAATCAGGTATCCTTAAATTATTGTTATATTTGTTTTTTTGTTGTGGAATAACCTTTTATCCTCTCTCATACAATGTAAAAAAGTATTTCTGAGAGGATTTCCTTTGAAGGATTATATCGAAGAACGTGCTGTTCATATTGCAAATTATATTATTGACTATAATGCTACAGTAAGGCAGACTGCGAAGCAGTTTGGAATTTCGAAGTCTACCGTACATAAGGACGTAACAGAGCGATTGATGCAGTTTAATCCTACCCTTGCCAAGGAAGCACGAAAGGTGTTGGATGTAAATAAATCGGAACGTCATATCAGAGGTGGGCTGGCTACGCGAGAAAAATATTTACATCAGAGCGAAATAGGCATAAAATAGAGGGTGGGTAAAAATCAGAAACGAAAGACATAAGTCTTCCTGTTGTAAATTTATGTAATAGGAAGGAAACTAAAGATGCTATACAGTAATAAGGATTTAAGAAAGTTAATTATTCCGCTCATTATGGAACAGCTTCTTGCTATTCTGGTGGGGCTGGCGGATACGGTTATGATTGCAGGCGAAGGTGAGGCTGCAATGTCGGGGGTTTCCCTTGTGGATACCATTAATATTCTGATAATTAATATTTTTGCGGCATTGGCAACCGGAGGAGCTGTCGTGGCAGGGCATTGTCTGGGGCAAAAGGATCGGGAAAATGCAAATAAAGCGGCATGGCAGCTTGTACTGTTTTCTATATTAACATCTGCTGTAGTAACAGTTTTATTTATTGGTTTTCATACTTCGCTTTTGAGACTGGTGTTTGGACAGGTAGAAGCAGATGTTATGCAGAGTGCAAAAACTTATCTGGTTCTGACGGCCATATCTATCTGTCCGCTTGCAGTGTATAATGCGTGTGCGGCACTATTTCGTGCCATGGGAGATTCTAAAACTACAATGTGGATTTCCATTTTAATGAATGGATTGAATGTGACAGGAAATGCAATTTTGATTTACGGCGCAAAGTTAGGTGTGGCAGGAGCAGCGATTTCTACCAGTTTTTCCAGATTTGTGGCAATGATTATTATTGTGGTCTTAATGTTTCAGGTAAAACGGACGATTCATCTTAAGGGACAGGTTACATGGAGAATGAATGGAAGCCTAATTAAGAAAATTCTTCACATTGGTGTACCGAACGGGTTGGAGAACAGTCTGTTTCAGTTAGGGAAAATTCTACTGCTCAGTCTTGTGACTACATTTGGAACTTATGCGATTGCAGCGAATTCTATCTGTAATGCGTTGGCATGTTTTAACATATTGCCGGGAACTGCCATTAACTATGCACTACTTTCCGTTGCAGCGGTTTGTGTGGGGGCAGGAGAGTATAAGCAGGCACGATATTATACAAAGAAGCTGATGATGATTGCAAATGTGAGTCTTGCAGTATTTTCAATAGTTTTCTTTGTGTTTGCACCGCAATTGGCGGGAATTTATCAGGCAAGTAAAGAAACTACGGAAATGGCGGTGCAAGTGATACGTTGGCACGCTGTTTTAGCGATTTTCTTCTGGATACCATCGTTTACGTTACCAAATACTCTGCGTGCGGCAGGGGATGTTATCTGGACAATGGTAATTGCGATTGTGTCGATGTGGACATTTCGTATTGGCACAGCGTATTTTTTCAGTTATTATTTTAATATGGGGTTGTTAGGTGTTTGGATTGCTATGACAATTGACTGGATATTCAGGGCAATTTGTTATGTAATACGTTACAAAGGAACAAAGTGGGAAAGGATAATGGCGAAAAACTATGAAAAAAGTGAAAACGCTTAAGGCGTATGCGGTTTATGGGGTTCAAATCGCATTCCTTTTGCTTGTGATATTTTTATTTATGTTTTCCAAAAAAAATACGGATGAAGTTGGAAAAGAGAATTTTACATGTGAAGAGTTGCGTACCGGATGGAATGTTTTGTATGCAGATGGAACAGAAGAATCGTTTGAGGTGTTACCGGATTATGTTAATATAGATGGCAGTAATGAGCTTATTATACAGAGAAAATTAGATACGATAGAGCTGAATAGGAATACAATAGGATTTTTTGCTTTTCAGCAGCAGATATATGTTTATTTAGATAATGAAGAGATTATGCGTTTTGTGGAGGGTGAAGGGTTCAAGAGCAAAATGCCGGGAAACAGCTGGAAGTTTGTAGAATTTGAACCGGAGGACAGTGGCAAAACGCTTTCTATAAGGATTATACAGTGTTACGAAGATGGTAAGGTAACAATTCCTGTTTTGTATCAGGGGACTGCGGAAGGAATTATGGCAGAGTATTTAGTGGAAGCGGTTCCATTTTTCCTGATTAGTATGCTGGGAATTACTATCGGAGTTATGTTGTTAATATTGTATACCATTGCAGCTAAGAGAAATCTCAGACTGGGACAGGGACTTCCGTGGTTAGGGTTATTTTCCATATTTATAGGAGTTTGGTCAGCCATAGAAGGAAATATATATTCTTTCTTTTTTGATGAATTATTATTGTTCAGTAATTTGTCTCAGCTGAGCTTAAAAATGTGTATTATTCCTTTTATTATGTTTGTTAATATTACATTTCATAATGGAAAATCGAAGATATATAATGTGCTGGTGGGAGTTGTAGCAGCCGAATTCTGGATAACAAGTATATTACAGTTTACGGGAATTGCAGATTTTGAGGATACGATATTTTTTACACACTTAATATTGATGGTTCTGGCAATTGTGGTGACAATGAATTGTATACAGGAGATTATTGCAGAACGGCGTGATAAGAAGTATAGGATAGAAAAAAGAATGCCATATATGACGCATAGTTTATTTACAATTGTTATTGTTATTACTACGCTTGCAGATATGTACAGATACTATTTTACTAATGATCCGGATATTGCAAAATTCAGCAGAATGGGGTATCTGGGATATGTTATTATGGTTGTTCTGGCATTGCTTTTAGATTTTGTGAAGTGGGTAGCTATCGGAAAACGGGCAGAAGATATTCAAGAAGAGGCATCAATGGATGCCATGACCAAGTTGTGGAACAGAGCCTGCTTTGAAAAAGATATTGATAAGCCAAATACGAAGAAACGTAAGAGAATGGGAATTATCGTATTTGATTTGAATAATCTAAAGACTTTTAATGATGGTTACGGACATGATATGGGTGACTATTATATTAAAGTGTGTAGCGAAATTATTAGAGACGCATTCAGCAAGTGGGGAAATGTGTATCGTATTGGAGGGGATGAATTCTGTGGAATTGCAGAAAATCTGTCCGTGAAAGAATTTGAAAAAGTAAAAACAGAAATGGAATTACAGATTAAGCAGTTGAAAATACCGAATTATGACCTGAATATGGAGATTGCATCCGGTTTCTGTAATTTTGATGAAAAGCAGGATATGAGTCTGCGTGATACGATGAAGAGGGCAGATCTTAATATGTATGAGCGGAAGCAGGAAATGAAGAAAACATCTTGTTTTTCTGAGGGTCCTAACGTATAATTTAAAAATACTGAAAGAAAATTTTTAGGAGGAGACAAATCCAATGAATATGGGACAGGAACTTTCCAAAGAAAAAGTAATTGTCATTGACTTTGGCGGTCAGTACAACCAGTTGGTTGCAAGACGCGTCAGAGAATGTAATGTTTACTGTGAAATATATTCTTATAGAACAGACATTGAACAGATTAAAGCAATGAATCCGAAAGGAATTATTCTTACCGGCGGACCGAACAGCTGTTATGAAGCGGATTCACCGACATATACAAAAGAATTATTTGAACTTGGTATTCCGGTATTGGGACTTTGCTATGGTGCCCAGCTGATGATGCATGTATTGGGTGGTAAAGTAGAAAAAGCGCCGGTACGCGAATATGGTAAGACAGAGGTTATGGTGGACAAGTCTTCTCCGTTATTTGGCGATGTGGCAGCTACCACAATTTGCTGGATGAGTCATTTTGATTATATTTCTCAGATTGCACCGGGATTCAAAATTACTGCACATACGGCAGATTG
The DNA here is from genome assembly GCA_017437065.1 of Lachnospiraceae bacterium. Lineage (GTDB taxonomy): Bacteria > Bacillota > Clostridia > Lachnospirales > Lachnospiraceae > RGIG3002. The sequence continues at coordinate 25,606 of JAFSBX010000087.1, forward strand.
TCCGGTGGCAGCAGCAGAAAATGCAGAAAAGAATCTTTATGCTATACAGTTCCATCCTGAAGTACTTCATACACAGGAAGGAACAAAGATGCTTTATAATTTCGTACGAGGTGTCTGTGGTTGTGCAGGTACTTGGAGAATGGATTCTTTCGTGGAGAATTCTATTAAAGCAATCAGAGAAAAAGTCGGAGACGGTAAAGTATTGTGTGCGTTGTCCGGCGGTGTGGATTCTTCTGTGGCAGCAGTTATGTTGGCTAAAGCAATCGGCGATCAGCTTACTTGTGTATTTGTTGATCATGGTTTGCTTCGTAAAAATGAAGGCGATGAAGTAGAGGAAGTTTTTGGTCCGAATGGTCCTTATGAATTGAATTTTATCCGAGTAAATGCACAGGAACGTTTCTACGGAAAGCTTGCCGGAGTAGAAGAACCGGAGCAGAAGCGTAAGATTATCGGTGAAGAATTTATCCGTGTATTTGAAGAAGAAGCAAAGAAAATCGGAGCAGTGGACTTCCTTGTACAGGGAACCATTTATCCGGACGTAGTAGAGAGCGGACTTGGTGGTGAGTCAGCGGTGATTAAGTCTCATCATAATGTTGGAGGTCTGCCGGATTATGTAGATTTCAAAGAGATTATTGAGCCGCTTCGTGATTTATTTAAGGATGAGGTTCGTAAAGCTGGTTTGGAAATGGGAATTCCTGAGAAACTGGTATTCCGTCAGCCATTCCCGGGTCCGGGACTTGGAATCCGTATTATCGGTGAAGTAACTGCTGATAAGGTGAAGATTGTTCAGGATGCGGATGCTATTTATCGTGAAGAGGTTGCAAATGCCGGAATGGATAGAACGATTGGACAGTATTTTGCGGCGCTTACGAATATGCGGTCTGTTGGTGTTATGGGGGACGAGAGAACCTATGACTATGCAGTGGCGCTTAGAGCGGTGAATACGGTGGATTTTATGACAGCAGAAGCGGCAGAGATACCGTTTGAGGTGTTGCAGAAGGTTATGAGTAGGATTATTAACGAGGTGAAAGGCGTTAATAGGGTATTCTATGATTTGACGAGTAAGCCGCCGGGGACGATTGAGTTTGAATAGTAGCATAAAGTCTGGGAAGCCTTTTAAACAGGGCATTCCCGGGCTTTTTCTTTTGATTTGCTAATAAAATGCTACTAACAGCATTTTGGGCAACTATTCTTATTCACATCGTTTTATTTCTTAGATAGCTTTTCGTTGAGGCATCGGGATAACCTTTCCGGATGCCTTTTCTAATGTATCCAGAAGTGGATTGCCCATTGGAGGTTCTGGTGTGGTGTAACCGGTGCATTAGTTGCAAGTTGTTCCAGATTGGTGACAAGTTCCTGCTGTTTGTGTGGAAACAGGTGGGAGTAAGTATTCAGTGTTGTGGATACCTTTTCGTGTCCCAGTCTGTCAGCAAGGATAAGTGCATCACAGCCCTGATTGATAAGTAAACTGGCGTGGGAGTGACGGATGTCATGAATTCGTATTCTCTTCACACCGGTTTTCTTGCTACCACGCTCCATCTCATGGGAGAGGAAGTGCTTGGTAGCCGGGAACAGTCTTTCATTAGGGGAAAGCATATATCTTGTATCCATATAACTTTGTAGCTCCTGACACAGAAAATCCGGAATTGGAACCTTGCGCTTACTTTTCTTTGTCTTTGGCGGAGTGATAATATCCTGTCCGTTCAGACGCTGATAGGTTTTGTTAATATCAATCTGTTTTGCAACAAGGTCGATATCAGCAGCAGTAAGTGCCAGAAGTTCCCCTTCACGCATTCCTGTCCAGTAGAGTACCTGAAAGCAGATATAGGAGGAGAAGATTCGTTTTCAGGAACAGTATTTTGATAGTGAGATTATGATGTGAAATATACTGGAGGAACAAAAGAAATGAGTAAAAGTCTTGTTTTTATAGATGACTTTTCAAAAGAAGAGATATATGAAATATTCAAATTGGCAGATAAGTTTGCGGATGACATGAGTCAGTTGAAACATTTAGAAGGAAAGACGGTTGTACTATTCTTTCCGGAGAGTAGTATTCGCACAAGAGTAACATTCGAAAAAGGAATTCAGGAGTTAGGCGGGAAGACGATACTTTTTCCGCCGGAAGCACTTGATAAGAAAGAGAAAATCCAAGATGTGATAGGGTATTTGGAAAACTGGGTTGATGCTATTGTGGTGCGCCATAGCGATATTGAGGTTGTAAAAAGTATGGCGAAGCATGCAAAGATTCCTGTGATTAATGCGATGACTTCGGAAAATCATCCGTGTGAAATTATTGCGGATCTATATGCATTATCAAAGCTTTTTAAGGATATTGAAAAGAAGAAATTTTTGTTTGTGGGAGCAAAAGGGAATATTGGAAATACATGGAAAGCAGCGTCTGAATTGATGGGATTTGAGTTGGAGCAAAGTTGTCCTGGTGGATATGAGATAGACAATATTAAGTTTCATGCAAATATCGATGAAGCGGTTATTGGAAAAGATATCATATGTACTGACTCCATACCGAATGGTGCAAAGGAAGATTTTAAAGAATATCAAATCACCTTACAGCATATGCAGAAAGCGAATCAGGGTGCAATTTTGAATCCCTGCCCGCCGTTTTTTCGGGGAGAAGAGGTTTCAGAGGACGTAATGAACAGTGATTATTTTGTGGGCTATGAATTTAAGAACTGTCTGATAAATGTACAGCAGGCAATTCTATGCTATTTGTTGGACAAGAAATGATATAAAATATTTGACAGGAGATGTTTGGAATAAATGATAGTCAGAGAAGCCAATATAAATGATTTGAATGAAATATTGCAGTTATATTTGTATCTTCATGAGGAAAGCATTCCGGAGGATACAGAGCATTTACGAAACACATGGAAGAGTATTATTAGTGATGTGAATCATCATCTTATTGTTTGCGAAGTGGATAATAAAATTGTGGCATCCTGTGTATGTGTGATTATACCAAATCTTACAAGAAATGTGCGCTCATATGCTTTTGTGGAAAATGTGGTAACACATGGAGATTATCGTAAGAAAGGATATGCGACAGCCTGTTTGAATTATGCAAAGCAGATTGCAGAAGAAAACAATTGCTATAAGATGATGCTACTGACAGGTTCTAAGGAAGAAAGTACATTAAATTTCTATCGGAATGCCGGGTATAACAGCTCGGACAAGACGGCGTTTATCCAGTGGATTGATATGTAAAAAAATATGAATTAATAATTGTTTGGTAAAAATTATTGTAATGTTGGAGGTAAGTATGATAATAGAAAATGCCATAGAATATGTAAAACAGATATTTGCGAATGATTGTAGTGGGCATGACTATCATCATACCATGAGAGTTTATCGATTGACGGTGCAGATTGCAAAGCAGGAAAATGCAGATATGCTGATTGTGCAACTGGCAGCATTGTTGCACGATGTGGATGATGCAAAACTTTCACCGGAAACTTATGCTACGAAGAAAAATGCAATTGATTTTATGGAAAGCAACGGTGTCGATAATAAAATGATTGAAATTGTATGTAAGATTATTGCGGAAGTATCGTTTGTGGGAACTGATTCAGTTGTGCCAAGTACGATAGAAGGTAAATGCGTGCAGGATGCGGACAGGCTGGATGCAATGGGTGCAATTGGAATTGCAAGAACATTTGCGTATGGTGGCAGTAAAGGCAGAAAGATATATGATCCGGAAATAAAGCCTCTGGTTAATATGAGTAAAGAGGAGTATCGCCAAAATCAAAATTCTACAAGCATTAATCATTTTTATGAAAAGTTGCTATTGCTAAAAGATATGATGAATACGGAAACTGCAAAGAGAATGGCTGAGCATAGACAAGCTGTTATGGAAGCCTATCTTGAGGAATTTATGACAGAGTGGGAAGGAGAATGGTGATATGTTGAATATAAAATTTTATGATACAGTGGATGATGCAGTGTTGAAGTTTGCTGTGATTATTTCTCAGAGTGATGGCAAGTGGGTATTGTGTAAGCATAAGGAACGGGATACATATGAAGTTCCGGGAGGACATCGTGAAGCGGGAGAAGATATTTTAGAGACGGCGAAGAGGGAACTGCAAGAAGAAACAGGTGCTGTTAAATTTGATATAGAACCGGTATGTGTGTATTCTGTCACTGGTAAAAACAGTTTAAATGAAACAGGCGAAGAAACGTATGGATTATTATGTTTTGCAGAGATAATGGAATTTTCAGGTGAGTTGGAATGTGAGATTGAAAAAGTAGAGCTTATGGATGAATTGCCGGAAAACTGGACATATCCATTGATACAACCAAAGTTGATGGAAGAATGGAGAAGACGGCAGGCGTGGGGAGATATAGACAGCAGTAAGGAGTGGAAAATAATTCAGAAAATTACAAAAGGGTGGTCGGCAGACACAAAATATAAAATATTCACTAGACAGGGCGAGACTTTATTGTTACGTTTGGCAGACATTGATAAGTATGATGAAAAGAAAAAAGAGTTTGATATTATTACGAAGTATTCAGAAATAGGCATTCCTATGTCAATGCCTATTGATTTTGGTGTATGCAATCAAAATAAAAGTGTATATATGATTTTGACTTGGGTAGAAGGACAAGATTTGGAAAGTGTTTTGCCTGGATTGTCAGAGAAAGAACAATTTGCTCTGGGAAGATTGGCGGGTGATATTTTAAAGAAAATACATAGCATATATGTAGAAGAAGAGGATATACCGACTAATACAAAGGCAGACAAAAAAATATTGCAGTTATCGAGATATGAATCATCAAATGTTAGAGTTGCAAATGATGAGATTGCAGTTAAATATGTGAAAGAAAATATACACAAGATATGGAAAGAAAAACCTGTGTATCAGCATGGAGATTTTCATCCGGGAAATCTAATATATATGGAAAATGGTGAAATTGGTGTGATAGACTTTAATCGTTGGGAAGTAGGCGATCCGTATGAAGAGTTTTATAAATTGGAAAGTTTTGCCAGAGAATTAAGCATTCCATACTGTATAGGTCAGATACAGGCATATTTTAATGATAATATTCCGGAAGATTTTTGGAGTATTCTTGCTGTGTATGTGGCGCATGCTTCATTGTTTTCAATAAAATGGGCAGAAAAGTTTGGACAGACAGATATAGATGCAATGGTTGAGAGATGTATGGTTGCTTTTGAAGACTATGATTATTTTAGAAGAGATATACCGATTTGGTATTAAGAGTGAATAAGTGAAACGGTGTTTAGCTTTTTACAATTATTAGGATATAAGGAAGGAGTTAAGCATATGAGAGATATGCATGTACATACTGAATTTTCTTGTGATTCGGATGCGAAAATGGAAGATTATATTGAGAAGGCAAAAGCGAGTGGAATAGGGACAATATGCTTTACTGATCACGTTGATTTGAATACAAATGATTATGGCTACAATTATTATTCAGCAGATAGATTTTGGGAGCGATTCAATGAGATAAAATATAATGCAGATATGCTAATAGAACCATTAGCAGGAATAGAATTTGGTGAACCGCATTTGTATGAAAAGAACTTGAAGGAATTGACAAAATATCCATATGATTTTGTGATAGGAAGTATTCATTGGATAGGGGATATGTTTCCTTGTCAAAAGGTAAGAGAACAATATTCTGCCAAAGAATTTTATACATTGTATTGGAAAGAAGTCTTAAAAACGGTTCAGACAGGAGGATTTGATGCGTTAGGACATATTGATTTTCCAAAGCGTTATTATGGAGAAATCTACTATGAAGAAGCTGTCATCAATGAAATATTCCGTAATCTGTTAGAGAAGGATTTGGTCATAGAAATTAATACATCTTCCTTGAGAAAGGGGCATGCACAGACTATGCCGGGAAAAGAATTATTGGAGATATATAAAGCTAACGGTGGAAAATATGTCACAATAGGTTCGGATGCGCATGTTGTGGAGGACATAGGTGCAGATTACGAGACTGCAAAAAGTATGTTAGAAGAAGTGGGATTGCAGGAAGTAATTTACAGACAAAGAAAGCGACAAATCATATAGATTATTTTTAGGTGAAAGAAATGAAAGAATTAATTATTAAGGATATCAAAGAAGATTACTCCTTAGAAGAATACTTATCAGTGTCAAAATATATAAACTGGAAGGACAACAGAATCCTATCAAAGACTGATGAATTTAAACAGAAATATGTAGATGAAATTTCTCTGATTAAAGCTATTTATGAGTATGTGCGTGATGAAATAAAACATTCTTGGGATGTTCAGGACAAGCGTGTGACAAAATCTGCTACAGAAGTGCTGGAACAGGGCGTTGGTATATGCTGGGCAAAAGCAAATCTTCTTGCGGCGTTTCTTCGAGCATGTGGAATCGCTGCCGGTATTTGTTATCAGCGTCTCACATTAGGCGATGTACCCGAAACCGGATTTTGTATCCATGCATTAAATGCAGTTTATATCACATCATTTAACAGATGGATTTGCTTGGATGCAAGAGGTAATAAAGAAGGTGTAGATGCACAGTTTGATTTGGAGCAGGAAAGATTAGCTTTCCCGGTGCGTAGTGATTTGGGAGAGGTAGATTATGGGATAGTTTATGCAAACCCATCTGACAAGTTGATGCAGGTATTAGAAGAGAATACGGATGCACTTTATATGTACCTAAATTGTTTGCCGGATAGTATTTTTGAATATAAAAGAGCAACCATAGAAGACATAGATGAACTGGTAAGAACAAGGATTATCGTCCTTCGTGCAGCCAACAAATTGTCTGACGATGTGGATATGTCAACGGTGGAAAAGGAGTCTTGTGCATATTATAAGCGGGCGTTAGAAAACGGTGAACATATTGCATATCTGGTGTATGATAATGGAACATTTATCGGTGCAGGTGGTGTCAGTTTCTATCAGGTAATGCCCACATATGATAATCCGACTGGTAAAAAGGCTTATATTATGAATATGTATACAGCACCGGAGTATAGAAGACAGGGAATTGCAATTCATACATTGGATTTACTGGTAAAGGATGCGAGGGAACAGGGCGTGTCGCAGATTGCTTTAGAGGCAACAGATATGGGGCGGCCATTGTATGAAAAATATGGATTTGTAAAAATGGAAGATGAAATGGAGTTGATATGATGCATAAAGTAACAGACTTACAACCTTGGGAATGTCTCATGAAGCGAATTGTCTGGAAACAATTAGGAGAAATTCGAGATAAAAAGATACTTGATTTTGGTAGTGGCATTGGGATAACTGCAAACTATCTGGCAGAACATAACGATGTAACAGCTATTGAACCGGATGGAGATAGCATAAAGGAGCGATGGGCAGACAACCAATACACACAAATTGCTGGTAGTACCAATGAATTGCACAAATTTGATAATGAGACCTTTGATATGATTATCTGTCACAATGTCTTGGAGTATGCCGAAGATAGAGCGGATATTGTTAAGGAGTTTGCAAGGATTTTAAAACCTAATGGCAAGATTTCTATTGTGAAACATAATCGTGCAGGTCGGGTTATGCAGATGGTTGTACTTTTGAATGATTTTGAACATGCCCATAGCTTGTTGGATGGTAATGATGGAACGGCTTCCAAGTACGGAGCAATTCGTTACTATGAGGATACAGATATTGAGAAATGGTGTCCGGAACTTGTGATTACGAAGACATTGGGGATGAGAACTTTCTGGGATATGCAACAAAATCAGGAAATACATAAGGATGTTGATTGGCAGGATAAAATGGTGGAAATCGAGATGCGGGTATCGGATATGGATGGATATAAAGACATTGCATTTTTTCATCATTTGATGATTGAGAAGAAATAGGAGACACAGTATGACAAGAGTGTATTTCGTGCGTCACGCACAGCCGGAACATAGTTGGAAAGAAGACAGAACAAGACCTTTGACGGAAGAAGGAAAGAAAGATTCGGCAATTGTACTGAAATTTTTGAAGGATAAGAAAATAGATGCGTTTTATTGTAGTCCATACAAACGCAGCATGGATACCATTGCAGATGCGGCAGCTTTTTTCGGAAAAGAAATTATAACAGATGAGAGATTAAGGGAGCGTGAAAAAGGACCTGATGGCAACAACCACGGAATGTTCCAGAAACGTTGGGTTGACCATGATTATCATGAAGAGGGTGGAGAATCCATTGCTATGGTTCAGAGACGCAATATGGAAGCACTGAACGAGATTTTATCAGATAATACGGATAAAGAGATTGTTATAGGAACCCATGGTACAGCCCTTAGTACGATATTGAATTTTTATGACAATAGTTTTGGATGCGAAGATTTTCTGCGAATTATAGATTGGATGCCATATATTATCGAACTGGATTTTGAAGGCGATAAGTTGGTTGGCAAACAGGAACATTGCCATGTGGAGAAAGAATATAAGGGCAAGCAGCGTGCGGATAAGAAGTAATACTGTTTTATTGATGGAAGGATTGTAGTTATGCAATATGCAAGAAAATTAAGAAAAGGTGACAAGGTAGCAATTGTAAGCTTGTCGAGTGGAATGCTCGGTGAAGAATTTTGCAGTCATAATATTGAGATCGGTGTAAAGAGATTAAAAGAATATGGTTTGGAACCGGTATTTATGCCGAATGCTTTGAAAGGTATTGAATATTTGCAGGCTCATCCGGAAGCAAGGGCGAAAGACTTAAAAGATACATTTTTAGATGAGTCTATTGCAGGGATTATTTGTGCAATCGGTGGTGATGATACATACAGACTTTTGCCTTATCTGATGGAAGATGATGAGTTCATAAAAGAGGTAGAGAAGTATCCTAAATTATTTACAGGATTTTCAGATACTACGATTAATCATCTCATGTTTTACAAGCTGGGATTGTCTACCTATTACGGACTAAACTTTATTTGTGATTTGGGAGAAATTGCAGATGAAATGTTACCATATACGAAAAGGGCATTTGAGGGATATTTGGAAGGCAATGAATTTGATGAAATTGTATCCAGCGACATTTGGTATGAAGAAAGAGAAGATTTTTCTAGATCTGCAATAGGAACAGAAAGAAAAACTCATAAAGAAGAACGTGGTTTTGAACTTCTGCAGGGAGGTGAAATTTTTCAAGGTGAATTATTGGGCGGATGCTTGGAAAGTCTTTATGATATATTGACCAATAGTAGATATGAGGATGAAAAGGAAGTTTGTGAGAGATATGGTCTGTTTCCGGATAAGGAAGAGTGGAGAGGAAAAATTCTGTTTATAGAAACTTGTGAAGAAAAACCGAGTCCGGAATTGTTTGAAAGAGAAGTTCTATTGCTGAAAGAAAAGGGAGTATTTGACGTGGTAAATGGTGTGTTGGTTGGAAAACCACAGGATGAAGCTTTTTATCAGGAATATAAAGATATTCTTATTAAAGTAATAGATAATGAGAAACTTCCGATTGTTTATAATGTGAATTTTGGGCATGCTACACCGCGGTGTGCATTGCAGTATGGTGTTGTTGCAAAGGTAGATATGAAACAGAAAAAGATTTTTGTGAACAAGTAGGAGAAGGTGTTATGGCTGTATCATATAACAAATTATGGAAACTGTTAGTAGATAAAAAGATGAGTAAATCAGATTTGCGTAAAAAGGCAGAAATTGCTCCTAATACAATGACAAAATTACGCCGTGATGAAGAGGTAAGTCTTACTATTCTTAGCAAGATATGTAAGACTTTGAATGCAGATTTTGGTGATATTGTAGAGTATGTACCGGATGCAGAAATTTGGGACTTGTATGATGAAAATAGGGAACTTATCGGACGGGAACATGTCAGAGGTGAGCAGTTACCGATAGACGGATACCATCTGGTGGTGCATGTTTGGATTCGAAATTCCAAGGGAGAGTATCTGATTGCGCAGCGTTCTGCAAATAGACCAACGTATCCGCTGATGTGGGAGTGTGTAGGTGGGGCGGTTGTGAAAGGTGAGGACAGTCTGTTAGGAGCAATCAGAGAAGCAAAAGAAGAAGTTGGTGTTGACTTGAATCCGGAAAACGGACAAGTTCTTTTTACAAAAACACGAAAAATCATAGAGGGTAAAATCTTTAATGATATTATGGATGTTTGGTTATTTGAGTATGATGGAGAGGTTGATTTGGGTAATGCTACAACAGATGAAGTGACACAGGTTACATGGATGAATCGGGAGCAAATTAAGGAACTGTTTAAACATAACATGTTTGTGGAGACATTGGAATACTTCTTTACGGAAGTGGATGATTAAGGAACTGTAATATTTACTCAGGAGGAATCAGATGATAGAAAAAAATGATGATATATAGCAAAGGAATATCGACTTGTTAATAACAGGATATTGGTATGAGGATTTACCACCAGTTATAGATATAATAAACATGAAAGCAATAATAAAGAGGATTATTGAAAATATTGATAATCATATATATGATGACTTTTATAAAACGAATGGAATAATAACTGAATATAAAAATACGCAGGCACCATCATATATATTTAATGACGGAATAGAATCTGTAACTTTCTTTGAATTTAAGAAGAATGGTGCATTGAGAGATGCAAATTCCTAATTTGAAATATTATTGTACATTTGTTTATAACACAATTTATATGGATGGAAAGGGTGATGTGAAATGGCAAACGAATTGGAAAGAGCATTAAATAATTACAAGAAAAATATGGATGCTAATAGAAAAGGAGATGCTGCCTGTTATGACAGCTTCTTTAAATATTGTATGGAAGAAGGATTATCAAAGTATCCTCTGAAAAAATTGTTTGTGGAATATATTAGCATGCACAGTATAGTAGAAGCTTGTAGAACCTATGTTGAAGAAAGTAAGAAGACAAAAACGATGCAAGCTATTAATAGATACTTGATTGCAATGGATAAGTTTTATGTAAACTACATAAAAAAGCAGGGGATTATATGTGACGAGCTTGAAGCAGGATGTCATAGAAAAGAAGTTATAAATGATGTGGCTAATTCTATGAATGAAAAGTTGGGTAGTAGAAGAATAACTGTACCCATGAAACCTAACGAGATAGAAGCGATGGAAGAAGTTATTAAAACCTTGAATTGTGAAAGTCATTATCAATATGGTCAAATTGTAAGGTATAGACTCATGCTTGAATATGGATTTAAAAGTGAAGTCCTTTTGGATTTGAGATTGGAACAGTTTGATGAGGAGACATTATCATTTAATTTAGAATATGCTGAAGATATTCACTTTAAACTGTTCTTAGACGAAGAATTAGGAAATATGGTAAAAAGATATTGCGGAATGAATTGCAAAAAGGATAGGAAATGGCTATTTACTAATTCAAATGGAAAGAAGATATCTTCGCCTTACATAATGGATGAATTAAGAAAAAGAGCAAAAGAAAACTTTAATATTGCAGGATTTAGCCCCATGGCTACAGGGCTTACAGGTGTACAAAAATTATTAGAAAAAGGAATGACTATTGCTGAGATAAAACTGCTTACAGGTTTTGGAATACAAAAAATAGATGATGTAGCCGAATATATGTTGATGGCACAAGATATTGAAAAAGTAATAAACGAAAAGCTTTAATGTAATTTAACGCGGCATTTCAATTTGTCATGCGGAGTCAAATATTGAAATGATTGTTTTTGATTAAGCAGGCAATTTGGAAAACTTCTAAGTCCGTTCGCAATCTTGAATAAAAACAAGAAAGAATTCGTACAGAGAACGAATTTCAACGTATTAGAGCTACTGGAAAGGAGAGTATATGGATGATATAGCAGAGATAAATTATAAATTTCATAATCATGATATTGAGAATATATGGCATATCTTTTTTTGCTTATCGAATACGACATTTTCATCAATAGAATTATCTTTTGGTAAAAGTGGAGCATATATATTGTCATGTGAAACAATGATGTCAATTTGTAAAACACTTGAAACTATTGATTTTTGTTTCTATAGGAATGTTTATTTAGATGCATATACTTTAATCCGGAAAATTAGGGACGACTTAATGCAGTATTTATTTGTGTTGAATATTATACAGAATAAACATGGTTTAACAGATAAAGAATGTAAAGAATTTCGGTTAGATCCAGAATCAATGATGAAAATGATAGGATTAGATATTTCAATATTGATTTCAGGAGAAAGAAAAACAGAAGCAGAACATGCTATGGAGAAATGGATTTACAATGTATTGGA
>JAFSBX010000088.1 GCA_017437065.1 Lachnospiraceae bacterium
GTCATACGGTTACAACATATACATGGGAGTCCTTAACAGCAAAGGATACGGAATACCTCAGAACAGAGAAAGACTCTACATAGTAATGATAAAGCAAACTGTTGACAATGGAAAATTTAAGTTCCCCGATCAGGAAGAAAATATCGGAAACCTTAATGACTTTTTATTGCCTGTAGATATGTCAGAGTTTTATGAAACAAGGGTTCCGAATATCTATATCCAACAAAGCATAAAACCCTCTGTCAGAAAGGTGTATGAAAGAGATGTTGAAAACATTATATCCTGCAAAAAGGATATGTATCAGTGCCTCGTAAAAAGCGGATTTCAGGATTGCAAGGTTGGACTTGCACTCGCACCAACCCTAAGAGCAGGGAATCCACATACCGCTGTATTTGACGGAAAAAGGATAAGAAAGCTTGAACCTCTTGAGAATGTGTTGCTTATGGGATTTGAAAAAGAAGACTATGAAAAGATGAAAAACGCAGGAGTCAGTAACGCACAGATATATAAGCAAACAGGAAACTCAATAGTAGTAAATGTTTTGCTTGCCATCTATCGCAAACTGTATAATGCAATGCCGTACTTGTTTAATGACATACGGCTCGGAAGTTTTTTCAGTGGGATAGGAGCCTTTGAAAAAGCACTTGTTATCTTAAAAAATGAATTGGAAAGAGGTGAAATTAGTGATACTTGGAAATGAAAAATTCACATATGAAGAAGTGGAATTGATTGCAACCTATGAAGAATTGTATAAAATTCCGGAGAGTGAAAAAGTCACTGACTGGTGGGGAGATATGCATATGCATGAATTCAAACATATGGCACAGCCTGAAAAGGCGAAAGAAATGCTTGAAAAATCCTTAAAAGCAGTCAATATGACGAGAAAAGAATTGGCTGATTTTCATTATGTTTACAGGTCAAGACTCATAGAAAAAATGAAAGACAATATGCCTCAAAAATATGAAGCTGTAATCATATTTAACAAGCCGATGCTATTCACTAATCTGAGGATTGAAGATAAAGATGTTCCTGATGGAATGTACCGATACGACATCAGAGATGGCGGTATGGATGGCAACATGTGTGAACTGAAAGACTATGTTGCAGTTAATCATTGGGGAACAGTACTGAGCAAGGATGCAATAGAGCCACGAATCATCGATGGAGAGGAAATGACTTCTGCAAATGGAATTCTCATGACAGATGATGACTATAACTACACAGGAGAAGAATTCACAGCAGATGAATTTCTTGAAAAATATGACTACCTTGTATCCGAGTATTGTGAGCCTGAACAGACAAACGAAATGACTATGGGATAGGAGGTGTTTCATAGATGAAACTTGAAAAAATTTCATTCAATTACAGCGTTGAAAAACTCCGTGGAATCAAAGTTCATTCACCTGAAGTTTATGAAAATCTTGAAACACATTTGGCAGAAGGCATGGACAAAATATATCGAAGACATGTACCAAAATCAACAAGAATGTATATCGAAGCCATGCTTGCCGCTGAAGAAAATGTTCCTGGAAAGGGTGGTAATAAATGAGTAAATATAAACCATCATTGCTTGAACAAGAAACAATAATTTTATATAACCAAGGCGAGAAGGATGTAGAAATATATACTCATGATCCAATGCTGATTAAGAAGTTAAAAGAGCAGCCGCATATAGCAAAATTAAAATCAGTAAACCAATTCGGAGGATATACCTACACCATTCCAAAGAAGGAAATGGTACTGAAACTAAAGTACCATCCAACAGGCGAGACATTAAAGAAACGAGTATTACAAGCTGAAAGAATGAGAAATGCTCGTCAATTAAAGAAAAATTCGCAAAATAAATAATCGGCAGAGGGAGAATAGCACTGATAAATTATAAGGTCGAAATAATTATAGTGTTTAAAGAACTTTTTACCCTTTAAAAACGATTAAAACAAAATCCGCATCTCACTAACCCTAACCGCACAAAAAAGCTAAAAAGGCCGCAAAAACGCCTTATGACAGCAAAAGTAGCGAAATAAAATTAAGCAGGAAAAAGCGTGGGTGCGTTTCATCGCCCTCCACGCCGTAACCACCGACCGGCAGTGCCGTTCGGGATGGTGCTATTTGCAGAAAGTAGTGCGGTTTGGGGGTGCGGTGTTCCTATCAGGCGAGTAAAATAGCCTTATTTGAATGCACATATCTCATGTGCGTAAGCGAAAGGAGGAAAATTATGAGCAATAAA
>JAFSBX010000089.1 GCA_017437065.1 Lachnospiraceae bacterium
CACCAATGTTCGGTCAAATTTGATCCTGCCTAAGACTATTGTAGACCAAGAAGACTGTAAATTGAAAAACTTTGCCATATTTTCATTATAAGCTGTGATAAATTTTACTTTCATGATTCGTTGAAAAGTGAATATTATCTGAAACGAATAAAAATAGACATGAGGAACAGACATAACTGTCGCTATGCCTTAAAATGGTGTATAATAATCGTAGGATTATGCCGTTTTCAGAATCAACTTTCTCAGGGCAGATTCATAAGGCAAATCCCATGCATCAAGATGTTGAAGCATCATGATGTGATAGAGGCGGCAGTACCACATCTTAGTAGAGCGGTGTCTGCCGTCTTCTAATTTGAAGTCTAATTTCTCACGTTTGTTGGAACGTTCCGCAGAGGTTCTTGCATTAAATTCCGTTTTCCATTCTGCACTGTCACGAGGTGGTATGTTAATCAATCTTGGATTGTCTTTCATGGCAAGATGTACTGTTCTGCCGTATTTTGAATCAGAGCATGGGTGTTCACAGGAACAGCCATATTTTCTGCTTGCAAGCGGACATCTGAATTTTAATCTGTGTTTAGAAATCTCACAGCCGTCATGATTCATACGAAGACCTTCTTTACAGACAGGAACGCCATCTTTTCCGATGGTAAAGTCATCTTTGTATTTGACTTTGATACCACGTTTTTCATTCAAATCAATGAAAGGCAAGATGTTGTTTTGCTTACAGTATTCATAGATAGGCATTGCATCATGGGCAGAATCTAAAAGCAGCTTTGTAACATTGAAATCTGGAAGAAACGATTTCATTCTAAAAAAAGTTTCTAAAAATCCATGAGAATCATGTTTTGAAGTTGGGTTTAATAAAGGAAAAACAGGAAGGTCACTTTCAGAATCGGATGCAACCAACATATATAAATCGTATCCATGATACCAGCAGTCTCTGGAAGAATCCCATCCGATATCACAGTCTGGTTGAGAAAAGTATCTGTCACAATTACAGTCAGAAATCCCCTTTTCACCACAGTCACAAATGCGATGGCTTCTCATTCTGTGAGAGGTAACAACAGGAGTACCGTCACCTGCGACAGACAGGGAACCGGTATTGATTAATCCTTTAGAAACAGATACATCAAGAAACTCCTTTTTATAAATTTGAAGCAGGGAATGATAAGTCTGCTGTTCCGGAATAAAAACCGTATTCTCAAGCTGAGGGAGCAATTGGGCAACGGTTACTTTTTCAACAGATGCGGCTTTAGCTCCTTTGTTTTTGGGTTTCTTTACCTTTGTTTTTACGGGATGAATATGAGGAGAAAGATTATCATCTTCAGAATCCCATAAGCGATTAAAAAAATCATAAAAGGTCCCAATTCCCGGTGTATTTCCAACTTCAAATCCGCTGAGAATGGCATACAAAGGATTTATTTTCAACTGTGCTACCCAATCGGTTATGGAAGTAACCTTAAAATCAATGGATAAAAGATAGGAACGCTGCATACAGGAAGGTGTTCTTGGAGCCGGACCGAATTTAGAGTATTTATCACGTAGAAGTTCATCAGTGTAAGATAAATCCAATGTCCAAAAACGTTCAATAATATCCCATGTAGAGCGGGCAATCGCATCCGGGTTAGGATAATATTTACGAAGATTTTCAACAACAAAGTTTTGGTAGTCAGAATGACTGCCGCAGTTAACAGGTAACAAATGAAATCGCCTCCAATCGAAAAAATATGCTTATAAATAAGGGCGCGAAGCGCCACATTTTTCGATGGATTTGTCAAGTGATTTTGGCAAAAAAGAAAAAAGTGGGGGATTTTAATAAAGGAGGAATCTGAAAGCCTTGATTTTATTGGCTTAAAGATTCCGAGAGATTATAAAAAAGAAACGGAGGAATTAAAATGGTAAAGCAACTCTTTCACAGCATAGTCAACAAGAAGGGAATGGTAGGCATCCGATGCAACAATCGCTCGTCCTTAGTAGGATTATATTACCAAAGCCCAAATGCATCAATCAAAAGCAACGCATGGTTAGAACGAAAAATACTTCGCATTTACACCAAGTATTATTTAAAAGTCAGCTTAGAAACCACAGGTCAATTCTGGCGAGAAAATGAGCCGGCAATCAACACAACATATGCAAGCTTTTATGGAGGTGAAGTACTCAATGAGAATCAAAATGAAAAGTCAGAGAAGCGGTAACAATATAGGTTTAGCGATAGTTTATCCCAATGGAGCAACAGAAACAGTAGTAATCGCAAAAATGCCACCCGACAACGACTGGAGAGCAAATGTAGAATTTTACGATGACTTAAAGAAAATCTACGCCAAACGCCTATCAAAAATATTATAACAAAACCCCAAAATGGAAGCCAACCCCACCCATCCAAGGCTTCCATTTTTCATGCATACCTATTTTCCCATACCTCAAAAGAGCTAGTTGATAATAAAGATTTTGAAAAGGAATTAATACAATTAAGATAACCATTACAAAACTAAATCAAAAAAATGTAATCTAATAATATTTTATTAAATTGATAATTTTCAAAAAATCTGAAAAAAATTTTTCAAAGAAAAAGAATGAGTTTATAAGGATTTCCAAAGCAGAAGCAGTTTGAAAGAAATAAAAAAAGAAGTAAAAGTTTATAAGAGAAAATCAAAAAATTTCCAACCTACAATTCTACAATTCCCTACCAATACAAAATAAAAATAACCATCAAAAACCACACCAAATAAAATTTCAATCTACATATCCCACCCATCAATAAAAACCCATCAAAAGCAATCCCAAACCCATCACAATCCATTAGTAAAAATGCACAACAAAAACATCAATATTCACAACAAAAGCAAAAATTGGAATGTAGCCTGGAGGATACAGTGGAACTATGAACACAATATTAAAAAGCAAATCGGCATATACATTTGAAAAAAAGAAAAGACATATGCCAACAATGAAACTCATTGTATCACCACCAAACTTTTTTCAAAAAAATATTAATATCCTATCCGAACGATCAGACTCATTACCATAAACACCCAAGATAAAAAACAGATGCGTATTGATATGGAAGTTATCTTAATAAAATGGAGGTAGCTTCAATGATTTACAACGGTAAAGCAACACAGTGCGAAAGCAAACCAGATTCTGCATACAGTTTATCAGAATCACATAACAATATGAATAAGGAAGTAAACCCAGAGGAATATCCAATGGATTCCCAAACATTCATATGTAAATCTAAAAATCAAGAAGTAAAAGTCACAGTAGAATTTCCAACACAATCCAACAAGGTAGCAGAGCAGGAGTTTATCACAAGACTCAAGGAAATTTACTTAAGAAAAATTAAAATCGGGGCTATGCAACAGAAAGAATCAGCGTTATCATCCCAATTCACAAAGGATAAGGAGGAAAATATCAATGAGTAAAAAAGTAAGAACTTTATTAAGAGTATCATCAAAACAGCAGTTACACGATGATGACATACCGGTACAGAGAGCAGAAGTAGAGCAATTCATCAATCAGCATCCTGACTGGGAGTTTGACAGAGAATATATTGAAAAAGCAATATCAGCTTACAAAAACAATGTAGATGATAGAGAAGTCTTAAGGGAAATTATGGAAGATGCGAAACATCATGAATTCGATGTGTTACTTGCGTATTTTTCCGATAGAATCGGTAGGTTGGAAGAATACAGCTTTTATGTAGCAACTCTAAATCAATTAGGGATAGAGGTTTGGACAATAAAAGAGGGTCAGTTAAAAACAGATACCCGTACGGATAGATTAATGAATTTTCTAAGATTCTGGCAAAACGAAGGAGAATCAGAAAAAACAAGTAAGCGTGTAAGAGATGCACAGGTAGAATTAGTCAAATCCGGTAAGTTTGTAGGTGGAAAAGCACCTTTCGGTTACGAACTTGTACCATCAGGCATAATAAGTAATCATGGAAGATTATTAAAGAAGCTTGTAATTGTTGAAAAAGATGCAGAGATTGTAAGAAAGATATACAGTTTAGCCATTCATCAAGGTTATGGCTATGATAAAATTGCAAAAACATTAAATGCGGAAGGTATTCCAGCTATTACAACGGATAAATGGAAGGCATCAACCATAGCCAGTATCTTAAAGAATCCGATTTACATGGGATATTATGCAATTAACAGAAGAGTCAACCATGGTAGTTTCACAAGATTAGACAGAAGAAATTGGATATATTCAAAAGAGCAAATCCCAGAGTTAATAATTATAAATCAATGTGATTGGGAAAAAGCACAAGAAATCAGAGAAGCACGGAAGAATAAAATTAATGCATCCAAAGAAAAATCTGCAAAGCAGTATGAGGAACAGTACAATGTCCCATTCAGAACAAATGATAAACTATCGTTATTAGGTTTAGCCTATTGTGGTTATTGTGGTAAGCGATTAAAGAATGGAAGTTACTGCAACCATTGGACTTTAAAATCAACTGGAGAAAAGAAAGTTTCTTTTACCGGAAGATACATATGTCCTGAAAAATGCAAAGAACGCTCCTGTTATTCCCAAAGCTACTTAGAAGATATCGTGTTTACAGTAGTAGAAACTTATATGGAGCAATTAAAAAATATAAATGTAGTGGAAGAATTGGAGAAAATGCAAAAGCAACAAAGAGAGTCCATTGAAAAAGAATTAAAAGTTATTTCAAAACAACAAAAATCCTTACAACAAGACATAGAAACTTTAGAAGAAAAAATACCCGAAGCGATTCGAGGAGAATATTATTTCAGTGCTGATAAATTAGCTTCCATAATCAAAGAGAAAGAGCAACTATTGAAAGAATTAGACAACCAAAAGAAGCAGATACAAACCAAAATATCCAAATCAACAGTGCAAAGCAGTGAAATGGAAACATTCATCGCTAAAATACCAAACTGGAAAGAAGAGTTTCAAAATGCAGACGTAGCAACAAAACAAATGTTACTATCTTCCTTAATAGATAGAATTGAGGTAAAAGATGGAGATATTAAGATAAAGTTTAAGATACGATTAGAGGATTATTTAGTACACGAATCTATTGATTCCGATACCATTCCGTGTAAACTCTATTTAACGTAAAAGACATAATCGCAAGAATATTAGCATAAATGGCACTTTCCGGCCAGGTTGCATAAATTTCACAAGAAGCGACATTTTTAATATAGTCTTTATAACGAACATAATAATTTGGTGCACTTGCATCATCCGGTTCACCATCATGCACAATCACATATTCAGGAATCACAACACGGCTCAGAACGATTTCCCCTGTCTCGTCCATTGGTTTGATTTCAGCCTCCGGGATTTTCGGGGGATAATCATAATAAAGGGTATGTGGACCGATATTAATATCTTCTTCTGCACCATTGGAAACTTCTAAAGGTGGTAATTGAATATTCTGTAAGGAAGTAACTTCGGGGAGAATTTCAGAACCTGATACAACGACGGTTTCATAGCCAGGTGCAGATACTCTTATAATATATTCGGCATAAGGTCTTGGAGAGCCCGGTTCTAAACTATAGGCGATGGGTGGTGCGGGTAATTGGATTACCTGCGTCTGTCCGGAGGAATCGGTGGTAAGTTCCTGAATGGGGGAATCCGGTGCAGTTTCGTAATAAATCGTTATAGTTGCATTTGGAATCGGAATCAGACCAATCGTGGAAGTTACCTGAATACGCAGCCCGCCTTCTTCAGGGTTTTCGGTTTGAGCTGCATGAGTAGAAAAAGAATAAACAGACATACTTAACCTCTGTATTTTAACTTAATCATACTATATGCGATAAATTTACACCATGATACAGTGAAAATGAGAATTGATATCAATAAGAACCATTGCAATTAAAAGGAATCCATGTATAATGGAAGATGTTGGAAAGACACAAAGGTAACAGAATGAGAGGTAACTATGCTTAGAGTAGAAAATCTGAATTTCCATATTACAGAAGATGGAAAAGTGAAAAAAATAATAGATAATATCAGTTTTGAAGTAGCAGATGGAGAACTTCTGGTAATTACAGGACCAAATGGTGGAGGAAAGTCTACACTTGCGAAATTGCTTATGGGTGTGGAAAAAGCAGATTCCGGCAGAATTTTTCTGGATGATGAGGAAATTACGGATTATGACATTAATCACAGGGCAAATGCAGGGCTTGGCTTTGCGTTTCAACAACCTCCAAGGTTTAAAGGAATGACAGTGGAAAAGTTACTTTCTTTGGCAGCAGGAGAAAAGCTTCCGAATCATGTGTGCTGTAAGTTATTAAGTAATGTGGGACTATGTGCAAAGGAATATATTAACCGTCAGGTAGATGCTACGCTGTCAGGTGGAGAAATGAAACGAATTGAAATTGCCACCGCAATGGTAAAGGAGCATAAGATTTGTATTTATGATGAGCCGGAGGCCGGAATTGATTTGTGGAGTTTTAAAATGCTTGTAAAGCAATTTGAAAAAATACACAAAGAGAAAAAGGAAAGTATCGTTATTATTTCTCATCAGGAGCGAATCATTAATATGGCAGACCGCATTATGGTTGTAAAGGATGGAAAAATAGAGAAAGAAGGCTCAAAAGAAAGCGTTATGCAGGGGCTTTTTATGGATAATCCTGTTTGCGGATGCATGGATGAGGAATCCTGTTAGTCAGAAGGAAAAGCAAGTGCAAATAATCAGAGAGGCTTGGTGCGAACATGAATATAGATGAAACAGCAAAAGAAGTATTAGACATTATTAATGGTGAAGAATTTAAAGAAGAGGGAGCATATAATGTCCGTTATAACGGACAGGCACTCTGCCATGGTGATACGGAACATGTAAAAATCAAAAAGAAAGAGGATAAGCAGGGGATAGATGTTTTTATCAGCAGTGAGGCACAGGGAGAAAGACTGAATATTCCGGTAGTAGTATCCGTATCCGGTATGACAGATGAAGTATATAATGACTTTTTTGTGGAAGCAGGCGCAGATGTGACGATTGTAGCGGGCTGTGGTATTCATAATTCCGGCTGTAATGATACAAGGCATGATGGTATTCATACGTTCCATATAGGGAAAGGCGCGAATGTGCGTTATGAGGAAAAACACTATGGAGCAGGAGAAGGAACCGGAGGACGTATTTTAAATCCGGTAACGAAAATTATTCTGGAAGAGGAAGCGGTTTTTACGCTGGATACAGTACAGATTAAAGGAGTAGATTCCACAGTAAGAAAAACAGAAGTCATTCTTGGCAAGGGAAGTAAATTATTTGCAACAGAGAAGTTGATGACACATGACAAACAAAGTGCAGAATCTGACATGGATGTCATTCTTGAAGGTGAAGACAGTAGTGCACAGATTATTTCCCGTTCCGTGGCAGATGGTGAGAGCAGACAGGTATTTCATCCGAGAGCAGTAGGAGAGAATATGTGTCATGCGCATATTCAGTGTGATTCCATTATTATGGGACAGGCTCAGGTGGCTTCCATTCCTGAAATTGATGCAAAACACATTGATGCGGCAATTATTCATGAAGCCGCAATTGGCAGAATCAATAACGAACAGCTTTTAAAGCTTCGTACGTTTGGAATGACGGAAGAAGAGGCAGAGGCAGTAATTATTGAGGCATTTTTAAATTAGAAATATGAAAACCGCTCCCGTTATGTGCAGGGAGCGGTTTTCATATGTAAAGTGTAGTTCATATTTTGAAGTTTACTCTAAATTCAGTTTTCTCTTCATAATCCATTCTGTCAGGAAGAAGAATCCAATAATCAGTAAAATCTGTTCTCCAAGAGTAAAGTACATCATAGGCCCAAAAACGGTTAACTCTGCTGTATTTGCAGTAGAGAACATGATAGGTGCTGTGACAATGGAGTTGATAATCTGTAAAACAGTGTAAATTCCTATGTAACTTAAAATGGCACCACCTACCTTATGCTTTTTGAAAAGCTGTCCTAAGGAAATGGAAGTATAAATCATAAGGATGTTTGAAAGAGGGCTAAGGAGAGCAATAAGAATCCATACGATAATTAACGGAACAAAACCAATTCCTAATACCTCTTGGAATTCTTTCATAAATCCATAGCTGCTTAAAATTTCCATAATTTCCTGTATATTTTCCCAAAAGGAAGAAAGTGTACCGGTGGTAGCCAAAAGTGCGCAAACCAGACCGGAAATACTTAGTATGATTACGACAGCAATAATGATAGTCCATATATAGGAAACAATCAATTTGGAAAGAATCAGAGATTTCTGTGTAACCGGAAGCGTGTGCATCAGATATCCCTCATCAGTATAAATGTTTTTGTAAAAGCGTAAAGCTGTATATAATATAGCTACAAAACTTACTACAAAGATTGCAATATAGTAAAATAACATAACAAATACGGAAAGAGCCATAATTACCGGATTATCCGTTTCCCATATTTTGGCACTCAGAGCAATAACTCCGAATAATGTAAAGATAGCAAGAAATAAGCTGACAAACGCCGGAACTTTCCAAAAAGCGCGCCATTCATGTTTTATTAATTTATTTAGCATGCAAATACCTCCCTGAAATAAGCATCTACAGATTTACCTTTTGTCTGACGGATATCATCTACACTGGCATGACAGAGCAGGTGACCGTATTTTAAGAAAATAACTTCATCCAAAATATTTTCGATATCAGAAATCAGATGAGTGGAAAGGAGAATGGTAGCATTCTCACTGTAGTTAGATACAATTGTTCGTAAAATATAATCTCTAGCCGCAGGGTCTACACCTGCTATCGGCTCATCTAAAATATAAAGGTCTGCGGAACGACTCATAACGAGAATCAGTTGCACTTTTTCCTTTGTACCTTTGGAGAGAGTTTTTAATTTGGCATCACTGTCAATATTCAATGCCGTCAGCATGGAGTATGCTTTTTCTTTGGAAAAATCCGCATAAAAATCACAGAAGAAATCAATCAGTTCGTGAACTTTCATATTGTTTTCCAAATAAGTACGTTCGGGAAGGTAGGAAACAACAGCTTTTGTTTCGATTCCCGGTTCGTTTCCCTTGATTAAAATAGTGCCGTGTGTAGGAGTGAGAAGACCATTCATCATTTTGATTAATGTGGTTTTTCCACTTCCGTTAGGTCCTAATAATCCAATGATTTTACCGTGTTCTAAATTAAGATTCAGATTGTTTACGGCAACAGCTTTTGCGTTATAGGCTTTTGTCAATTCCCTTATTTCTACTAATGAACTCATATTTAGTCTCCCTTCTTGTATTCTTAACCCTCGTTTGCAGCAGATTCTATCAGTGCCACAATTTCTTTTTTATCATAACCCAGTTCTTTCATTTTTTCAAAAAATTCCCTAATGCTTTCTTTCGCAAGTTCCAATTGAATTCCCTTAATCATTTCAACATCCTCCGTTACCGTTCTTCCACTGGTACGCTGTGTAATAATAAGACCGCTTCGTTCTAATTCTGCAAATGCCTTCTGCATTGTGTTCGGATTGACACTTGCTTCGGCGGCCAGGTCTCGTACACTGGGGAGTTTATCACCCGGACGATAATATCCTGACACAATCTGCATTTGAATCTTTTCTACAATTTGTGTGTAGATTGGTCGGTCGGAATCTAAAAGCCAAGCCATATGATTTAACCTCCTTGTTTTATATTAAATTGTATTACTGTATCACTTACATAATACAATAATATATTATTTAAAAAAAATGTCAAGAGGAAATTTACATTTATTGCACAAAGAACAAGGTTAATGGTATAATTGTTTTATTCGTGCAGAAAAAATTTTTTAAGGAAAGTGGTGGGTTTGTGAATCAGATAATTGACAGATTATTAAATGGAGACTTCGACTATGAGAGAGGTTCTCTGGATTTTTCATGCCCCCGACTGGAACTTGTAATAAATAAAGGTGAGATTTTAGAAGACTGTTTTACGGTTTACGGATTTCCGAATAAGCTGACAAAGGGATATATAACCACTTCTGATATGAGAATGGAGTGTCTGACACCGGAATTTGCGGGAAGTGAGGAACAAATCCGGTATCGTTTTCATTCGGAAGGATTAGAAGAAGGAGCAGTAGTAAAAGGGGAATTTTATGTGATTTCTAATCAGGGAGAATATTATTTGCCATATGTAGTCACTGTTGCACATCGTGTACTGGATTCTTCACTGGGAGGAATTAAAAATCTGTTTCATTTTGCCAATCTTGCAAAGTCAAATATGGAAGAGGCAATGCAGCTTTTTTACTCACCGGATTTTAAACAAATTCTTACAGGAAATGACAGACAGTATTTAAAGGTGTATGAAGGACTTTCAAAATATAAAGGTAACGGACAGAATTTAGAAGAGTTTCTTCTTGTGATTAACAAAAAACAGAAGACAGAATATTTATTGGAAGAGTCACACATTCGCGTGGAGAATCCGGAAGGAATCAGTGAAGGAAAGATTTCCATTACAAAAAACGGATGGGGCTATACTTTTTTGAATATAGAAACAGAAGGAGACTTTCTTTCCGTAGAGAAAGAAGAGTTAAGTGATGACGATTTTTTAGGAAATTATTGCAAACTTTCTTATTATATTGATGCGGACAGGCTTCATGCGGGGAAAAATTACGGTTCTATTCGACTTTACAGTGCGTATGTAGATATTACTGCGGAAGTTGTAGTAATAAACGGTGAAAGTCATCGGATGAAAAAAATAAGAGAACGTGAAAAGAAACGGACGATATGTCAGATTATGAAATATTATCAGGCATTGCGGTTGAAAAAAATCGGTACGGCTGTCTGGCTTTCTGAAACGCAAAAAGAAGTAGAAAATTTACTGGCTTTTAATGAAGATGATATTTCAGCAAGGTTGTTTCAGGCACAGCTCCTGATTACAAAGGAACGGTTTAATGAAGCAAAGTGGATTTTAGACAGGATTAGTAATTACTATGCGGAGGAAGTTTCAGAGCCGGTACTTTACAGCTATTACCTGTACCTGACTACATTGTATCACAGAGAGGAACAGTATGTGAACGAAGTTGCTGCCGTGGTAGAGCAGATTTATCGGGAAAATGAAGGGAATTGGAGAATTGCGTGGCTGCTGTTATATTTATCAGAAGAATACAGTAAAAGTGCTCAGAAAAAATGGATTTTTTTGGAAGAACAGTTTCGGTATAATTGCAAAAGTCCGGTAATATATGCGGAAGCAGCAATGATTGTATTGGCGAATCCTGCTATATTGATGAAACTTGGGGAATTTGAAATACAGGTACTGAATTATATGGCAAAGCAGGAAGTGTTGACGGCGGAGGTTACGGTACAGGTACGTTATCTTATACAAAATGCGAAGGAATATAAAGAAAGCCTGTTTTATTTGCTTAAAGTCTGCTATGAAGTGAATCCGAATGATGAGATATTGCTGACTATTTGTACAATATTGATGAAGGGCGGCCGTAGCGGTAAAAAGTATTTTCCGTGGTATCAGGCGGCTGTAGAGAAGGAAATGCGTATTACAAAATTGTATGAATACTACATGATGTCCATTGATTTGGAGTATGATAAACCAATCCCCAAAACGGTTGCCATGTATTTTTCTTATCATAGTGATTTGGATTATGAAAGAAATGCATTCCTTTATGCAAATGTGCATAAAAACAGAGAAAGTTTTCCGGAAGTATATAAAGCGTATACCATAAATATTGAAAAATTCGTGGAAGAGCAGATTTTAAAAGGACATATAAATCGAAATTTAGCTTATCTGTATAAAAATTTACTGACACCCCGGATGTTAAATGAGGAGATGGCAAATGCACTTGCAAAACTTTTGTTTATGCATCAGATAGAAGTAGAACAAAGGGCAGTCAGATGGGCAGTAGTATACTATGCAAGAATGGCAGAAGAGATAATGTATCCGGTAATAAACGGAAAAGTGCAGATTCCGCTTTATGATAATGATTATACATTGCTTTTTGAAGATGATAACAGAAACAGGTATCAGATAAGTACACCATATATTATGGAGAAATTTATGTTACCGGGGAAAGTTGCAAAAGTGATTGCGCCTTTGGTAACGAACCAACTTGGTTATGCTACATATATATGTGAATGCAGTAATCACTTTGTGGCAATTACGGAAGAAAATCTGGACTTTTTTTTACAACTGTTGGAAAGTGATAAGGTGGAAAGTGCATATAAAAAAGAAATAGGTCTGAAGCTGGTGCAGTTTTATTATGAGAACGACAGAATCAAGGAATTGGATTTGTATTTGGAAGAGGTGGAAGCATCTATATTTGACCATAAAGAACGTGGTGAGATGTTGCGTTTTCTTGTTATGCGCGGACTTTACGAAAAGGCATATGAGTGGATTGGGCAGTATGGATTGGAAGGGATAGATCCGAAAATTCTTGTGAGATTGTGTGACAGGCTTATAGAAAGAGATGAGTACACCGGAGATGAACTGATGTGTCATGTGATTATGCATGCATTTCGTTATGGAAAATACAATGAAGCAATGCTAAATTATCTTATGGTTTATTTTGAAGGAATGACCAAGGAGCTGCGGAATATATGGAAGGCAGCGTTAGCATTTGAACTGGATAATTATGAGATGACAGAAAGGATTCTCAGGCAGATGCTTTATACAGGTTCCTATGTAGGCGAAAAAATGGAAATCTTCAAAAATTATGTGGCAGAGAATGGAAAAATAGAAATGGAAATGGCATTTCTTGCACAGGGCGCTTATGATTATTTTGTAAAAGAAAAAGTGCAGGAAGAGTATCTGTTTGAAGAAATTATGCGACTTTACAGACTTGGAGAAGAAATTCCGTTTATATGCAAGCTGGCATTGACCAAGTATTATGCGGAGAACAAAAATGAAAGAGAGTATGTGAAGCGGGATGTTGATAAATGTGATACTTTGGAAAAGTTTTTGACGGAGCTTGTAGAAAGAGGTATAGCATTAGGGTATTTCAAAGAATATGCAGAGATGTTTCCTATGATGAAACAGTTTGGGGATAAGACGATTATTGAATATCGTGCACATCCGGATGCGAAAGCAATGCTTCATTATGTAATAGAAAAGGAAG
Organism: Lachnospiraceae bacterium; assembly: GCA_017437065.1. Classification (GTDB taxonomy): domain Bacteria; phylum Bacillota; class Clostridia; order Lachnospirales; family Lachnospiraceae; genus RGIG3002. The sequence continues at coordinate 13,037 of JAFSBX010000089.1, forward strand.
AGGGAGACGTAGGAGAATATCACACGGAGGAATTGAAAAATGTCTTCGGAGGTGTATGTACGAAAGAATTTGTACTTTTCTTTGGAGAAACATTGCAATATTATATTATAGAAGAACGGGACGGCAAAGGACAGCTGACAGAAAGTAATGCCATTCAGAAGAGTGATATTATGGAAGAAGAAATGCAGACCAGATTTACCATGATAAATGATATGGTAATCAGCAAGACTCTGCAGGACTATGATACAGTGGATGCACTGTTGGAGGAATATTTTTTGCAGGAGTATGAAAATGACAGACTGTTTTATCTGCAGTAGTAATGAGGGAGAAAGAGTATGCTTAGAAACACCACAAAACTTGTTGTAGGATATGATCTTGGAGATACTGTATCGCAGATTAGTTACAGTTATCCGGAGAAGGCAGAACCGGAGACTTTGTCTACTGTAGCCGGAGGAGAAAATTATAATATTCCCACCATACTTGCGAAACGGGCGAATGTAAACCAATGGTTTTACGGAAAAGATGCATTAAAAGCAGCAAAGGAAGGGGAGGGTGTTTTAGTAGAGAATCTGGTAAGTCTTGCAAGGACAGGAGAGCCGGTTACAATAGAAGGAAATACATTTGAACCGGCCGCCATGCTTGCACTTTTTATGAAAAGAACCATGTCCCTTTTCGCTATGGTTGCACCGATAGAAAAGATAGAAGTATTTGTGGTAACGGTAGATAAACTGGACCGTGTTATGGTGGAAATCCTCAACAGAGCCGTGGCAGGAATCGGACTGAAAACAGACAAAATCTATTTTCAGTCACATATGGAAAGCTTTTATTATTATATGATTTCCCAACCCAGAGAGTTATGGACTTATCAGGTACTTTTATATGATTTTGTTGGAGAATATCTGAAAACTTATCGTTTGGAATGTAATAAAAGAACGACGCCGATTGTAGTTTTTATTGAAACAAAACACTTTGAGGCGATGGAAAGGAAAGAACTTCCGAAGGAAGAAGCAGAACGGGAAAAAGTATCTGAAAAGTTAGATGAAAAGTTTCTGGATATAGTAGAAGAAACCGGAAGAGAACGGGTAGTTTCTTCGGCCTATTTAATAGGGGAAGGATTTCAGGGAGACTGGGCAAAACAATCTTTAAAAGCTTTGTGCAGAAACAAAAGAGTATTTCAGGGAAACAATCTGTACAGTAAGGGAGCCTGTTTCAGCGGACTGGAAAAAATTCATCCCAGTGAAAACGGGAAAGCATATGTTTTTTTGGGAAATGAGAAATTGAAATCCAACATAGGAATGAAGGTTTTAAGACAGGGAGAGGAGTCCTATCTTGCCTTGCTGGATGCGGGAATTAACTGGTTTGAAGCAGTTCGTGAATGTGAATTTATACTGGAAAGTGGTAACACGGTTTCTATATTGATTACGCCCCTAAATGGGAAACAGATACGGGAGATGGTGTTACATATGGACGGACTTTTGGAGCGGCCGGAAAAGACCACACGGATTCATATGAAGATTTGTATGAATGGTGAACATAAGGCAGTTGTAACGCTTACGGATATGGGATTCGGTGAATTATTTCCTGCTTCAGGACAGATGTGGGAAGAGGAATTTGAAGTTTAGTAAAGGAGACGGATGTGGGCAGAGTTGTATTATGCATTGGAAAAAGAGCAGAAAATCCATATTTTTTCGATAAAACATGTCAAAATATATACTCTATAGAAGAACTGTGCTATGTATTCGGTGAAAATGCCTATCTGTTGGATGAAGATATTGTGGATAAATGGCTGGTGAAATGGATAGAAGATGAGTGTAAACTGACAGAGCTGGCAAGGAATCTGTATACAATGCTTAATCAAAAAGTATCCGCAGTAGCTTTTGTCGGCACAATTTTAGAGTATACAGGCTATTTTTCAAAAGAAAAAATAATGCAGATAGAAGCCGTACTGAAAAATGGTAAAAATTTAAGTCTGTTTGAGAGAAAGAAGGCAAAAGCAGATTATTTGGTAAAGCGCAAAAAGTTTGCTTTGGCAGTTACAGAATATGACAGTCTTATTAAGGAACTGGAAGGGCAGGATCCGGTGCTTTTGGCGAAAGTGCGGCATAATAAAGGGGTAGCACAAACAGGCCTGTTTGCTTATGAGTATGCTTCGGGAGAATTTTTGAAAGCATATGAGCTTAGTGGGAGTGAAGAAGACTATATGGCATATCTGGCAGCAAAAAGAATGTATATGGAAGATCAGGATTATATTCGTTTTATGTCAGAGCATACAGAAGGATATGAAATTTCGCTTGTGCTGGAGAAACAGATTAATAAAATTCTGGAACAGTGGCAGACAGCACCGGAACGGGAGCACATGGATGTGCTGTTTGATTATAAAGAAAATGGAAACAGAAATCTTTATTACAGGGAAGTGGAGAAATTAATTAACGAATTAAAGCAGGATTACAGAGAATGTGTAACAAATTAGCCTGCAGGCACACGGGAGGAAGCGGAGAATGAATTTAGTGCAAAAACTGATGTGGTGGAAAAAGAAAAAATCCATTTCTGAAGAAGTTGAATATGTTGATGAGAATGAAGAAAGTTGGGAAGAGCCGGAAGTACTTGACAGAAAACAGTTAGATATCAGAAAAGAAGAAGACAGAGAACGATACCTTCGTACCTGTTGTGAGCAGATTACAGATGCTTCCAAAGAAATGGAAAATCTGACATATGAATATAGTCTGGTTACTTCTTATTTAAAAGATATTGAAGAAATTGAGGCACTTCCTTCAGAACAAAGAAGGGAACTGAATGAATTTGCGGAAAAAATAGTAAATCTGGAAAAAATACAGCAGAGCTATACAAAAGGTGCCAAAAGAATTACCGATGTGAAATTCCGCCAGATGGAAGCATTGGAAGATGAAGTGCAGGAAGGATATAAAAAGATTCGGGAAGCGGAGGAATACCGGGCATTGGTACGACAGGATTTACAGAGACTGGACGGAGAAAGACATGCCTATCATTACCGTAGGGCAGAGCTCCGAACAACTTTGGAAAATGCCAGAGGAATGTCGCAGATTCTCTTAATTGCGGCAGCAGCCTGTATTTTCATGTTGATAATTCTGCAGGTAGGTCTGGAAATGAATGTAAAAATTGGTTATATGCTTACAGCAGCTTTGGCGGCAGTGGCAGTTACTTATTTTTATGTACGTTATAGTGATGCAGAAAAGGAATTGCAGCGAGTGAATTCCGGGATTAACCGTTTGATTCTGCTACAGAATACTGTAAAAATTCGATATGTAAATAACAAAAATCTGTTGGACTACCTATATATGAAATTTAAAGTGGAGAGTGCTTCTGAATTGGATTTACTTTGGCAGAGATATCAGGAAGAGGTTGTGGAGAGGCAGAAGATTGCAGAGACAGAAGAAGAGTACAGTTTTTATCAGAAACAGTTGTTGCATGCTTTATTTCAGTATAATCTGAAAGATCCTAATATATGGCTTCATCAGGCAATTGCGATTGTTGATAACAGAGAAATGGTGGAAATCAGACATGAGTTGATTGAAAGAAGACAAAATATACGTAAGCAGATGGATTATAACACGGAAGTCGCAAGAAATGCACAGGGGGAAATTAAAGATATTGTAGATAAGTATCCGCAGTACACAAAAGAAATTTCAAATGTAATATCACAGTATAATAAAGCATTTCCGTAAAAAATTTGTCGATAAAAAACAGGAATAGGAAACATATTCTAGCAGGATTTTATTGATTTCTAATTTTGGCTGAGCTATAATTGGCGCGTAGGTTTTTGTTGCACCTATAATGAGACGCATATAAGAGTACTGTGGTAAACAGTAACAGAAAGGTTGAGGAGACAGCAATGAAAAAAATGGAACAACTTTATGAAGGAAAAGCAAAAAAGGTATTTAAGACAGATAATCCGGATATTTTAATTGTGGATTACAAAGATGATGCAACGGCTTTTAATGGAGAGAAAAAAGGAACCATTACAGGAAAAGGTGTCATTAACAACCGGATGACAAATCATGTTTTCAGGATTTTGGAAAAAGAAGGTGTTCCGACACATTTCGTTGAAGAATTAAGTGACAGGGAAACTGCTGTAAAGAAAGTAGAAATTGTACCTCTTGAGGTTATTGTCCGTAATGTGGCAGCAGGCAGCTTTTCTAAAAGACTTGGGGTGCCGGAGGGAACTCAGTTTGCAGAACCAACCATTGAATTTAGTTACAAAAATGATGAATTAGGTGATCCGTTAATTAACTCTTATTTTGCGGTTGCGTTAGGACTTGCAACATGGGAAGAAATTGAAACCATTAAGAAATATGCGTTTAAGGTAAATGAAGTATTGAAGGCGTACTTCTTACAGGCAGAGCTTAAATTAATTGACTTTAAAATAGAATTTGGACGTTTTCACGGAGAAATTATTCTTGCAGATGAGACATCGCCGGATACATGCCGTTTATGGGATGTAAACACAAATGAAAAATTAGATAAAGACCGTTTCCGCAGAGATATGGGAAATGTAGAAGAAGCTTATAACGAGGTATTCAAACGTTTAGGATTGGCATAAGTGGAAGCAGTAGATGCACATGGAACAGAACACTTATCACATAAGAAAGGAAGATGAATTTTATGAGTACAGACAGATATCAGAGCCCACTTTCTGAGCGTTATGCCAGCAAGGAAATGCAGTATATTTTTTCCCCTGACATGAAATTCAGAACATGGAGAAAATTATGGATTGCATTAGCAGAAACAGAAAAAGAATTAGGACTTGCAATTACGGATGAACAGATTGCGGAGTTGAAAGCTCATGCAGATGACATCAACTATGATGTTGCTAAAAAGAGAGAAAAAGAAGTTCGTCATGATGTAATGAGTCATGTATATGCTTACGGTGTACAGTGTCCAAAAGCAAAAGGAATTATCCATTTAGGAGCAACTTCCTGTTATGTTGGTGATAATACAGATATTATCGTTATGACAGAAGCTTTGAAGCTGGTAAAAAAGAAATTAGTAAACGTAATGAAAGAATTGGCTGAGTTTGCAGAAAAGTATAAGGCACAGCCAACACTTGCATTTACACACTTCCAGCCGGCGCAGCCTACAACCGTAGGAAAGAGAGCCACACTCTGGTTGCAGGAGTTTTATTTGGATTTGGAAGATTTGGATCATGTTCTTGATAATATGAAATTACTTGGTTCGAAGGGAACAACAGGAACACAGGCATCCTTCCTTGAATTATTTGACGGAGATCAGGAAACTATTGATAAGATTGATCCGATGATTGCACAGAAAATGGGATTCAAAGAATGCTATCCCGTATCGGGACAGACCTATTCCCGGAAGGTAGATACAAGAGTTGCTAACGTACTTGCAGGCATTGCGGCAAGTGCACACAAAATGTCAAACGATATTCGTTTATTACAGCACTTAAAAGAAGTAGAAGAACCGTTTGAAAAGAGTCAGATTGGTTCCTCTGCCATGGCATATAAGAGAAATCCTATGAGAAGTGAACGTATTGCATCCCTTTCCAGATATGTTATGATTGATGCTTTAAATCCGGCAATTACTTCTGCTACACAGTGGTTTGAAAGAACTTTGGATGATTCCGCAAATAAACGTTTGTCTATTCCGGAAGGATTCCTTGCGATAGATGGTATCTTAGACCTTTGCTTAAACGTAGTAGATGGACTGGTAGTATATCCGAAAGTTATTGAAAAACGTTTAATGAGCGAATTACCGTTTATGGCAACAGAAAATATCATGATGGATGCCGTAAAAGCAGGCGGAGACAGACAGGAACTTCATGAGAAGATTCGTACACTTTCCATGGAAGCAGGAAGGAATGTAAAAGTAGAAGGAAAAGAAAACAATCTGTTAGAGCTGATTGCAGCAGATCCGGCGTTTAATATGACACTGGAAGACTTGCAGAAAACAATGGAGCCGTCACGTTATGTAGGACGTTCTAAAGAGCAGGTAGAGGCGTTCCTTATGAATGTAATCCGTCCGGTATTGGAAGAGAATAAAGAATTGCTTGGTATGAAAGCGGAAATTCATGTATAATTCGGAAGTAATAAGAAATAAATATCAAATAAAAATTAGATAAAAAAATATGGAAAACGTCAGATGCGATAAAATTTCGTAACTGACGTTTTTTACGTAATAGAAAATTATTTCAGTGAAAAAATTTCTTAAATGATGGTTTTAAAATAAAACTGCAAATGGTATAATTGAAATTGTGGGAAAATTAACACCTAACAAAAAGAAAATTCAGAACTTTGACAGCATTGGAACTATAAGAGGTGTTCAAAAGGAGAAAAAGAATGAAAAACAAGAGAAAAAAAGGAAAGCAGATACTTGTACTGATTTTATCAGTGGCTATGGTACTTGGAACGATGGATATATCATCGTTGAATGCCTTAGCATCGGAAGAGATTGAAAGTGAAGCAATAGTAGAAAATGAATCGGTGCAAGAGGAAACAACTGAGAGTGAACCGACAGAAGAAACCGAAGAAGAAGCAATCACGGAAAACGAATCAGTAGAAGAAATTGAGGAAGAAGTAGCAACGGAAAGCGAATTAGCAGAGGAAACCGAAGAAGAAGCAATAATGGAAAACGAATCAGTAGAAGAAACTGAGGAAGAAGTAACACTTGAAAGCGAATCGGCAAAAGAAACCGAAGAAGAAACAGCAACGGAAAGTGAATCAGTGGAAGAAGAATTTGTGTATCAAAAGACAACTGATGAAATTACAACGTATGAAGAATGGTACGAACTGTCATCAGTAGAAACCTCGGCACTTCCTGTTGCGTTATTTAGTCTTAAAGATGGCGTGGTAGAGCTGAATTCGGGTACGGCAACCGCGTGGATTGACCGATTGAATTTATCAGGAACAGAGGAACAGGTAATTAGGGAGTTTTATGATGTTCTGGTAGAAGCTACGGACAATGACGGCGTAAATGATTATCTGATTGATGATACCTATTTTGGACAAGATAAGCATGAAATTAAAGTGGCAGAGGTGAAAGGAACAGCCACTAACACAAATGAAATTGATCAGGCAATGAGCGATGCCTTAGGAAGGTATGGGTCATATATCAGGGCAGCATATGATGCTTTTGATCGTGACCATCCGGAAGTATTCTGGCTGACAGGCTCTACTGCTTATGGTGCAAGCTGTTCATATGGCATAACAGCACAGAAGGGGTATGCTTATACTGTCACAATTAATTTTACGGTAAAAGGAACACTTAGTAACGGGAAAGAATTTGATATGCGTGATGCAGACTTCCAAAGCCAGTCAGCGATTGAAAATGCAATAGTGAACAGAGATAAACGAACGAAAGAGTTATTGTCGGCAGCCGCAGGGAAGACGACTATGGAAAAACTGCAATATTTTAATCAGCAGTTGACTACAACGAATGAGTATAACACAAGTGCAGATTTAAATAATATCGGTCATGAATGCAGAGAATGTACAGGTGCGCTTGCAGGAAAAACAGGAACAGAAGGACCGGTATGTGAAGCATATGCAAGGGCATTTAAAGTGCTGTGTGATGAGGCAGGGATTCCATGTGTATTAGTAGATGGATATGCCAGAACATCGACATCTGCCTGTGGAGAAGCACATATGTGGAATTATGTTCAGGTAGGAAAGAACTGGTATGGTGCGGATGTTACATGGAATGATCCGAAAGTTGCCGGAATTTCAGGAGCAATATCAGGGTATGAAAGTGAAAAATGGTTATTAGTAGGTTCAGATACAGAGATTGGAAGTCTGACATTTATTGAGTCTCATCCGGTAGCAAATCAAGTATCTGTTGGTGGAGTGGCATTTACGAATGGTCCTGCACTGGCAAAAGAAAAATTTGTTCCTGGTGTGCAATTAGTTCCAACTTTTACCGAAACACCTGTTATTAGTGGAACGTATGGTCAGAAGTTGTCAGAATTGAAGATTAAAGCAGCAACGACAAGTAGCAATGGTGCTGTCGGTACATGGAAACTGGAAGTATCAGAGGAAGAGTTGACAGAAATTTTGGAGGTAAATACACAGAAGGAATATACGGTGGTATTTGTACCGGAAGACAAAGAAGCTTACACGGAATATCGAACAACAGTAATTCCTGTCATTTCTCAAAAAGAGATTACAGTGAAGGCAGAGGATAAAACAAGAAAATATAAAGAAGAAAATCCGAAACTTACGTTTACTTACAATGCTAAGGATTTTGTAGGAAAGGATACGAAAGAAGACCTTGCAATTACACTTAAGACAGTAGCTACTTTAGGGTCAGATGTGGGAGATTATGCAATTACAGGAGAATCTACAAGCCAAAACTACAAGGTAACAATAACACCGGGAGTTTTGAAAATAACACCGGCAGAGACAAACGTTATTGTAGCAGATGGAAAAAGCAATTATAAAAAGACTTACGGAGATACAGAATTTAGACTGGAAGGTATTCAGGTAGATGGTGAAGGCACTTTGGTTTATCAAGTGACAGAAGGCAAAAATACAGAAGGAAAGTCTAAAGATACAACAGAAATTTTGTCTGTTTCCGATGAAGGAATAGTAACGATTCATGGTAGTGGAAGTGTAGTTATTGTAGTCGATGTAAAAACGGATAATAATTATAAATCGTCAGGGGCAAAAAAAATTACCATTGATGTGGCAAAAAAAGAAATTACCGTAAAAGCAGAGGATCAAACCAAGGTATATGGGGAAGAAAATCCAAAGCTTACATTTACATATGATACGGCTGAATTAGTAGGAAAGGATACAGTTGCTGATTTAGCGGTAACGCTTAAAACAGAAGCGACAAAGGTATCAGATGTAGGAACCTATAAAATTACAGGTATTTCTGCAAGTGAAAATTATAGAGTAACAGTAACACCTGCTACGTTAAAAGTTACACAGGCACAGGCAAGTATTACAATTGCAGAAGGAAAGGAACACTATAAAAAGACCTTTGGAGATGCAGACTTTAAATTAGAAGGTATTCAGACAATTGGTAAAGGTGAAATTAAGTATACCTTGTCAGATGGGAAAGATATAGAAGGACAGAAGAAGGCAGAGGAAGATATACTTTCTGTTTTGAAAGATGGTACGGTAGTTATTCAGGGAAGTGGAAGTGTAACAATTACAATAAGCATGGAAGCTGATAAAAACTACAAGATGGCAGAACCAAAACAGATTACTGTGCAGGTGGCAAGGAGAGAAGGCTTTAATGTTGGTGTATTTGAGCAGGAAACTTATACCGGAAAAGCCATAAAACCGGAACCGGCAGTTTATGATGGAAGTTTGGAAAAACAATTGGTAAAGGGAAAAGATTATCGTATTTCCTATAAGAATAATGTAAATGCGTATACCTATAAGAAAGGGGAGAGAGGATTTGATGCAAAGAAAGCTCCTCAGATCATTATTACAGGAATAGGAAATTATAGCCAAAAACTGACAGTTTACTTTACCATTCAGCCGAAAAACCTTTCTGATTTAGAAGATGAGAGCATTATTGCAACGGACATTGTTTTGGAGGCAAACGGTAAAGTGCAGAAAAAAGTGCCGGTTATTACTTACAATAAAAAGAAATTAACTGGTGTAATAAAACCGACACCGCCAAACAAATTAAAAACAAAGAAAGATTTTATTTACTCATATCCTGCTTTGGAAGTGGAGGAAACAAAAAATATTGCATTTAAAGAAAAAGGGACATATCAGATTTTGGTAGAGGGAACAGGTAATTACACAGGAAACAGGATAATAAATCTGACGATTACCGGAAAAGGAACAAGTATCAGTAAAGCAACTATCAAAAGTATACCAAGTCAGCCATATAATAATGGAAATGATATAGAATTGAAAGAACAGGACTTGAAGGTAACTGCCAAAATATCCGGAAAGACAAAAACGCTTAAGAAAGATGTGGATTATACGGTAAGTTATGAAAATAATAAAGAGATTGGAACAGCAACGGTTATTATTACCGGAAAAGGAGAGTTTGCAGGAACAAAGAAAGCAACCTTTAAGATTACAGGAGCTTCTATTGCTAAGGCAAATGTAACAGGACTAAAAAATAAGGTGTATAACGGTAAAGAGCAGACGCAGAAGTTGAACCTGACTCTGACGACCAAAAAGGGAAGCGGAAAGAATGCAGTAACAACAACCACTACATTAGTAGAAGGAAAACACTTTGAAGTAGCTTATACGAATAATGTAAAAGTTGGAACTGCAAAAGTAACCATCAAAGGAATTGGTGCTTATACAGGAACGCTCAAAAAGACATTTAAGATTACACCATATGATTTTAAGGGTGAAACAGATGCAAACGGAAATAGTAAGAAGGGAAGCAGTTTGTCAGAAGCAAACGGTCTTTTGAAAATGAAAGACGGAGAACTTTCCGTGAAATATGTAAAGGGTGGTTGTAAGCCTGACGTACAGCTTTTCTTTAATGGTACACAGTTGACTGCAGGAAAGGATTATACAATCAGCTATTCCAATAATAAGGCAGTTACTACTGAAAAACTTAAGAAACAAAAGAAAATTCCTATGATTACAATTCAAGGAAAAGGTAATTTTAAAGGCAGCTTCAAGAAAGCATTTACGATTATTTCAAGAAGCTTGGATGATAAGGAACTGTCTGTAACCATGACAGCAGTGGATAAGGTAGTAAACTATAATAAAGCAGGCGGTTATATCAGCAAACCGGTGCTTACGGATGCAGATGGTAAGGTTTTGAAAGAAGGAACGGATTATACAAAACCAATTTATACTACGACAGATGACATGGGAAATGTAGTTACACTCACAAACAAAAGTAAAGGAGTAGGAGTGGGAAAAGTAATTACCGTATCTGTGAATGGAAAAGGTGCTTATACGGGAGAGAATTTCACTACGACATATCGGATTACAGCGAAGAATTTTGGTGGTGTGAAAGTGCAGTCTATAAAGAAAAATTACACAGGGAAGGAAGTAAGCTTAAGTGCAAAAGATTTTGTGTTTTCTGAGGGTGTAAACAAAGGAAAAAGCAAGGTAACCATAGGAAGTGGGAAGAATACGAAAGAGCTTGTCTATGGAAAGGACTTCGAAATTGTGGAAGGAAGCTATAAGAACAATCTGAAGAAAGGGACTGCAAGTGTGACTTTAAGAGGTCTTGGAGAATATGGCGGAACGAAGACAATCAAATTCAGCATAGGTGCCAGAGAAATGTTCTGGTAGAGACGAAGAAAAGAGTGTGGCAAAATAACGAAAAACAGTTATTTTGCCACACATTAGTTATTTCATATTTTCCATCGCTGCGTTCAAAGCCGCATCAAAAGTTTCTACATATACCGGTCCAAAGGTACTTGTTTTATAAACAGGTACTTCTGAATTAAATCCCGTAAAATAAACGTATTCCGAAGTGATATTAATATTAGTGTAATTACCGTCTGCTACAGTTAACAGACCGCTACCGTCAGTATTCATACGTTTCAAAGCCGGTTCCGTGGAAGAATTGGCCTGATAGTAAATGATATCCTCATAGACGTTAAAAGTATCAACTCTGTCTTCGGTAAGAACTCTGTCAGAGCTGTCCAATAAAGAATAGCTGTAAAGTCTGTAATTATCTGCCACGTTCATATAGTATATATAATCACCTGAGATAACAGGATTCCACATATTTCCTTCCCAAACAGTAGAGGAAGTATCTGTGCCGGTATCCCATGCATACAAATAATGGTCATCACCTGTACCGTTGTAATAGATGATTCCATTCAGACAGGCTGCAGGGTTAATCCAGTAATCGGTTAAAGTCTGTGATTTCTTTTTATCCAGACGGATTTTACGAAGAGTCAGTGCAGTGTCAGTATCGTAGTGTGCATAATAGACATAATCATCTACAAGAAGTAATGTACCGGATGGATCGTCATCCAGACACACTGCATTTTTCCCGTTTAATTTGGAACGATAGATACCATTCATGGCTCCGACAAATTTTATATTTCCTGTACCGGAAGTGCTGCTTCCTTTTTGGTAATAAACAAGATATTTTCCACCAGCGTTGATGTATTCTGCTTTGGAATTGTTCAGTTTTTTGATGTTTGTTTCATCCGGATTCATACTATAAAGTGCACCATCGTCATAGGCATTGGAAAAATATACTTTTCCGTCATATTCACAGAACAGTCCGCGGTTGTTTAAGTTGCCTCCGGTGTTACCGATTGTCCCTTCAGGGACAGGAGCAATTCGATTGCTAAAAAAAGCAATAACTGCAATGAGAATAACCAGTATGACGGCAATGATAATAAAAAGAGTTGAAGATTGTTTTTTCTTTTGCATAATATCCCCCTGTATATTGTGTAAGATGTTCCGGATAAACCAGCGATTTTGTTGTTTACCGGACATTTGCTATAGAAGATTATAACCTTAATTTTACTTGCTATCAAGTACGATTTGAGATAAGATAAAGTGAAACCAAGTGAGTTAAGTGTAAGGGCTTATGCTTGCATAAAAGCCCTTACATTTAACGAACGCCACTTTATGAGCGAAGGGAACCGTAGCGAATGAAGTGTTAGTGCGAAGCACGGGTTTCACACACCACAGGAGGAATACATACATGGATTTATTAGAACTAAGAAAGCAAATAGACAGTATTGACAGCAGCATAGTGGAGTTATATGAAAAACGAATGGAAATCTCCAAGCAGGTTGCTGAGTATAAAATAGAAACAGGAAAAAAGGTACTTGATAAAGAAAGAGAAATACAGAAAATTGCGGCAGTTAAGGCATTGACACATAATGATTTTAACAAACACGGAATTGAAGAGCTGTTTGAACAGATTATGTCAGTGAGCCGGAAACTGCAGTATCAGTTACTGACCGAACATGGAAGTATGGGACGGCTTCCGTTTATCGGAGTTGATGAACTGGAGACAAAAAAAGCAAGAGTTGTATTTCCGGGGGCGGAAGGAGCTTACACACAGGCAGCAATGCAGGAATTTTTCGGGGATGAAATTAACAGTTTCCATGTAGATACTTTCCGGGATGCGATGGTGGCAATTGATGAAGGAAGTGCGGATTTTGCAGTCCTTCCGATTGAAAATTCCACAGCAGGTATTGTTAATGAAATTTATGATATGTTGGTGGAATTTGAAAATTACATAGTTGGAGAACAGATTATTAAAATAGAACATTGTCTGATGGCATTGCCGGGAACCAAAATGGAGGATATCAAAACAGTATATTCACATCCCCAGTCTTTAATGCAGAGTGCAGGATACCTTAGAGAGCATCCTTTATGGCAACAGATTAGTATGAATAATAATGCGTTTGCGGCAAGAAAAATAGCGGAAGAACAGGACAAAACACAGGCGGCGATTGCTTCTGAATATGCAGCGAAAACATATGGTTTGGAAGTGTTGGAAAAGGGCGTCAATGATTTGAAAAACAATTCTACCCGTTTTATTGTGGTAACAAATCAGAAAATTTTCAAAAAAGATGCCAATAAAATCAGTATTTGTTTTGAAGTGGATAACGAGAGCGGAGCGTTATATCGCATGCTTTCCCATTTTATCTACAACAATCTGAATATGAATAAAATTGAGAGCCGTCCGTTGGAAGGAAGAACATGGGAGTATCGTTTTTTCATTGATTTTGACGGCAATCTGGCAGACAGTGCAGTAAAAAATGCATTGCGCGGACTTCGTGATGAAGCAAGAAACATGAAAATTTTAGGAAATTATTAAAGATAAAGAGGCAAAAAAATGCGGGCAAGAGAACTGATTGTATACAAGGAATTTGAAGACGGACAGCTGTTGGAAGATATGGAATGGCTGATGGATAATTATGCGGATGAGTATTATAATAAAGAGGATAAGGCGGCTCTTTTTTATGATTGTATTCATGAATTACTGGATAAGGCAGGGCATCATGGATTCTACGGAAATCTGTGGCATTGTTATCTGACGAATCTTTTGGTAAATAATGAAAATACTTATAGTATGGCATGTGAAGTAAAAGGAGAAATTGAAGGAACCATTAATAAAGCGGTTCTTCATGATATTGCCATATTTAAAGAATTTTTCGATTTTGACTTTGCTCCTGTTTGTGAGGCTCTTGGCGTGGATACTTTTGAGTTTGTAGAACAGTATGAAAGCAGTTCGGAAAAAAGTAAAGTTTATAATGCAAGAATCCGTGACAGAATATGTGAGCTTGCAGTGAGATTTACGGAAGATTCCACACCGGAAGAAATGAAAAAGTCTTTAACGGAGTTTTATAAAGAATATGGTGTGGGAAAATTCGGCTTACATAAATCATTCAGAATTGAGCATACAGAAGAAGGAGCAAGGATTGTACCGATTAAAAATATTGCCCATGTGTATCTGGACGATATTATCGGATATGAAATTCCCAAGCAGAAACTGATTGACAATACAGAGGCTTTTGTAAAAGGGAAAAAAGCCAATAACTGTCTTTTGTTCGGTGATGCGGGAACAGGCAAATCTTCCAGTATTAAGGCGATTGCAAATGAATATTACGGGCAGGGACTTCGCATTATAGAAGTGTACAAGCATCAGTTTCAGGATTTAAATGATGTAATCAGCCAGATAAAGAACAGAAATTATAAGTTTATTATTTATATGGATGATTTAAGTTTTGAGGATTTTGAGATTGAATATAAATACTTAAAAGCAGTGATAGAAGGCGGCTTGGAAAAGAAACCGGACAATGTGCTGATTTATGCGACTTCCAACAGAAGACATCTGGTACGCGAGAAATTCAGCGATAAAGAAGAAAGAAGAGATGATTTACATTCCAGTGATACAGTGCAGGAAAAATTGTCACTTGTGTATCGTTTCGGTGTATCCATTTTCTTCTGTGCACCAACGAAGAAAGAGTTCCAACAGATTGTATGCAGTCTGGCAAAGAAAAATCGGATTGATATGCAGGAAGAAGAGCTGTTATTGGAAGCAAATAAGTGGGAACTCTCCCATGGAGGTTTATCGGGAAGAACGGCACAGCAGTTTATTGATTATTTGTTAGGTAAAGCAGAAACTTAAAGAGTTAATAGGTTTAATTGGGTGAATACTTAAGCAGACGAATTGGGAAAGGGGTAAGGCAGGTATGGCGGTAAAGACATTTGCAGCAATTGATGTAGGTTCTTATGAGCTTTGCATGAAAATTTTTGAAGCTTCTGCAAAGAATGGAATGAAGGAAATTGATTGTATCAGATATCGGCTGGATTTAGGAACGGATACTTATGCAACGGGGAAAATAGGGTATGAAAAAGTAGAGGAACTGTGTCGGATTTTACGAGAATTTTCAGATATTATGAAGTCCTATCAGGTGGAAGATTACAGAGCCTATGCTACCAGTGCGATAAGGGAAACAAACAACAGCCGGATTGTTTTAGAGCAGATTCGGGTAAAAACGGGAATTAAGATTGACATTCTCAGTAATTCCGAACAGCGTTTTCTGGATTATAAGTCTGTGGCGTCCAAAGGAGAAGCTTTTGCACAAATTTTAGAAAACAGTACGGTAATTGCGGATATCGGAGGTGGAAGTATCCAGCTATCCCTCTTTATGAAAGATACTCTTGTTGCAACGCAGAATTTAAAACTCGGGGTGTTAAGAATTCAGGAACGAATGAATCGTTTAAATGCAAAACCGGCACAATTTGAAGGTCTGGTAGATGAGCTGATCAGTTCCCAGCTGGCTGTATTTAAAAAGCTTTATTTAAAAGACCGGGATATTCATAATATTATTATCGTAGATGACTATCTTTCTCCACTTGCCAAAAAGCATAAGTTGAAAATTACGGAAGAGGATTATGTCAAGACAGAATCCTTTGAAGAGTTTTCACAGGTGATTCATAAAAAAACACCGCTTGAGATTGTAAAAGTATTGGATATACCGGAAGAGAATATTCCTTTACTTAGCATAACAGAGATTCTGATTAGGAAAATTATTCATTTGATGGATGCCAAGATGCTTTGGATACCGGGAGTAACACTTTGTGATGGTATTGCATATGAATATGCGGAGAAAAATAAAATTGCCGTAGTTTCTCACAATTTTGAGGAAGATATCATTGCCTGTGCGCAAAATATCAGTAAGCGGTATATGGGAAGTAAAAAACGGGGTGAGACGCTGGAAAAACTTACGCTGACCATTTTTGACAGTATGAAAAAAGTGCATGGATTGGGAAAAAGGGAAAGACTTTTACTTAGAATTGCAGCTATTTTACATGATTGCGGAAAATATATCAGTATGATGAATCTGGCAGAATGCTCCTATAATATCATAATGTCGACCGAAATTATCGGACTTTCCCATACGGAGAGAGAAATTGTGGCAAATGTGGTAAAATATAATCATGCAGTGTTTGATTATTCTCAAAATATTGATTATCTTACGATTGCGAAGCTGACAGCGATTTTAAGAGTGGCAAACGGACTTGACCGTAGCCATAAACAGAAGTTTAAGGATGTAAAGACCGTATTAAAAGATGGTAATTTAGTGATTACTGTGGATACGGATGAAGATATTACACTGGAAAAAGGATTGTTTGAAAAGAGAGCTGAATTTTTCGAAGAGGTATTCAGTGTGTGTCCTGTAATTAAGCAGAAAAAGACATTTTAGGAAATCATGGAACTGATAGAATAGAGGAGGTGCTTTGTAATGGATAAGTTTAAAAGTCCGGAATATTATACAAACAGGGAAATGAGCTGGGTGTTATTCAATAATCGTGTACTCAGTGAGGCAAAAGACAAGAAAATCCCGCTTTTTGAAAGATTGAAATTTTTGAGTATTACATCATCTAATCTGGATGAGTTCTTTATGGTTCGTGTTGCTTCTTTAAAGGATATGGTAAACGCAGGTTATACAAAGAAGGATATTTCAGGAAAAACTCCGTTAGAACAGCTTGCCATGCTGGATAAGGCAACGCATGAGCTTGTGAGGAGTCAATATTCAACTTATAAAAGATCTTTAGTACCGTTGCTTTTACAGAATGGATTGCGTGTAGTGGAGCATCATGAACAGCTGAATGAGGAAGAAAAGAAATATGTTGACCGTTATTTTATGGATAACGTGTATCCGGTGCTGACACCGATGGCGGTGGATTCTTCCAGACCATTCCCACTGATTCGGAATAAGTCATTAAACATTGGGGCTCTGGTAAGTAAAAAGGCAGGGAAAGATGAATTTGAGTTTGCTACAGTGCAGGTGCCAAGTGTGTTACCGAGAATTGTTTCGATTCCATCCGAAAAGGAAGGAGAAAAAACAGTCATTCTTTTGGAAGAAATTATTGAGCGAAACATTGATAAGCTGTTTCTAAATTATGATATTATTTGTGCGCATCCATTCCGTATTATGAGAAATGCGGATCTGACAATTGAAGAGGATGAAGCAGAGGATTTATTAAAAGAAATCGAGAGACAGCTCAAAAAGAGACAGTGGGGACAGGTTATCCGTTTGGAGGTAGAAGACGGAATTGATAAACGACTGTTAAAAATTCTGAAAAATGAGTTGATGATTTCTGAACAGGGAATTTACAAAATTGACGGACCTCTTGATCTGACTTTCCTTATGAAGATGTATGGATTGGAAGGGTTTGACCATTTAAAAACAAAAAAATATGTGCCTCAGCCTGTTCCGGAGTTACCGGCAGGAGAAGATATATTTGAACATATCAGACAGGGTGATATTTTACTGCACCATCCATATCAGACATTTACGCCGGTAGTGGATTTTATCAGACAGGCGGCAAAGGATGAAAATGTGCTGGCAATTAAGCAGACACTTTATCGTGTCAGTGGAAATTCGCCCATTATAGCGGCACTTGCGCAGGCAGCAGAAAACGGAAAGCAGGTAACCGTTTTAGTGGAACTGAAAGCCAGATTTGATGAAGAAAATAATATTGTCTGGGCAAGAAAACTGGAAAAAGCCGGATGCCATGTTATTTATGGATTAGTAGGTTTAAAGACGCACAGTAAGATTACGCTGATTGTTCGAAAAGAAGAAGATGGTATTCGCAGGTATGTACATCTTGGTACGGGAAATTATAACGATGCTACGGCGAAGTTGTATACGGATGTGGGAATGCTGACTTGTTCTGAAGCAATCGGAGAAGATGCTACTGCGGTATTTAATATGCTTTCAGGATATTCAGAGCCGCTTAGCTGGAATAAGCTGGCAGTTGCACCGCTCTGGCTGAAAAAGAAATTTTTATATCTCATAGAAAGAGAAGCAAAATGTGCAAGAGAGGGAAAGGGCGGACATATTATTGCCAAAATGAATTCTCTGTGCGATAAGGATATTATGGCGGCTCTTTATGAAGCAAGTGGGGCAGGCGTGAAAATTGAACTGATAGTAAGAGGTATCTGCTGTCTGAAGGTTGGGATTCCGGGAATCAGTGATAATATCAGTGTGCGTTCCATTGTAGGCAATTTTTTGGAACACAGCCGTATCTTTTATTTTGAAAATGGCGGCAAGAGTGAGATTTATTGTGGCAGCGCAGACTGGATGCCGAGAAATCTGGAACGACGTGTAGAAATTCTTTTTCCGGTGGAAAATGAACAGTTAAAAGAGAAATTAAAACATATATTGGACGGACAGCTTAAGGATACGGAGAAAGCCCATGTTTTAAATGAAAAAGGCATCTATGAGAAGGTAGACCGGAGAGGTAAGGCAATTTTTAATTCACAGGATGCATTTTGTGAAGAAGCTGTTTGGTATGCAAAAGAGAGTAAAGATATTACAAATAATCGAGTATTTATACCGGAGACACATCATGAGTAAAATTGTTTTAGCATCGGCATCGCCGAGAAGAAAAGAATTATTGGAGCAAATAGGAATTTGTTTTACTGTAGAGGTAAGCAGTATTGAAGAAGTGATTACAAAGACGGTTCCGCAAGAGGTAGTTATGGAGCTGGCAACACAAAAGGCGGCAGATGTAAAGAAAAATCTTAAGGAAGATGCAGTTGTAATCGGTGCAGATACGATTGTAGTCTGTAACAGTGCGGAAGGCGAGAAAATTTTAGGAAAGCCGAAGAGTGAAGAAGAAGCATTTCGGATGTTAAAGGAACTTCAAGGGAATGTGCATCAGGTTTATACCGGTGTGGCGTTGTGTTATGCTGAAGAGATTACCACCTTTTTTGAGTGTACAAAAGTGCATGTATATGAAATGAGTGAACAGCAGATTTGGGATTATATCAAAACAGGTGATCCAATGGATAAGGCAGGTGCCTACGGCATTCAGGGCAGATTTGCCGCATATGTGAAAGGAATAGAAGGCGATTATAATAATGTGGTAGGACTGCCGGTAGGAAGATTATATCAGGAATTATATAAACTTAATCTTTTGTAATATTGCAGAGAGGAAAAACAGAATTAGTTAAAAAGTCACAGTAAAAATGTTAAAATAATGAAACGACAAGGAGGAACAGGTATATGCAGGAATTTGATGATGTTGTACTAAAATGTTTTTTGGAGAAACAGTTGCAGCTGTTTCCGGAAAGGGTTGCACAAGACGAAGAAGAAGCAGAAGAATTTTTATTAGACTGTATGGCAGTGGTGGTAAATTCCGTAAAAGAAGTATGGGAATACTTTGAAGAAGAGGGTGTGGATATGGAAGGAGCCGACGAAGAAGGAATATTAGAGGCAGATGAAGTATTTGAAGTCGGCGATGGAAGATATCTGATTGTAGAGTGTTAGTATATCATTTCCAAAATTAATTATTGGCAAAGTATATTTATAAAAAAGAACCGGCAGACCATTTTGGTAAGTCAGTTCTTTTTTTTGTAAATATAGTTTGAAAATCAGGTAATAAGAGGGCAGTTATTTAGGTTGTGATATGTTGCTCTCCGGTAGGAAGCGCCTTTCTTAAATTTACTAAGATTTCTTCCGGTACTACCAAAGAGCCGTAGCCTACTGCCAGATCCAGTTTAGGCTTGGTTGTCCCATGGAAATCAGAACCACCGCTTGGAAGAAGATTATATTTTTGGGCGAGTGTTTTCATTTGTCTTTCTTCAGCAGGTGAGTAGGTGCTATAAATGCATTCCATAGCAACCAAACCAACTTCTTTCAGTCGATAAAGAAGTAGTTCCAGTCTGCGGTCACTCATATGGTAGAGAGTAGGGTGGGCAAGTACCGGAATGCCACCTGCATCCAAAATTAACTGAACAGCCTGCATAGGTGTTACTTTTTCGCGGGGAACGAAGTAACGAGTGTGGTCGCCTAAATATTTGTCAAATGCCTCAGGCATACTCTTGACAGCACCGATATTCAGTAAATATTTTGCATAGTGAGCTCTTGTGATAACAGAGTCAGGAAAGGCTGTCAGAAGTTTTTCGTAGGAAATATCGATACCTGCCGTTTGAAGATTCTGACACATTTTTCTGTTTCTTTCAATACGGGAATCTACAAAGGCGTGAATATGTTTTTGGAAAATCTCCCCTTTATAGTCAATATAGAGTCCTACAATATGAATGTCTTTTCCTTCGTATTCTGTGGAAAATTCAATTCCGGGAATAACTTCAATATCTTTTCCTTTGGCGGCTTCTATAGCTTCGTCTAAGCCGTCTGTTGTATCGTGGTCTGTTAATGCAAAGGCAGAAAGTCCCTTTTCTATCGCATAGTTTACTAATTCCGTGGGAGAGAAGCTACCATCGGATTTGTTGGAATGTACATGTAAATCTACTATTTTCATAAGCGAATACTCCATTCTTGATAACATAATGAATAAGACGGTCTTGTTGATTTAAACAATCAGTAACAAAAGTCTTATGTAATTATAAACAGCAGATGTTCTACAAAACATCTGCTGCTAAATTTGTACAATCAGGAAAGTGCTTGTATGTGATTAGTTTTCGTCATCTTCCTTATTTGCAGTAAATACAGTTCTCTTACGAGCCATTTCATCGCTTGCAAGGTACTCATCGTAAGTTGTAATTTTATCAATTAAAGAACCGTTCGGAAGGATTTCCATAATACGGTTAGCTGTTGTCTGTACGAACTGGTGATCGTGGCAGGAGAATAATTCTACTCCTGAGAATTTAATTAATCCATTGTTCAATGCGGTAATGGATTCCATATCCAAATGGTTTGTCGGCTCGTCTAAAATCAGACAGTTTGCACCGGAAATCATCATTTTGGATAAAAGACAACGTACTTTTTCACCACCGGATAAAACTTTTACCTTTTTCACACCATCTTCGCCTGCAAAGAGCATACGGCCGAGGAAACCACGAACATATGTCACATCTTTTACAGGGGAATAGCCTGTAAGCCAGTCTACAATAGTAAGGTCATTGTCAAATTCTTCCGTGTTATCCTTCGGGAAGTATGCCTGGGAAGTAGTAACACCCCATTTGTAGCTTCCGCTGTCGGGTTCCATTTCACCCATCAGGATTTTGAAGAGAGTTGTTTTTGCAATTTCGTTGCTTCCTACGAAAGCAATTTTATCATCATGACCTACAATAAAGGAAATATTGTCCAATACTTTTACGCCATCGATTGTTTTTGTAATGCCTTCTACAGTCAATACTTCATTCCCGATTTCACGTTCCGGACGGAAATCAATGTACGGATATTTTCTACTGGATGGTTTGATGGTATCCAGTTCGATTTTTTCCAAAGCTTTCTTTCTGGAAGTAGCCTGTTTGGATTTGGAAGCATTTGCGGAGAAACGGGAAATAAATTCCTGTAATTCCTTGATTTTTTCTTCTTTCTTTTTGTTGGCTTCCTTCATCTGTTTGATTAAAAGCTGGCTGGATTCATACCAGAAGTCATAGTTTCCGGCGTAAAGCTGAATTTTGCCGTAGTCAATATCAGCAGTATGTGTACAAACTTTATTTAAGAAGTAACGGTCATGGGATACAACGATAACCGTATTTTCAAAATCAATTAAAAAGTCCTCAAGCCATGCGATAGCGTCCAAATCTAAGTGGTTGGTAGGCTCGTCTAAAAGAAGAATGTCAGGATTTCCAAACAATGCTTTTGCAAGCAAAATTTTCACCTTGTCATTACCTGTTAAAGTAGACATCTGAGCATAGTGGATGTCTGTATCAATACCAAGACCATTTAAGAGCATGGCAGCGTTGGATTCTGCTTCCCAACCATCCATTTCCGCAAATTCTGCTTCTAATTCGCTGGCACGGATACCGTCTTCGTCAGAGAAATCTTCTTTTGCATAGATAGCATCTTTTTCTTTCATAATCTGGTAAAGACGTTCATTACCCATGATAACAACGTCCATAACCGGATAGTCGTCATATTTAAAGTGATCCTGTTCCAAAACGGAAAGTCTCTGTCCCGGTGTAATTGTAATATCACCGTTAGTAGTTTCTAACTGACCGGAAAGAATTTTTAAGAATGTAGATTTACCGGCACCGTTTGCACCGATTAAACCATAACAGTTTCCTTCCGTAAATTTAATGTTAACGTCTTCAAATAACGCTTTTTTGCCGATTCGTAATGTTACATTATTTGCACTAATCATTTATGATAACCTTTCTTATTATAAATATTATGAGTTGCCACCTTACCTATTTTACAGAAAATCCCTAAAATTGCAAGTTATTCTTAAGAATATATTAATTGGAAATAAAAGAATATAGGTGTATAATGAAATATAGATAAAATTTACGGAAAGAAAAATTGAAAAAAGAGGCAGGAAAATGATTTTTTTGTGGATAGGATTCATAGTTTTGTTTTTAGTGGCAGTGTATCTTTATGCAATTATGCCAAGAATGATAAAAAGACCGGATAGAACACCGTTTGAAGGAAAATTATATGCACACAGAGGATTGTTTGATAATGAGACGGACGCACCGGAAAATTCATTACCGGCATTTGCTAAAGCGGCAGAAAACGGATTTGGTATTGAAATGGATATACAGCTTACCAAGGATAAAATTCCGGTGGTTTTTCATGATTTTACGTTGCGAAGGGCATGTAGGACAAGCGGTAAAGTAATTGATTACACATATGAGGAATTAAAAAATCTGGAATTATTTCGTTCACAGGAGCATATCCCCACATTGGAAGAAGCCTTGGAAGTGATTGGAGGAAGAGTTCCCATTATCGTGGAATTGAAAATAGAGTGGAGAGATTACCGGGTATGCAGGATTGCAGATGAAATATTGCGTAAGTATAAAGGTGCTTATGCCATAGAATCCTTCAATCCGTTAGCATTACTGTGGTATAGGAAAAATCATAAAGAAGTAGTCAGAGGACAGTTGGCGGACCATTTCAGGAAAGAGGGAACAGCGAATGTACCATTTTATTTTCTGTTGCATTATCTGACATTGAACTTTCTGACGAAACCGGATTTTATTGCATACAATCATAAATATTCAAAAAATATGTCAAGGCAGATATGCCGTTATCTGTTTGGAGCAGCGGCAGCAGGCTGGACAATTAAAAATGAAGAGCAGTTAAAAGCAGCAAAAGAAAATTTTGACTGGTTTATTTTTGATGGATTTATTCCAAAAGAAAGAAGTGCCGGATTAAAATAGAATGATAGGGGAAGAAGAGTAATGTACAGTAGTAGGGGAAGAGAAACAGCGGTTTGTTCTTGTGTAAGAACAACTGTAAGAATAAACGAGAGAAACAGACAACAGGCGGAAAGTGCAAAAAAAGCACGTGTACAGCAAAAAAGGGGACTGACAAGAGACGAACTTCGGGAAATAAGGCGAAAAAAGAGAAGAAAAAAAGTGTTTATTGCGCGGTGTATCTGCGCATTTTTTATCTGCATAGTCGTGGGTTTGATTTTTTTTGGAGTCAAAAGTCTGGTGTTTAAGGAAGATACAAAAATACGGGCAAGCAACTTATCGGAGACGCTTGGAACTTTATTTTATAAAGGGAATGACTGGACAATTGAAGAAATGTTTGGAATGTTGGAAGAGGAAGGAATTGTCTGTACACAGGAGTTTTTGACAATCAATGAATATTCAAGGCCCGGGAATGAACTAAAGAAAGTAAAAAATATTTTTGTACATTATACGGCAAATCCCGGAACAAATGCGACACAGAATAGGAGTTATTTTCAAAATCTGTCAGAAACACATGAAACTTCTGCCAGTTCTCATTTTATTATCGGATACGAGGGGGAAATTGTACAGTGTATTCCACTGGAAGAAATTGCCTATGCGGTTGCCGGAAGAAATGATGATTCTATTTCCATTGAATGCTGTTATATTGATGAAAGCGGAGAGTTTACGGAAGCAACCTATCAGACGCTTGTGAAATTTGCAGCGATTCTGTTGGAAAAATACGGATTGAAACCGAAAGATTTGATGAGACATTATGATGATAATGGAAAAATATGTCCGAAATATTATGTGGAAAACGAAGATGCGTGGTGGCAGTTTGTAGAGGATGTGGAAGTGGAGATGAAAGAGAAAAAGTAGTTTGGGAATATGGATAACGTTTTGGGTTTTGCGGTGAAAATAGGATGAAAAAGGAGTGGGGATGAAATTGATATTAAAGCGTGGTACAGTTGTGGTATGGTTGATTTTTGGTATGATTTTTTTATGTGCATGTGGAGATAAAGGGGCAGGAAATGATGTGGCGGAAACATTAGAGATAGAAACTAAGGAGGAAGAGGTACAAGAGTCGGAAACACGGGCAAAAGAGGAAGAAGAGAATATTGCCGTGGAAGAAAGTACAGCATTTGTAGCAGAAGCAAATGAATCAGGATATACAGAGCTTGTGGAAGACGATTTTGCAGAGCATAAAATAATTGCCGTACCTGCCGGATTTCCGTGCAGGGTAGATTTAAATAGTGATGGAATTTCGGAAGATGTAATTTATGAGCCACAGTCATCTGATGGAATTAATGTAGAACTGCTTTTTGCCATATATCCCGGAAGCGAGTGTCTGACACCTGTGTCAGAGTGGAAAGGGGAAGTGCCTCAAATGATATCGCCTTCTGCGGATTTCTTTTTTGTAGTGGATTTGGACAGTAAGGACGATTATCGTGAAGTTGTTATTTTGGATGAAGGATTCAGTGACGATCCGGAGTTTCGGTTTATGCGTTATCAGGATGACGCGATAGTTTATCTGGGCAGTGTATTTACGGATAGTCCGTATAATGAACTTATGATAAATGGTAATGGAAAAATTACCGGTTCCGGAAGACTTTCCATTTTTCAGACATGGAATGCACCGTTTACATGGGAACTGGAGGGAGAAAAGATTCGTTTAGTTGAGGAAGAGTGGTATTATCCTTATAATGATTCTGTCACTGGTCAGGATGTAAAACAGATAAAGAAAATGACTGTTTATTCAGAGCCGGATTTAGGAGCAGAAAAAATGGCGCTGGAACCCTCAGATGCCACAGTAACGTTTGGTGCAACGGATAATAAAAACTGGCTGCAGTTTTTCAGGGAAGATGGGGCAGAAGGATGGATTTATCTTAATAGACAGGTTTTTATGGAAGTTGATGGGGAAGAAGTACCTACGGAGAAAGTATTTGAAAATCTGCATTTTGCAGGGTGAGTTTGTAGTAGTATGTGATTTGATCAGAGCGAATGGATAAACAGATTGAAAGGTAATATGGGATATCAAAATGGAATTAATGAACGTAAATGGTAAAGATTATAATATTATAAAACTGCTGGGACATGGCAAGGGCGGATATTCTTATTTAGTCACTGACGGAGCCAAAGAATACGTTTTGAAGCAGATACATCACGAGCCGTGTTCCTATTACCACTTCGGGAACAAGATAGAAGCTGAAAAAAGGGATTACGACAGATTGTGTAGGACAGGAATTTTGATACCTCAAATGTTAGATATCGATGAGACGATGGAAAGAATTCTAAAAGAATATATTGATGGTCCTACGATATACGAATTAGTGCTTCATGATAAGATGAAAGATACATATATTCATCAAGTGCAAAAGATGAGCGAACTGGTACAATCACAAGGGTTAAATATTGATTATTTTCCAACAAATTTCATAGTGCAAAATGAACAGATATACTACATAGATTATGAATGCAATGAATATATGGAAGAGTGGAATTTTGAAAACTGGGGAAAGAAGTATTGGTCAAAAACTCCTGAATTTTTGGAATATGTAAGGGAACATGGAGAGTGACAATTACTGTAGAAAAAGACTGGATAAATTGCCCCGATGAAAACAGTGAAATATTGCTTGTTTGTACAAAATGCACAACGCGATAAATTAAAAAATGAAAATAAATCGTCCTAAGAAAAACAAACGTTTTTGAGATACGGACAAAAAGACTATGTAACCGCTTACATTTTGTTAAACTAAAGAAATAAAGCGGAAAATATTAGGCAACTTTTACGAAAATGGCACAAAAAGAGAAATTGATGGTGCGTCAAAGGGGGGCTTATGCTATAATATTCGCAGACGACAACCGCGCATTGGACAGTATATTTGACAAGGCGCTTTGTTTTGTACGTTCAAAAAAACATTTCAAGGAGAAAAAGCAAATGGCAAAATGGGTTTACTTATTTAGCGAAGGTGACGCTAGCATGCGTGAACTTCTTGGTGGAAAAGGTGCTAACCTTGCAGAAATGACTAAATTAGGTCTTCCTGTACCACAGGGTTTCACAATTTCAACAGAAGCTTGTACACAGTATTATGAAGATGGTCGTCAGATCAATGACGAAATTCAGACACAGATTAACGAAGCAATCGTTAAAATGGAAGAAATCACAGGAAAGAAATTCGGCGATTTAGAAAATCCATTACTTGTATCTGTTCGTTCAGGAGCTAGAGCTTCTATGCCTGGTATGATGGATACAATCTTAAACCTTGGTTTAAATGAAGAAGTAGTAGAAGTAGTTGCTAAGAAAACAGGAAATGAAAGATGGGCTCGTGACTGCTACAGAAGATTTATCCAGATGTATTCTGACGTAGTTATGGAAGTTGGTAAAAAATACTTCGAAGAATTAATCGATAAAATGAAAGAAGAAAGAGGCGTTACTCAGGACGTTGATTTAACAGCTGATGACCTTAAAGAATTAGCTAATCAGTTCAAAGCTGAATACAAAGCTAAAATTGGTCAGGACTTCCCGGATGATCCGAAGGAACAGTTAATGGGTGCTGTTAAAGCCGTATTCCGTTCTTGGGACAACCCACGTGCAAACGTATATCGTCGTGACAATGATATCCCTTATTCTTGGGGTACAGCTGTTAACGTACAGGAAATGGCATTCGGTAACTGGTCTGATGAATCCGGTACAGGTGTTGCCTTCACGAGAGATCCTGCTACAGGCGAAAAGAAACTTATGGGTGAGTTCTTAATCAACGCTCAGGGTGAAGACGTAGTTGCCGGTGTTCGTACACCTCAGCCAATCGCTGCATTAGCAGAAGTTATGCCTGAAGTTTATGAGCAGTTTACACAGGTATGTTCTACACTTGAAAATCACTACAGAGATATGCAGGATATGGAGTTTACTATCCAGGATAGAAAACTTTTCATGTTACAGACACGTAACGGTAAGAGAACAGCTCAGGCTGCATTAAAGATTGCTTGTGATTTAGTAGATGAAGGTATGAGAACTGAAGAAGAAGCAGTTGCTATGATCGATCCTCGTAACCTTGATACATTATTACATCCACAGTTCGATGCTGCTGCATTAAAAGCTGCTACACCATTAGGAAGAGGACTTGGTGCATCACCGGGTGCTGCTTGTGGTAAAGTTGTATTTACAGCAGAAGATGCTGAAAGCTGGAACGCTAGAGGAGAAAAAGTTGTACTTGTTCGTCTTGAAACATCTCCGGAAGACATCACAGGTATGAAAGCTTCTCAGGGTATCTTAACAGTTCGTGGTGGTATGACATCTCACGCAGCAGTAGTTGCTCGTGGTATGGGTACATGCTGTGTATCCGGTTGTGGCGATATCGCTATGGATGAAGCAAACAAGAAATTTACATTAGCTGGTAAAACTTTCAACGAAGGAGATTTCATCTCTATCGATGG
>JAFSBX010000090.1 GCA_017437065.1 Lachnospiraceae bacterium
CAAGAATTTGCGGCGGATTATCGCTATATTCATTAACCTTTTCAAAAATGTATTTAACAATTTCTGATTGTATTGGATCGATTTCTCCAGTTTCTTTATATCCAAATGGCATTGTATTTATATTTTTCATTGAAACATCCCTTATTACATTGTATTGTATCACGACTACCTTCACTTTTCAATATTTATGGTCTGAAAAAATTAATTATATTTCCTCCATCATTAAATTTGAGGAGGAGCTTGTAGCCCCTCCTCGTATCATTTTAAAATCCGTTCCAGACCTGTCTGCCATTGTATTCAAAATACTGTGCATCATTACACTCTTCCGGCAACAAATCCTCTATTCTTTTTCTTGAGCGCGATATAAAGATCTTGCTCTTGATTGCTGTTTTCTCCTGCTTTTCTCCAATCAATCTGTCAAACGCAACAATTTTCTTATATTCATCTGCTGCGTTCTCTTTTAGATGTTTGAAGAAATAGTTCATATGAAACGGGCAGAAACTGCACGCGCTTGCCTTAGTATCAAGGCCCCATACTTCAAGTATGTATTTATAGCTGTCTGCTCTCTCCCATCCCATCTCCACTAACGGATACTTTTTAATATAAAGATTAGACGGATTAAGTCCGGATATTCTTCTGCTTTCCTCTGCAGAAAAGCCGATGTGCATCTCATGTGCCGATACATCTTCAGGTTTTAACCGTTGGTACTTTTTGTATCCCAGAAGATTATATCTTAGGAATTTCTCAACAAGAAGAATCTTATAATCAATCGTGCAGTGCCTGCGCATTTTTGCCTTTTTTCCATTTTCATCTACACTCCAGAATGGAACAGATGAAACATGTCCTTCACCGAAGTTATCCATATAATCCTTATACAGATTGCTATCAATGATTTTAAAAAGGATTCCTGCTTTTTCACACGCATTTTTGATAAATTCTACCTGGTCCTTTACCCAGTAAGGTTCAAGTCCAAGATCACAGAATACAACTGCGTCGTAAATAGGCACCTCTTTATGAATGATTCCCTTCATCTTGTTTTCACAACTCATAAGAGCGAGTGCAGTTGACTGCATTCCCGCTCCGCAAGAAAGAATTTTCATGTTACTGCTCCTTTCAAGCTGAATCTCGAAGCCTCATAACTTTCCTTTTCTATTTGCGATGAGTTTTCCAAAAGCTCTTTGTGATACATCTTGGGTATGTACTTAACAGAATCTACCCAGCTGATTGGCTTATACATAAGCTCATCATCGTCGTCTGCCCAGAGAATTGTTTCACCTATGAGCCGTCCGTCAATTCGGTACACCGCTATGCTTTTACTCTTCATATGCTTTTGCCAGATGAGTTCGAATTTTTTTGTGTACTGAGCCTGCGAAAATAATTCTTTAAATGCTGATTCCCGGTCACACCCGGGCATACCAAACCATCCCATAATCATTCCTCCGTTTTCTTACCACTTTGATTTGGTGACTTTTCCGTTTTTGAACTCCCATTCGAGGAATTTTAACTTCCAAACCAAATCATTTGTATAAAACTCTTCATTTTTTCTTTCAACAAAACTGCAGAGAAGATGTGCATAGAATTTGTTTTTCCTTAGCCAATTTTCCATAATTGTTTCGTCCTCTTTATCATCACCGGATACATATTTAAAATCAAGTTCTATACCGTTTCGCACGAGAGAACCATATCCGCATGTTTTAAGACA
>JAFSBX010000091.1 GCA_017437065.1 Lachnospiraceae bacterium
CTTTAAGGGGCTTATGCAACGAGTCAACTGCAATAGTGGCTTGAACAGCGGGAAAGCCTTTGGCGCCTTTAGACGCTGTCCGGTGTCAAGGGCTTATAGCCCGCAAGCCGAACCACCCGTTTTACGGGTGGCTGCGATTTACCAGTTCACCATCGTATGTAATGGCATTGGAACTCATAAGAAAAAAGTCTGACATTACTGCTTTGGAATAAAGAAGACGGCTTTCTTCGGGAGTAGATGCAGTCATTCTGTCAATTAATTCATATTCTCCACGTTTTAAGGCATCCAGAAGCCCAACTTCTTTAATTGATTCACTACCGCCCCATGAAATGACACTGCCTGCCGGAATCATATCGGAAATAGCCATGACACAGGAGGCACAATCTTCAAAGAAATACCCTTCCATACCTCGTTTTTCTAAATTTTTGATAATACTGTTTGCTGCCGCCGCAAAAGCTTCTTGTTTATACGTCATAAAATCAAGCTCCTTTTAATTTATTTTGTATAGTTTTTATTGATAACAATTATTTATAGTATAGAACTTTTGTGTGTAGATGGCAAGGAACGTAACAAAAACACTTATTGTATGCAACCTTTAAGTGAAAGTAAAAAAATAGAAAGAAACTATTTGCAAAAATTTACAAAAAATGACATTATATTTCAAAATAACAGAAAAATCTACAAATAAAAACAAAATAAAGAAAAATATAAAAAATATTTGAAAAATGTATTGACAAATATAGACAGGATTAGTATAATTAAAACATCAAAAGAAATCACATAGATTACATCTAAAAACAAAAGTTTTACATAGATGAATCTATAGAAAGAGAGGTACGGTCCACCAGAAACTTATATTACATAATCCAATTTAAAGTACAAAAGAATAAGGAACAAAAGAAAACATTATCGTAATCAGAACCAAAAGAGAAAGTAACGAAGTACAAAAGAAAATTTAAAATTATTTTGGCCGTTACAGTACAGGTGGTACGAAAGAAGAAGGGGAAGATACGAAGGATGAGAATTGGAGGTATAATCCATTGGATAGCATAGTTTAGAAGCGGGTATTGATTTTTAAATAATCGATATCCGCTTCGTCGTTATGCGTTT
The DNA here is from genome assembly GCA_017437065.1 of Lachnospiraceae bacterium. Lineage (GTDB taxonomy): Bacteria > Bacillota > Clostridia > Lachnospirales > Lachnospiraceae > RGIG3002. The sequence continues at coordinate 1,111 of JAFSBX010000091.1, forward strand.
TTTTTGTATTATTTGTTCCATAATTATTAAGAATTTGTGTATTCCTTTCATTTACTGTAGAAAAATCAAAGAAATTAGGTTATTATGTTAGGAGGAGTGTCTGAAGAGATTCAGAGAGTTATGAAAGGAGTCAATATCAGTATGGATGAGAATAGAGATATGGACCGAAGAGAGTATAGAAGGAAACGAAGAATAAGGAATCAGATTATGGCATATGTTTTTTTGGCAGTCATTATTGTGGTACTTGTCGTCGGAGTTACTTCAACTGTTCGGCATTTTGCGCATAAGGCGGCAGATAAAAAGCAGGCAGAAGAATTAGCGAAGCAGTTAGAGGAGCTTGAAGAAAGCGAGGAGCCGGTAACAATTTCAGAACCGGAGTCAGCAGTTGAAGCAGTGGATCCTTTGGATGCCAAAATAGATGCATGTATTGCGGAAATGCCGTTGGAGGATAAGGTTGCAGGATTATTTGTTATTACGCCGGAGGCATTGACAGGAGTAGGGACAGCGGTAAAAGCAGGCGATGGTACGAGAGAAGCATTGAATAAATATGCAGTTGGCGGATTGGTATATTTTTCTAAAAACATTCAGTCGCAGGAACAGTTGACAGAAATGTTGGCAAATACAAAAATGTACAGCAAATATCCAATTTTTTTGGCTGTAGATGAAGAAGGTGGAGAAGTAAGCCGTGTAGCAGATGCAAATGTAGGTGTGGAAAATGTGGGAAATATGGCAGATATCGGAGCCGGTGGTGATACACAGAAAGCATTTGATACAGGTAAGACAATTGGTGAGTACCTTTCAGGATTTGGGTTTAATTTAGATTTTGCACCGGTGGCAGATGTATTGACGAATGCAGATAATACTACAATAGGGAAACGTTCTTTTGGAGCGGATGGAGCAGTTGTAGCGTCTATGGTTCCGTCATTTGTACAAGGATTAGAAGAAGCGGGTGTCAGTTCCTGTTTGAAGCATTTTCCGGGATTGGGTGATACCACAGCAGATACGCATAATGGAATGGCAACAACAGAACGTACTTTAGAGGAATTTCAGGCAGTGGAATTTCCGGCATTTAAGGCAGGTATTGATGCAGGTGCCGATTTTGTTATGATGAGTCATGTATCCGCACCGGCACTGGCAGGAGATAATACTCCTGCATCCATTTCCAAAGAAGTGGTTGGAATATTAAGAAACGATTTGGGATTTGAAGGTATTATTATTACGGATGCATTAAATATGAAAGCTATTACAGAATATTATACATCCGATGAAGCGGCTGTTAAGGCTATTCAAGCGGGCGCAGATATGATTTTTATGCCGGAAGAATTTGAAACAGCTTATAATGGAGTGCTTGAGGCAGTCCAGACAGGTACGATTTCAGAGGAACGGATTGATGAATCGCTTCGCCGGATTTATCGGGTGAAGTATGCGGATAGTGTAGAAGAATAAAGATGATAAAAAGTTCCGGTCATTAGGTACCGGAGCTTTTTATGTAATTGGAAAATGAGAAAATTCATAGATTTTGATTAAAGAATGTAAATTGTGTAAAGGCATAAAAAAACTCGGTTTAAAACCGAGAAATAAAAAAGCGCGAGACGGGGATCGAACCCGCGACCCCCTCCTTGGCAAGGAGGTGCTCCACCACTGAGCCACTCGCGCATGTCATTTTCAAGACAAATAGAATTATATTATATAGGAGATTTATTGTCAATAGATTTTTTTGATTTTCTCTAAAGATTTTCTCTAAAGTTTTTCTGAATTGTTTATTTTTTTTGCTCTTTGGACTTTAATTTAGTTATAGTGAATTTTTTTGAGTTCTATATTTAAGTCAAATGTATGATATATTGTTAACGTTTATTAGTGTACTTATCTGTCGTTTTGGAAAAGAATATGTTAAAATCGATATGTATTGTACTCAGAATAGTTCCGGGTAAGAGAGAAAGGATAAAAGAAAATTTTTAACTCAAATATCGGACTGGATATTTTCATAGGAAGAATAGGTGAAAACATGGATTTATTTGAATATATGCGAAATACGAATAAAGAAAAGGAGTCTCCATTGGCTGCAAGAATGCGGCCGACGACTTTAGAGGAAGTGGTGGGACAACAGCATATTGTCGGAGAGGATAAGCTGCTTTATCGTGCCATAAAAGCGGATAAGTTAAGTTCTATTATTTTTTATGGCCCGCCGGGAACTGGGAAGACCACATTAGCGAAGGTGATTGCCAATACTACCAGTGCAGAGTTTACACAGATTAATGCCACCATTGCCGGGAAGAAGGATATGGAAGAGGTCATTAATAAAGCGAAAGACTTGCAGGGGATGTATGGGAAAAAGACCATTCTTTTTATTGATGAGATTCATCGTTTTAATAAAGGGCAGCAGGATTATCTGCTTCCGTTTGTTGAGGATGGTACGGTTATTTTAATCGGAGCAACTACGGAAAATCCGTATTTTGAAGTAAATGGAGCGTTGATTTCCCGTTCGGTTATTTTTGAGCTAAAACCGCTTTCTAAGGAAGATATTAAAGAGCTTTTGAAACGGGCAGTTTATAATACAGAAAAAGGAATGGGAGCGTATGATGCGGAAATTGATGAGGATGCATTGGAATTTCTGGCGGAACTTTCCGGTGGAGATGCAAGGCATGCACTGAATGCGATAGAATTGGGAATTATGACTACCAATCGTAGTGAAGACGGAAAAATACATATAACACTTTCTGTGGCAGAGGAATGTATACAGAAAAGGGTTATCCGCTATGATAAGTCGGGAGATAACCATTATGATACCATATCTGCGTTTATTAAGAGTATGCGGGGGTCAGACCCGGATGCGGCGGTGTATTATCTGGCAAGAATGTTATATGCAGGAGAAAGTGTTACATTTATTGCAAGAAGAATCATGATTTGTGCATCAGAAGATGTAGGAAATGCAGATCCTAACGCATTAACTGTTGCGGTCAGTGCAGCACAGGCAGTAGAAAGGGTGGGAATGCCGGAAGCACAGATTATTCTGTCGCAGGCGGTTACTTACATTGCAACAGCACCGAAAAGTGATGCCAGTATTAAGGCGATTATGGAGGCAACAAGAGTGGTGGAAGAGACAGGAAATCTTCCAATTCCTACACATTTACAGGATGCACATTATAAAGGAGCGGCGAAATTGGGACACGGAACAGGTTATAAATATTCTCACGATTATCCGAATGATTATGTGGAACAGCAGTATTTGCCTTATGAGTTGAATGGGAAAGAGTTTTATAAACCGAAGGGGAACGGGTATGAGGTGAAGATTAAGGAACATATGATGAGGATAAAGAGGGAAGAGTCAGGGAGAAATGGGGAAAAGAAGCAGGAATAAAATGTATAGAAATTAAATGAAAAAAGATATAAAGTGCTTGTATTATATTTATATAAGAATATGATATATGAGTAGTAGAAGTGAGTTTTATTGAACAGATAATGTGATAAAATATATAGAAAACCTATAGAAAACTAATGAGTAGAAGTGAAGTCGGAGGAGGTTGCCATGGTTACGGGTGTAATTAAGAACAAAATTGATAAGATATGGACGGATATATGGGCTGGAGGTATAACTAATCCTTTAACTGTAATTGAACAGCTGACATATTTGATGTTTATACGTTCATTGGATGAAAAAGAGCTTGAAAATGAAGAATTTGAAAACATGACAGGACAGGCAAGTGATAAGATATTCCCACAATCAGAAGTGGGGCAGTCTATGAGATGGAGCAGATTTAAGGAAAAAGATTCTCGTGATATTTTTGATATTGTGTCACAGAGGGTATTTCCGGCGATTAAAAAGATGAAATATGGTCAGTTGCCGGATTTCAGTGAAACGGGTGAGTTGATAGAAATAGCAGATGATGAATCAAAGGGAGCAGAAGATAAAACAGCTTTTGCAAAGTATATGGAAGGTGCTACGTTTTTAATTCCTACGCCACAAGTGTTACAGAAGATTATTACCGGTCTTGATGACTTATATGAACATGATATTGCCGACTTGGATATGCAAGGGGATTTATACGAGTATATGCTTGGAAAACTTGCGACAGCGGGAAAGAATGGACAATTTAGAACACCTATGCATATAAGGGAAATGATGGTTGCATTATTAGCACCTGTGCCGGATGACTATATTGTGGATCCGGCTTGCGGTACAGCGGGATTTCTTGTATCAGCAGCAAAGTATATTAGAGAAAATTACGAAGAGACTATGACGAGTGAGCAGTGGAATAATTTTACGAGTACGGCATTTACCGGATTTGATACGGATAATACAATGCTTAGAATCTCAGCAATGAATCTAATGTTGCATTCAATCACAAATCCGGAGATTGATTATAAGGATAGTGTATCAAAAAAGAATCAGTTAAGCAGTAAATACACGGTTTGTCTGGCAAATCCACCATTCAAGGGAACGGTGGATGAGGAAAGTATTAATGATGATTTGAAGGCTGTTACCAATACGAAGAAAACAGAATTATTATTTTTGGCTTTATTTATTCGTTTGTTGAAAACTGGTGGAAGATGTGCATGTATTGTTCCTGACGGAGTGTTGTTTGGCAGTAGTAATGCACATAAATCTATTCGAAAGGAACTAATTGAAAATCATAAATTGCAGGCAGTAATTTCAATGCCGTCAGGAGTATTTAAACCATATGCAGGTGTGTCGACTGCAATATTAGTATTTACTAAGACTGGGGCAGGTGGAACTGACAAGGTATGGTTCTATGACATGAAGGCAGATGGATTTTCATTGGATGATAAGCGTTCAGAGATTGCAGAAAATGATATTCCGGACATTATTGAAAGATTTCACTCGTTAGATAAGGAAGAGGATAGAGAAAGAACAGAGCAGAGTTTCTTTGTGCCCAAAAAGGAAATTGTTGAGAATGGTTATGATTTGTCAATTAATAAGTATAAGAAGGTGGAATATGTACCTGTTGAGTATCCGCCGACAAGTGAGATATTGAAGGAATTGGAAGATATTGAGAAACAGATTGCAGTTGAAATGGAAGAGTTAAAGAAGTTGTTGGAAAAATAAATTCGGATTTGTCGAGCTACGAGGAATGCAAGGATGGTGTGAAAACGAGATGGCAAGTTGAGTGGGTGAGACATGATGATTGTAAAATGTGAACATATGTTTATAAATGATTATTGGAATTATTGACAGAGTGAAAACTTAGTGGTAACATAATTATATAAAAGTGCTACCGATAGACGGTTAGCCTGAATTATTGATAGTTATAAAAATAACCGCCAAGTTTTCTCAGGACAGGGCGGTTATTTTTGTGTCTTGCTATTCTTTCCAAACGAATAGCCAAGACTGAAACATGTCAAATATAAGCTGATGACAGCAATCAAGCTTTCGATGGTGAGCATAAGCAAAGCCTCCTTGGTCAAGATTTCTGCAAGCAGATTTCTATGTATCAAAGATACATTGTAATCGGAGGTCACAGTCCTCCGTAGAAGACTAACCGCCTACCGTTATGGTAGCACCTAAAAATATTTTAACAAACATACGTTCACGAATCAAGAGTAGATTTGTGGAGATGAAGATGGGAAGATATAAACTTGGAGATATATGTGAGATTGTATCCGGGAGTACTCCAAAGACAGGAATTGCGGAGTACTGGGATGGAGATGTGAAATGGATTACACCAGCGGAAATTAATGAAGATTCGTATATTGTTATGGACAGTGCGCGTAAGATAACGGAGTTGGCGGTAAATAAAACTGGACTTACACCTTTTCCGGCAGGAACAGTTATACTTTCGTCAAGGGCACCGATTGGAAAAGTCGCAATTGCTGGGTGTGAGATGTATTGTAATCAAGGATTTAAAAATTTGATTTGTTCAGAGAAGATAAATAACAGATATTTGTATTGGTTCTTAAAAGGAAATACTGATTTTCTTAATTCCTTGGGAAGAGGAGCTACTTTTAAAGAAATCTCAAAGCAAATAGTAGCTAATGTCGAGCTTAATGTGCCTGAATACGAAAAGCAGTTAATTGTTGTTGCTCATCTTGAAAAAGTAAATGAGATTATAAAGCTTAGGAAGCAAAAGCTTGCAAAATTAGACAAACTCATCAAATCCCGATTTGTCGAACTCTTTGGTGACACAGTTCTGAATCCTTTTGGGTGGGAAAAAGATAGTCTTGGGTCAGTTTGTGATGTCAGAGATGGAACACACGATTCGCCGAAGTATTATGAGACGGGGTATCCGCTAGTTACATCAAAAAACGTAACAGGTGGAAAAATCGACCTGACAGATTGTTCTCTCATTTGTGAAGCAGATTTCAATAAAATCAACGAAAGGTCAAAGGTCGATAATGGAGATATCATAATGCCTATGATAGGAACAGTTGGAAAGCCTGTAATCGTTGATATAGAGCCTGATTTTGCTATTAAAAATGTGGCTCTAATTAAGTTCAAAACCGATTCGAGAGTGTTGAATATTTATATTCGCGCCTTGCTTCAGTCAGATTATTTCGATGATGCTGTTTTGAGTAAGGTAAGAGGTGGGACACAAAAATTCATTTCATTGGGTGATATTAGGAAACTTGATGTTCTTGTTCCGCCAATAGAGTTGCAGAATCAGTTCGCAGAGTTTGTCATTCAAGTCGACAAATTGAAAGTTGAAGTCCAAAAATCCTTAGATGAAACACAGCTTTTATTTGATAGTTTAATGCAACAATATTTTGGTTAATATAGGGAGGAATAGGGAATGACTTTATATCATGGAAGTAATGTTGTTGTACAGAGTCCTAAAGTATTAACGAATGGTTTTTATAAGGATTTTGGGTATGGGTTTTATTGCACAAATATGGAAAAGCAGGCTATGAGATGGGCTTTAACAAAAAGAAAAAGTCATGTGGTAAATATATATGAATATACGGCAAATGAACACCTGAAAATCTGTAAGTTTCCGCAAATGACAGAGGATTGGCTGAATTTTGTTGTAGATTGCAGAAAAGGAATAGAGCATGATTTTGACATTGTAGAAGGACCTATGGCTGATGATACAATTTGGGACTATATAGAAGATTTTACAAGAGGAAATATATCGAGGGAAGCCTTTTGGGCATTAGTAAAATTTAAATATCCCACACATCAAATAGTTTTTTGTACGGAACAAGCTCTTTTGACATTAAATTATGAAAGGAATTATCAATTATGACAAATATGTTTTTTGATGATGAAACAATTACAGAAAATGACTTGTATTTCTTATGTTATATGATTGAGAGAGTTGCAAGAAAAATACATCAAAAAAATAGTTATGTGGTGAATTCTATTTCAAAAGAAGAATGGTTGCGTTTAATCAGTTTGGCAAATGTATTGCACTGCGAAAATCCATTAAAGATAGAGGATGAATGGATTGAGCAATATTATTTAACAGAAGGAAATTTTGATGTTAAGAAAATAAATCCTGATTTAGGTACTTGTATACCAACGGAAACACAGATGGGAAAGGTTTATACAAGACTTATCGTAGATACGCAATTGCCACAAGAGGATTATGTGGAAGGTTTGATTCGTGTCTATAATGATGATATTTGCGAAAAACTGGATGATTATAATTGTGGTGCATATTATGAACCTTCTTATGTAATTGCAAGAGCTTATAATGAGGGTGGTTTTTGAAAAAAGTTTGATATACTAAATGTAAAAAAGGGAGTATATCAAAATGCAAAATACTATATACAATATTTTAAATGATATGTCGGAAGTTTTAAATATTCAGCAAATGAAATTGTTACAGGAAAGTTTAATAAAAAGGTTACAGAGTGGGGAACAAGCTGAGGAAAAGAAAAAAGATAATCGGGACTTTTTAGATATGTTTATTGCAGCCAAGAGAATAGAAGGTTGTTCAGAAAGAACAATTGAATATTATTACGTTACAATTCAAAATATGTTTAAAGATATTTCAATTCCGGTAAGACATATTACAACAGATGATTTAAGAGAATACCTTACAGCGTATCAGAAAAAGAACAATTGCAGTAAAGTGACAGTGGATAATATTAGAAGGAATTTATCTAGCTTTTTTTCGTGGTTGGAGGATGAAGATCATATATTAAAAAGTCCAATTCGTCGAATACATAAGGTTAGAACAGGGACACGGGTAAAGGATACATTATCTGACGAAAGTATCGAATCGTTGAGGGATAATTGTAAGAATATAAGAGATTTGGCAATTATTGATTTTTTATATTCAACGGGAGTTCGTGTAGGCGAATTGGTGAATCTGAATGTATCAGATATTAATTTTGAAGAACGTGAGTGTATTGTCTATGGTAAGGGAAATAAAGAAAGAAGAGTATACTTTGATGCACGTTCCAAAATTCATTTGCAGGAGTATTTAAAAACGCGTACAGACAAAAATGAAGCGTTGTTTGTAACGTTGGATAATCCGCATGAAAGACTGAAGATTAGCGGTGTAGAAATTCGATTAAGGATGCTTGGGCGGAAATTAAATATCGAAAAGGTTCATCCACACAAATTTAGGCGATCTATGGCAACAAAAGCAATTGATAAAGGTATGCCGATAGAGCAGGTACAAAGATTACTTGGACATCAACAGATTGACACAACTATGCATTATGCAATGGTTAATCAAAATAATGTGAAAAATTCTCATCGGAAATATATTGCATAAAATTATCTGCAACTTCGGATTTGTAGGGCTGGCGAACAATGGTGAGAATGGCTTTATTAGGTTTAATTGGGAGTTGGCAAAAAAGAATAGAATGTATGTTTGTTGATGAAAAACAGAAAGATTGACATGATAAATGCTTAGTGGTAATATAATTATAGAAAAGGTGCTACCGATAGACGGTTAGCCTGCGTTAATAGTTATATTTGATAACCGCTGAGTGTGCAGACTTGGCGGTTATTTTTGTGTCTTGCTATTACGCCCAAGCGAATAGCCAAGACTGAAACATGTCAAACATAAGCTGATGACAGCAATCAAGCTTTCGATGGTGAGCATAAGCAAAGTCCTCCTTTGTCAAGATTTCTGAAAACAGATTTCTATGTAATCGGAGGTCACAGTCCTCCGTAGAAGACTAACCGCCTACCGTTATGGTAGCACCTAAAAATATTTTAACAAACATATGTTCATAAATCAAGAGTAGATTTGTGGAGATGATGACGATGAGTGAAAAAAAGTTACGAGTATCTTTTTCAGCACCATTGAATGAAAAAGACACTGAGACTCAGACATACGGATGCCGGGCAAATAATCCTGAGATATATGCTAACAATGCAATACAAGGAATATGTGCATTCACATCTGAGGAGGGGATATGCAAAAGACTACCCAGAGCGTGGAAAAAGCAATTCAATTTACTGAAAGAAGGTGGATTGAATGGCTAATAAAATTAAGTTAGGTGATGTTGCAACGTATATAAATGGTTATGCATTTAAGCCAGAGGATAGAGGAAGCGAGGGGTTTCCGATTATTAGAATTCAAGACTTGACAGGTAATGCGTATGACTTGGGATTTTATAATGGAAAATATCCAGAGAAGATTGAAATTAATGATGGAGATGTTTTGATTTCTTGGTCAGCGAGTTTAGGTGTATATGTATGGAATAGAGGAAAAGCCCTTTTAAATCAACATATTTTTAAGGTTGTATTTGATAAGGTAGAAATTAATACAAGTTACTTTGTTTATGCAGTCAAGTATAAATTAACAGAAATGGCATCAAAGACACATGGAGCTACAATGAAACACATTGTTAAAAAGGAGTTTGATGCTACAGAAATACCGTATCCAGAAATGAAACAACAGTTAGAAATAGCAACCATTTTGGATAAAGTTTCGTATGTTATTAAAGTTAGAGAAAAGGAATTAGAAGAACTTGATACCCTCATCAAATCCCGATTTGTCGAGCTGTTTGGCGACCCTGTTACCAATGAAAAGAACTGGCCTCGTCTAACTTTGGGCGATATATGCGAAATTGGTTCGAGTAAACGAGTTTTTGAAAAAGACTACGTTTCACAGGGTATTCCGTTTTTTAGAACAAAGGAAATTGTAGAACTTTCTAAAGGCAATTCTATTAGCACAGAACTGTTCATTACTGAGGAACACTTTGCAGAACTGAAGAAGTCTTATGGCGCACCAAAGAAAGACGATTTACTTATTTCGGCAGTCGGAACTATCGGTACAATTTGGATTATTAGCGGAGATTTTGAGTTCTATTTTAAAGATGGAAACTTGATACAGGTTAAATCATCGCCTAATTTCAATTCGATTTTTATGAAATATCTGTTGGATGAATTAATTGCTAACTATAAAAAAGAAATGTCTACGGGAACTGCGTACTCAGCATTAACCATCGCAGGATTGAAAAAGATGTTAGTATATGATGTTCCGTTAGTTTTTCAAGAGGAGTTTGCAACTTTTGTCGAACAAGTCGACAAATTGAAAGTTCCTGAAATTCATTTGAAACTTACACTCTATTATTTACAATATAAATACAAAAAAAGGAGGTCAACAGATGTCCAATTTTGATTTTTTACAAAGCAAAACAGAATATACATTATTTGCTAAAGCGGCAATGGAAGCTGAAAAGGTATATATTTCAGCTCCGGCAATGTGTGCAGTAGGTTGTAGAAAGGCACTGGAGCTGGCTGTTAAGTGGGTGTATTCTGCAGATAAGACAATAAAAATGCCATATAAAGACAATTTACAGTCGTTAATTCACGAACCTACATTTCGATTTGCACTTGATAGTAAGACATGGGGAAAATTGCCTTATATGATTAAGTTGGGAAACCTTGCAGTACATACAGAGCGAAGTGTTCAGTCAAGTGATGCATTGGCTTCTCTACGTGGATTATTTGAATTTATTGAGTGGATAGATTACTGTTATGGCAGTGATTATGTGGAAAGAAAATTTGATGAGTCAAAAATTCCGAAAGAAAAAGTAATTGTTGATACTAAGAAGATAAAAGAACAGGAAAGTCTGCTTGGAGAAAAAGATGCTGAGATTGAAAAACTTCGTAAACAGATAGAACAAATGGCGGACAAGCTTACTGCGGAAAAGGAAACACATCAGGAAACACGTACGTTTGTGGCAGAAGACTTGACGGAGTTTACTACAAGAAAACAATTTATAGATGTGGATTTAAAAGAACTTGGATGGAAGTTTGATGGAGAGGACTTGGATGTTTGGGAAGAGTATGAAGTAAATGACATGACAGGTGTTCTCGGTCAAAAAGGCTATGTTGATTATGTTCTTTTTGGAAAAGACGGACTGCCACTTGCAATCATTGAAGCAAAAAGGACGAGTAAAGATCCGAATAATGGTAGAAAACAGGCGATGTTATATGCAGATTGTCTGGAACGCAAATTTGGACGCAGACCGATGATGTTTACCAGTAATGGATTTGAAACATATTTCTGGGATGATAAATCAAGTCCGCAGAGACGTGTCAGCGGTATGTTTAGCAAAGGTGACTTACAGAAGTTAATGAATAGAAGGATGGAGAAGAAACCATTATCTTCCGTACCGATAGATGACAAAATTACGGATCGATATTACCAAAAAGAAGCAATTCGTGCAGTATGTGAACATGTGGAACAAGGACATAGAAAGAATCTCCTTGTGATGGCAACGGGAACAGGTAAGACCAGAACAGCGGCAAGTTTAACAGATGTATTCAGTCGGGCAGGTCATGCAACGAATATTTTGTTTTTGGCGGATAGAACAGCGTTAGTAAAACAGGCGAAGGATGATTTTAAGAATTATTTGCCAGATATGTCTCTTTGTAATTTGTGTTCAAGTAAAGATGATAGAAATGCAAGAATTGTGTTTTCTACATATCCGACAATGTTGAATGCAATTGATTCTGTGAAAAATGCGGAAGGAAGACGATTATTTACGCCTACGCATTTTGATTTGATTATAATTGATGAAAGTCATAGAAGTATTTTTAAGAAATATAGGGCAATTTTTGAGTATTTTGATGCGGTGTTAGTCGGTCTTACGGCAACTCCCAGAACAGATGTAGATAGAAATACATATGATTTTTTTGAAATGGAACATAATGTACCTACATATGTATATGATTATGAAACAGCAGTGTATTCAGACCATGTGTTAGTACCGTATTATACATATATTGTAAAAACAGAATTTTTAAATGATGGTATTACTTATAAGAAATTGTCTGAAGCAGATAAGGAAAGGTATGAAGAGGATTTTGAAGAAGATGGGGAATTACCGGATTTCATATCATCACAGGCATTAAATAAATGGGTATTTAATGAGCCAACTGTGGATAAAGTGTTGCAGGATTTGATGGAACGTGGAATCAAGGTGGCAGGTGGAGACAGACTTGGAAAAACAATTATTTTTGCACAGAATAAAAGGCATGCAGAATTTATTGTAGAACGTTTTAATAAGCTGTATCCAAAGTATAACGGAACATTTGCACAGCGAGTTATTTGTGAAGATTCTTATGCACAAACGATTATAGATGACTTTAAGAAACCGGAAGGGGAACCACATATTGCTGTATCTGTTGATATGATGGATACCGGGATTGATGTTCCGGAGTGTGTGAATTTAGTCTTCTTTAAAAAAGTACGCTCAAAAACAAAATTTTGGCAGATGATAGGCAGAGGGACGAGACTTGCAAAAGATTTAACCTGTATTGATTTAATAGATGGTGAATATACAGGGAAAAAGAGATTTTTAATCTTTGATTATTGCAATAATTTTGATTTCTTTGAAGCGAAACCAAATGGTTATGAAGGTAATGAAACAAAAACATTGTCTGAGAATATTTACGGTAAGAGGGTGCGTCTTATATCAGCATTGCAGGAGAGTGCATTTGCAGAACAAAACTATCAGAATTTGAGAAAAGAACTGGTTGGAATATGTCATGCTCAGATAATGGAGTTAAATACGAATCTTACTTCTGTAAAATTGAAAAGACAGTATGTGGAAAAGTATAAAAATGAGACAGCTTTTCAATATTTAAGTGAAAGCGATAAAGGCGAATTAATGAAAGAAATTGCACCAATTGTTACAATGGATGATAAAGATGAGGCTGCAAAACGATTTGATAATTTTATTTATGGAATGATGCTTGCTCATATAGATGCAATGCCGGCTTTTAAGTATGCAAGAAGACAATTATGCGATGTGGCGTCTGCTTTGGAGAAAAAGCAAAATATTCCGCAAGTAAAAGAAAAATTGAGTTTGATTAAAGAAATTAATACAGATGCCTTTTGGGATGCCAATGATATTTTGGTATTTGAAATTGTCAGAAAAGAATTACGTGAGCTGATGAAATTTTTAGTTGAGAATGAAGTAGGACGAAAGCCTATTACAACCATATTAACAGATGTTGTAATAGATGCACAGGAAGGTGTACAGTTAGAAGCTGCGTATGACTTTGAAGATTACCGAAGGAAGGTTAATCGTTATGTGGAAGAGCACAAAGAATCTGTTTCAATTTACAAGCTTACACATAATAAGCAGTTAACAGAGGGTGATTATAAGGAATTGGAAAGAGTTTTAACAGAAGAGCTTGGCAGCAGAGAAGATTATCAGCGTGAATTTGGAGATACTCCGTTTGGATTATTGGTTAGGAAAATAGCAAAATTAGACCATGATACAGCCATGGCAGAGTTTTCTTCTTTTATCAATGATGAATCATTAAATCAGAAACAAATACAGTTTGTATATAAAATTATTAATCATATGGAGCAGAATGGTTATATGGAGAATGTAATGGAATTGCAGAAACCGCCATTTGATAAACCGATACCATTTATCAAAATGTTTGATGCGAAGACAAGAACATCATTAATGCAGAAAATAAATGAGATTAAAGAAAATGCGGTAAATATCACAGCATAGTTATTAAAGCATAGTATAGTAGCAACAAAGTAACAAGAAAGTAATGAAAATAATCCGGGAGTTACTAAAATAACTCCTGGATTAAAAGTTGATATATTTCCTGATTCTTTTTCTGCCAGTTGTCGCAAATGGCAGCAGCCGTTTCTTCTACGGGAACAGACATTGTAATTTCTACAAGATTAATATTTTTATCTTTTGCAATTAAATGTGCTTCAAATTCACCACTGGTAGATTTATAATAGTCTGCAAGCACAGAAACTTCATTGCGCAGTTCCAGCTCATTTTCTTTAAAAAAGGTGTTGATATCAGTTTTGATGGCATTACTGATGCGGTTTTCAAAAAAGCTTAACGTTTCCTGACCATCCTTCGTAATGGAAAGATGGGTACGATTACGGATGGAGGCCGCAGAAACAAGTTTAGCATCTATCAGCTCTGATATTGCCTGTTGTAATGTAAGAAAGTTGGTATATTCCTTTTCTGTTATAAAGTCTGCAACCTGAGCCTTTGTAAGTGGAAAGTTTACTCGATCCAGCATATAAAGAACAATCAGTTTATAAAGTGTCAGCGGTTCCTGCATTGTTTTACTCCATTTCCTTTTTGTATAATCTATCTTATTAATTTTCCCTGAAAGATATTCCGAACTTTCATCTCATGATGAAAACTATTTAGGACATCTCTTTTGTTTCTGCTCCAGTTTGGGGCAACAAGAATGTCTTTTGGACCGTCACCGGTCAATCGGTGAATGACGATGTCAGGGGATAAATTTCCCACACATTCAACCAGCATATCCAGATAATCCTCTTTGGAAAGAACCTCAAATTTACCCATACTATAATCTTCATATAAATCCGTATGTTTCAATACATGAAGAAGCTGTAGTTTAATACCGAAAATACCAATCTGATTCAAATAGTTTATGGTTTCGATACAGTCATTTTTTGTTTCGCCGGGAAGTCCCAGAATGATATGCGTAATTACCGGAATACCAATGGCATTTAGCTGTGTTACAGCATTACGAAACACAGGCAGCTCATATCCGCGGCGGATATAGGAAGCCGTTTTTTCGTGAATCGTCTGAAGTCCGAGTTCCATCCATATAAATTTTTTATATTTGCTATCTTTTGAAAGAAAGTATTCCTGATGCAGTTTTTCTAAAAGACCGATTACATCAGGGGGAAGGCAGTCAGGTCTGGTCGCAATCGAAATTCCGGCAACACTTGGGTGGTTCAGGGCTTCACGGTAAAGAAACTCCAGTCTGTCTACGGGGGCATAAGTATTAGTAAATGCCTGAAAATAAGCAATTTTGTCGGGTTTGAGTTCCTTATTGCTACCATCGGATGCCGGGGGCATAAGATGGGAAAGAGAACCGGAAAAATCCTGCATGGAAACTGCAAAATCACCGCTTCCGCCTGCACTACAGAAAATGCAGCCCTTCGTATCCAGAGTACCATCCCGGTTAGGGCAGGTAAAGCCGGCATCTATGGCAACCTTATGTAATTTATAGCCAAAAGTATTTTTACAATAAGCATCCAGCGAGTAATAAGGTCTTTCATGCCATACGTTCTGCCGGAATTGTTTTGTTATATCATGATTCATTACTATATTCATGGGTTATTTATCAATTAATATTAAAATTATTTCTTAATATGAGATTTCACTGCTTGTGCAACAACTTCCGCAACTTTTGGATTAAATGCTTCCGGCATGATGTTATCTTCATGTAATTCATCATCAGGAACAAGACTTGCTATTGCCAGTGCAGCGGCAAGTTTCATTTCTTCTGTAATTTGTGTGGCACGACCTTCCAAAGCACCTTTAAAAATACCAGGGAAAGCAACTACGTTGTTTACCTGATTTGGGAAATCGGAACGTCCTGTTCCAACAACTCTTGCACCGGCCTGTTTTGCAATATCCGGCATAATTTCAGGAACAGGATTTGCCATGGCAAATAAAATAGAGTCTTTGTTCATGGAAGAAACCATTTCAGGTGTTACAATATTTGGAGCGGAAACTCCTACAAAAATATCGGCGCCCTTTAAGGCATCTGCAAGGGAACCTGTTTCATTGTTAGGATTGGTTACTTCTGTCATTTTCTGCTGCATCCAGTTTAAGCCTTCTGTTTCTTTGGAAACAATACCTACTTTATCACACATGATTACATTTGGAAAACCATAGGTCAGTAACAGTTTGGTGATAGCAACACCGGCGCTTCCGGCACCATTTACAACAACTTTACAGTCTTCTTTTTTCTTTCCGACTACTTTTAAACCATTGATAATGCCGGCAAGTACAACGATTGCAGTTCCGTGCTGGTCGTCGTGGAATACCGGAATATCCAAGGTGGCTTTTAATCTTTCTTCTATTTCAAAGCAACGAGGGGCACTGATGTCTTCCAGATTGATACCGCCAAAACCCGGAGCAAGATAAGTAACCGCCTTAATAATTTCTTCCGTATCCTGAGTGTCCAGACAAATCGGAACGGCATTCACACCACCGAATTCTTTAAATAAAACGGCTTTTCCTTCCATAACCGGCATCGCGGCATGGGGACCGATATTTCCTAAACCTAATACGGCACTTCCATCGGAAACAACCGCAACAGTGTTAGATTTCCATGTATATGTATAGGCAGCTTCTTTATCTTCGGCAATTACTTTACAAGGTTCTGCTACCCCCGGAGTGTAGGCAAGAGATAAATCTTCTCTGGATTTTACCGGAGATTTGGAGACAGTTTCCAGTTTGCCGTTCCATTGTTTGTGAAGTTCAAGTGCTTTTTCACCTGTAGTCATAAAAATTCCCTCGTTTCTTTCGATATTTATTCGTAAAAACGTAATTATTCAGTACCTTTATAATTACGTAAAATCATACTTTAAATATCATATAATATTTAAGTTAAGGAATCAAGTAAGACATTGTCATGAAAAGGAAAAACAAGTAAAATAAAATATCATAAAAAAATATAGGAGATTTAACAAATGAAACGCCAGGTTAGTATGGAAGAAATTTCGGATGGAAAATTGTATACATTAAATGATATGGTAAAAGCGGGGTGTAATGATTGTAAAGGGTGTTCTGCATGCTGTCAGGGAATGGGAAGTTCTATCGTGTTGGATCCTTTGGATGTTTACAGGCTTTGTAAAAATCTGGGACAGACTTTTGAGCAACTTTTAGTGGAAAAGTTAGAGCTTCAGGTAGTGGATGGTATTGTCCTTCCGAACTTAAAAATGGTTGGAGAAAAAGAGCAGTGTGCGTTTCTAAATGCGGAAGGAAGATGCAGTATTCATGCATTTCGTCCGGGAATCTGTCGATTATTTCCTCTTGGAAGGTATTATGAAAACGGAACATTCCAATATTTTTTACAAGTTCATGAATGTAAAAATCAGAATCGTACAAAAGTAAAAGTAAGGAAATGGATTGATACACCTGATGTGGCGAAGTATGAAAAATTTGTGGCAGACTGGCACTTTTTTCTGGTTGATTTGCAGGAAGGTTTGGAAAAACAGCCGGATGAGAATGAAAGAAAACGAATCAGTATGGGAATTTTAAAAGATTTTTATCTTAAGGCATTTGATACAGACAGAGATTTTTACGAACAGTTTGAGGAAAGAAAAAATGCTTTTTTCATTTAAGTAATCTGTTGCATAGTGGAAAAATTCGTGCTATGATAAAGAAAACAAATGTTCGAAAAGAGGAAAGCAATATATGGAACAATTATCGCTTTTTGGGAATACTAATGATTTAACCTCTCCACTTGCAAGCAGGATGAGACCGGAAAGTCTGGAAAATTATATAGGGCAAAAGCATTTATTAGGTAAGGGGAAAGTATTGCGACAGATTTTAGAAAAAGACCAGGTGTCTTCTATGATATTTTGGGGACCGCCCGGTGTTGGCAAGACAACGCTTGCAAGAATTATTGCACATCATACTAAAGCAGCTTTTGTGGATTTCAGTGCGGTAACAAGTGGGATTAAAGAGATTAAGGAAATTATGAAGCAGGCGGAAAATGACCGGATGATGGGAATGAAAACCATTGTATTCGTAGATGAAATTCATCGGTTTAATAAGGCACAGCAGGATGCTTTTCTGCCCTTTGTAGAGAAGGGAAGTATTGTTTTAATAGGAGCAACTACGGAAAATCCCTCTTTTGAAGTAAATTCAGCGTTGCTGTCACGATGTAAAGTATTTGTGTTGGAAGCTTTGAAAAAGGACGACCTGGTAGAACTTTTGGAGCGGACATTAACAGATAGGAAAGGCTTTGGAAATAACCAAGTAAGAATGGAACTATCTTTGATAGAGGTAATTGCTGCTTTTGCCAATGGGGATGCAAGGACGGCATTGAATACATTGGAGATGGCTGTTTTAAATGGTGAAATGCAAAGTGACGGTTCCATTGTTGTCACAAAGCAGACGGTAGAGCAGTGTATTGGGAAAAAGACGCTTTTGTATGATAAGAATGGAGAAGAACATTATAATCTGATTTCCGCGTTACACAAATCAATGCGAAACAGTGATCCAAATGCGGCGGTATACTGGCTTGCAAGAATGCTGGAAGCAGGAGAGGATCCATTATATGTGGCAAGACGTCTGGTGCGCTTTGCCAGTGAGGATATCGGTATGGCAGATTCGCAGGCATTGACAGTGGCTGTATCTGCGTATCAGGCATGTCATTTTAACGGAATGCCGGAGTGTGATGTGAATTTGGCACATGCAGTAGTTTATTTATCCATGGCACCGAAGTCGAATGCGTTGTATGTTGGTTATGGAAAAGCAAGAGAGGATGCATCTCATATGTTAAGTGAGCCGGTACCGCTTCAGATTAGAAATGGAGTAACCGAATTAATGAGGGATTTGCATTATGGAGAGGGGTATCAGTATGCCCATGACAATACAGAAAAGATAACAAATATGGAATGTCTGCCGGATGCAGTCAGGGATAGGAAATATTATGAACCGACAACACAAGGAAGAGAAGCAGAGGTAAAAGCACGCTTGGAAGAAATAGAAGAGAAAAAGCGTCAAATGAAATGATAATGAATAAAGGGAGCAGGAAACATGGTAGAGCAATTACTTTCATTTATAGAGCAGAGCGTAAGCTGTTTTCATGTAGTTGAAAATATTCGTAAGGATTTAGAGAATGCCGGATTTGTACAACTGAAAGAGGAGGAGGAATGGGAGATTTATGAAGGCGGAAAATATTATGTAATCAGAAATGATTCTTCCATAGCAGCAATTACGATTCCGACATCTGAAATAAGCGGTTTTCACATGGTAGCGGCACATAGTGATTCGCCTACATTTAAAGTGAAAGAGAAACCGGAAATAACAGTAGAAGAACAGTATGTGAAGCTGAATACGGAAAAATATGGTGGAATGATTTTATCTACATGGTTAGACAGACCATTATCCGTAGCCGGACGGGTAATTGTAAAAGAAAATGAAGAAGTAGTTTCTAAACTGGTTAATATAGACAAAGATTTGCTGATGATTCCAAATGTGGCAATTCATATGAACAGAGATATGAATAAAGGTGTGGAATACAATCCGCAGGTTGATATGCTTCCGCTTTATGCAGGAATTGGGAAAAAGGGAAGTTTTAAAGAGGAGGTTGCAAGGTCTGCCGGAGTTGCGAAGGATGATATTTTAGGAAGTGATTTATTTCTTTATGTGCGTGAAAAAGGCAGAGTGATTGGTGTAGAGGGAGAATTTATCTGCGCTCCTAAATTAGACGATTTAGAATGTGCATTTGGTGCCATAAAAGGCATTATCAATGCAGGAAATTCTTCTGAATATGTAAATATAGCAGTGATTTTTGATAATGAAGAAGTGGGAAGTGGGACAAAGCAGGGAGCAGATTCTACTTTTTTATCGGATATTCTTGTGCGTATTAAAGAAAAGTTGGGAAAAAATGAGTCATGGTTTTGTCGAATGCTTGCAAAAAGTTTTATGATTTCTGCGGATAATGCTCATGCTGTGCATCCGAATCATCCGGAAAAAGCCGATCCTACGAACCGCCCTTACTTAAATGGTGGTATTGTTATTAAATATCATGGTAGTCAGAAGTACACAACAGATGGGGTTTCTGCGGCTGTAATGCGAAATATATGTAAAAAGGCAGGAGTACCCTGCCAGACATATGCTAACCGTTCTGATATTTTAGGTGGTTCCACATTAGGAAATATATCAACGGCACATGTTTCCGTTAATACAGTGGATATTGGGCTTGCCCAACTTGCCATGCATTCTGCCTATGAAACGGCAGGGGCAAAGGATATAGAATATCTGGTAAAAGCACTCACAACTTTTTTCATGCAATAGAATTAGAATGTTATTTCAAATGGAGAGGGTTGGCGAAATGGTCCATCTTCTCCATTGTATGCGGGTTTTGTTTTCAGCATTTTTTTATATTGGCTGGGAGTACATTCCACATACTTTTTAAATAGTTTATTAAAATAGCTGGCATTATTAAATCCCACTGACATTGCAAGGGTAGAAATGCTTTTGGTTTCAGGCTCATTTCGCTGGATTTTGCGTGTGGCTTCAAAAATGCGGTACCTCATAACATATTCAATTGGAGTAAGCTGCAAGGTACGCTTAAAACAGCGACAACATTCACTTTTACTTACATGAATGGAAGCAGCCAGGTCGTCTAAGGTAATAGTATCCATATAATGAGTCTGGATGTAAAGGAGTGCTTCTTTTACACGTTTCGGATCAGCAGAATCTTCAATAGAGGTATCCTGAGTCGAAGGTTTGGTGTGATTATAGTGATCTAGTATTTTCGTCCAAAATAAAGTAAGTTCTCCTTTGGTAACAAGTTCGTAGCCGAATTTTTGTGTCAGATTTGCGGCAATGGCATTGTTAGCGTGGTCTATCAGTTTTTCCTGCCAAGGGACGGATTCGTCCAATTTAAGGCATTTTAGCGAAGGAGAATTAATAATCGGCAACAGGTATTTGGAACGGAAATAAGATTGCTCATAACCAAATAAAATAGCCGGATGAAAAATGATAGAGTAAAAAGTACATTTATCATTATTAATCGGACGAATAGAGTGTAATATGCCTTGATTAATCATAAGTGCCTGTCCGGCTTCTAAAACAACCTGTATATTATCAACACAGACAGTGGCATGTCCGTTATTGATAATAATAATTTCAAATTCATCATGCCAATGCCAGCGTATAGCACCCATATACATCTGGTTTAAGTCTAAAAAATAAGTTACAACCGGATAATTGGCATCACGGCCTCGTGCCGGTATAAAAACGGCATCTGCATCAGCAGGACCGGCAGTTATAAAAGGATTATTATCCATAATAAGTATTCCCCACATTTCCCCAAAATAATTTCATAAATGACAATATAGTTTTAAGTTACACTAAAATAGTTGTATAGTCAATTGAAAAAATTTCAAAAATTTCGTAAAAAGAAGAAACGGTTGACGATGAATTGTAATAGGGGTATGATAACAATGTATAGTATTCATAGTAGGTTGCTAGGCATGTTGATGATTTAATAAACTCCTTGCTTATTCAAATACCAATGTGTCAGTATACTAGAGAATAAAGATGAGTGGAGAGACTGATATGAAAATATCAACAAAAGGAAGATATGCATTAAGATTAATGCTGGATATAGCTTTAAATGAAAAGGAAGAGCCGATTCGTATAAAAGAAATAGCCGGACGTCAGGATTTATCGGATAAATATCTGGAGCAGATTATTTCTGTTCTGACAAAGGCAGGATATGTAAAAAGTATACGTGGACCACAGGGTGGCTATAGATTAGTTAAGAGTCCGAATGATTATACAGTAGGTAGCATTTTAAGACTTACAGAGGGAAAATTATGTCCGGTTCCTTGTTTGGAAGATGAAATTAATTTATGTGAGAAAAAAGAAGAGTGTATGACGATTCCTTTGTGGGAGAAGTTGAATGAGGCAATTAAGAGCGTTGTTGATAATGTAACATTACAGGATTTAATAGACTGGCATTATAACAAGAATAGTGATAATTATGTAATTTAAGAACTGTTAAAATAACAAAATACAAGAAAGTGTAAATTGTAAAGAAGTAAGTACTTATAAAAAGTAAGTAAAATTACATATAAAATATACATAAGTAAAGAAGAAAGCACGGAAAGGTTTTTTGAAAACAGCCTGTGCTTTTTTCTTTAGAATATTAATATAGTTTAGTTATAAAAGATACACCATAATTCCTATTGACAAACTAGGAAAAGATTAATACGATAGTAGTTAAAAAGAATTTTTTAAGAAAGAAGGAAAAATATATGGCAAACATTGCAAAAAAACTGACAGATTTGATTGGAAATACCCCGCTTTTGGAGTTGTCCAATTACGAAGAAAAACATGGACTTGAAGCAAAGCTGATAGCGAAGGTAGAATATTTTAATCCCCTCGGAAGCGTAAAAGACAGGGTAGCGTATGCTATGATTGAAGAAGGTATAAAACAAGGAAAGATTAATCAAGATACTGTTATTATCGAGCCTACCAGCGGCAATACAGGTATTGGGTTGGCATTTGTAACTGCGTCTAAAGGGTTGCGTTTAATTTTAACGATGCCGGATACCATGAGTATTGAAAGAAGAAGAATTGTAGCAGCACTGGGGGCAGAAGTTGTGTTGACACCGGGAGCAGAAGGTATGAAAGGTGCTATTGCAAAAGCAGAACAGCTTGCAGAAGAATATGGAAATGCAGTAATTCCACAGCAGTTTGAAAATACAGCAAATCCGGAGGCACATAGAAAGACTACTGCAGAAGAAATTTGGAATGATACGGATGGACAGGTGGATATTTTTGTAGCAGGTGTGGGAACCGGCGGCACAATTACCGGAAATGGTGAAGTGTTAAAGGCAAAAAATCCGAATGTAAAAATTGTAGCAGTAGAACCGGCAAGTTCTCCGGTTTTATCAGGAGGAGCATCAGGACCACACAAAATTCAGGGAATTGGAGCCGGATTTGTTCCTGGAGTAATGAATCTTTCCATAGTAGATGAAATTATTCCGGTGGAAAATGAGGATGCTTTTGAAGCAGCAAGAGCAATAGCAAAATCAGACGGACTTTTAGTAGGAATTTCTTCCGGAGCAGCCATTCATGCAGCGACCGAATTAGCAAAAAGACCTGAAAACAAAGGGAAAAACATTGTGGTACTCTTACCGGATACAGGAGAGCGTTATCTTTCCACCAGTCTTTTTGAATAGAGTATTGATAGGAAAAGTTAAAGGAAGCAGAAAATGATATACTGCTTCCTTTAATTTGTGTAAAATAATTACAGCTATGTCATAAAAATGATTGAACCAACATGAAATCTCTGTAAGTAGAATTTTTATTTAGTAACAAAAATTAGATTGCGTGAAGATTTTTTAAGGAAACGTCAAGTATTGGTGCAGAATGTGTAAGTGCACCGCTGGAAACGTAATCTACACCAATGTCAATGATTCTTTGGATATTTTCTTTAGTAACATTACCGGAGCATTCTGTTTCTGCCTTTCCTGCAACCATTTCAACGGCCTTTTTCATATCTTCTGTACTCATATTATCTAACATAATAATATCAGCACCGGCATCCAATGCTTCCTGAAGCATGGTAAGGTTTTCGACTTCCACTTCAATTTTGCGGACAAAAGGAGCATATTCCTTTGCCATTTCAATTGCCTTAGCCACACCGCCGGCAGCTCCGATGTGGTTATCTTTGATTAAAATACCATCGGATAAGTTGTAACGGTGATTGTAACCGCCACCTACTTTTACGGCATATTTTTCAAAAATTCGCATATTAGGAGTCGTTTTTCTTGTATCTAACAGCTTGGTTTTGCTTCCTTTTAACAATTCGGCAACGCTTCTTGTATAAGTGGCAATACCACTCATACGCTGTAAGTAGTTCAGTGCAGTACGTTCACCGGATAACAGTACACGGATATCACCATTTACAACTGCAAGTAAATCACCATTTTTAACAGTATCACCATCTTTAAAGTACATAATTACTTCTGTTGTTTCGTCCAAAAGCTCAAAAACACGTTTGAATACGTCAAGACCGGCAATAACACCGTCCTGTTTACAGATTAACTGTGCAGTACCGGCCTTGCTTTCGCGCATAACTGCATTAGTGGTTACGTCTTCGCTGGAAATATCCTCCTGCAAAGCCATCATAATAAGATTATCTACATTTAATTTTGTTGTAATCAGATTCATGTTTTTCCCTTTCTAATCATTCTGAACATATATTTGTTCAAGTTTGTAGTTTAAGTTTGATTAACTATATAAGCCCAATTTGCCTGAGTATATAGTTTTGAACACTTTTTTAGAGCAATTTTAGAGATTTCTTAATTGTCTTTTTGAGTTGTGTTTATTTTTTCTTTATTTATTTCCGCCCAAATAAGCTGCTTGTTCTTCTCGTGGAAGGCATTCATATCGTCATAATCAGAAAATCTGATATTATAATAAGTTTCCAGTTCTTTTTCCGTAAAAGAAAGAGCAGGATGAAAACGTTCACTATCCTTAGAAGAAGCTATCATATCGAGGGCAGCATTTTTCGCAAAAACAAGACTTTCCAAAAGAGAGTTGCTGGCTAGTCTGTTTGCACCATGTACACCATTGCAACAGGTTTCACCGGAAGCATATAAATGTTTCATGGATGTTTTACTGTTCAAATCCACATATATGCCACCCATAAAATAGTGCTGGGCAGGTACAACAGGAATCCAGTCTTTTGTAATATCAAAGCCTTCTTCCAGACATTTTTTATAAATATTTGGGAAACGTTTGGTAATATCTAAATCTGTAATGGTTTGCATGGAGAGCCAGACAAAATCAGTCCGGTCTTTTTCCATCTGTTTCAGGATTTCCTGAGTTACTACATCTCTTGGAAGAAGTTCATTTACGAAACGTTCGCCATCTTTATTATATAAAACAGCACCTTCACCACGCACAGACTCTGAAATAAGGAAACGGCGTTCCTTTTTGGTAGAGTAGAGCGTTGTGGGGTGAATTTGTACATAATTGATATTCTGCAGTCTGATATTGTGTTTTAAAGAAAGTGCAAGTGCATCTCCCGTCAGGTGTGAGAAGTTTGTGGAATTTTCATAAATTCCGCCAATACCGCCACATGCAAGGAGTATGTTGTCTGCAAAAACAGGGGTTAAGGAACCGTCATTTTCGCGGACAAGAATACCATCGCAAACATTGTTATGACATAGTAAATCCACCATTTCCGTATGACATAAAAGTGTTATGTTTTCACGATTATTTACTTGTGCTAAAAGTTTTTCCGTAATTTCTTTTCCGGTAATATCATCATGATAGAGAATACGATTTGTGGAATGAGCACCTTCTCTTGTATAAAGAAATTCCCCGTTTTCCTGCATGAAAGAGACTCCGAAGGAAACCAGTTCATCAATTACCTTACGAGAGGAGCGAATCATCATATCCACTGATTCTTTACGGTTTTCATAATGTCCGGCACGCAATGTGTCTTCGAAAAAACTGTCATAATCATCTTCTGATTTCAGCACACAGATACCACCCTGTGCCAAAAAAGAATCACTCTCTTCTATGTCGCTTTTTGTAATCATTAAAATATTCCAGTCATCAGGAAGATGGAGAGCGGCAAAGCAACCGGCAACACCACAACCTACAAGGATGACATCATACGTTTTTTTCATAATATTTTAAACCTCTGTTTATCAATAATATGCAAAGCTTTTATTTGGCAAGCTCAAGCATACGTTCCATAGGAGCAAGAGCTTTTTTCATAAAGTCTTCTTTCAGCTCTACGGCAGGTGCATTGTTTTCCAATGCAGCAATAATTTTATCTAAAGTAATTTTTTTCATGTTCGGGCAAATCTGCATATTGCCTGCTACATAAAATTTCTTATCAGGATTGCGTTTCTTCAGCTCGTACATTACGCCCATTTCGGTTACTACGATAAACTCGGAAGCAGAACTTTTTTCAGAATAAGCAATAATACCTGATGTACTTCCGATATAGTCAGCGAGTGCCGTAACTTCCGGTTTACACTCCGGGTGTACTAAAACTTCGGCAGAAGGTCTTTCTGCTTTTGCAGCTTTAATCTGTTCTGCGGTAATGGCATGATGTACATGGCAATAGCCGTCATTAAAAATAAAATTCTTTTCCGGAAGCTTGTCAGCTATGTAGTGTGCAAGGTTCTGATCCGGAATAAAGAAAATATTTTTATTTGGAAGTGCCTCTACGATTTTTAGTGCATTTGCACTTGTTACACATACATCGGAACAGGTCTTTAATTCTGCGGTAGAATTTACATAACATAC
The DNA here is from genome assembly GCA_017437065.1 of Lachnospiraceae bacterium. Classification (GTDB taxonomy): domain Bacteria; phylum Bacillota; class Clostridia; order Lachnospirales; family Lachnospiraceae; genus RGIG3002. The sequence continues at coordinate 27,319 of JAFSBX010000091.1, forward strand.
TACAGCAACGTCTTCATATTCACGGCGCACTTCTTCAATGCGTTCTACGGTAGCCATATGTGCCATTGGGCAGTCTGCATTGCCATCCGGCAGAAGTACGGTTTTAGACGGATTTAATATTTTGGCACTCTCTCCCATAAAGGAAACTCCGCACAGTACAATGGTGTCTGCGTCAATTTTGGTAGCAACTTCACTTAAATAATAAGAATCACCGATGTAATCTGCAATTTCCTGTACTTCGTCTTCAACATAATAATGAGCCATAATCACGGCATTTTTTTCTTTTTTTAATTGGTTTATGCGGGCAATTTTTTCATTCACGGTCTTGTCCTCCATCGCATTATTAAATGTGAGTATACCACTTTTCTATACGGGTGACAAGATTACTTTCAATAGGAAAATTCTATTTCCGACTGAAAGAGTAAGGGAATGAATATATATGGATGTATGGAAGATAAATTATTTTGTGGAGAGGGCTTATGGATAATTCTAAAATTGAAAATATTTTGAATTTAGCTTTGAATTCTACAACGGAAGAGAGGGAAAAATCAGACAACCTTAATGTTGGATATAATGCGGCAGAAAATACATGGGAAGTCATTGTGAAATATAACGGTGATATCAGCAGACTGCAGAGTGAGGTCATTCAGGTGGAAGAACTGCTTGCAGGATACGCTATTATTACGCTTCCGGAGGGGCTTATAGATTCCTTGGCGGAATTGAATGAAATTGAATATATTGAAAAGCCGAAGAGGCTGTTTTTTTCTGTTATAGCGGGAAAAGAGGCATCCTGTATTTTGCCTGTGACTGAGGGAATGGAAGGGTTGACAGGGCGGGGATGTCTGATTGGTATTATTGATTCGGGAATTGATTATGCGAATTTGGATTTTCGGACACGAACCGGGGAAAGCAGGATTTTGTATTTGTGGGATCAGGTACTTGCAGAAGAATATACAAAACAACAGATTGATGAGGCATTAGCGGCACCTACGAGAGAACAGCAACAGACTTTGGTTCCAAGTGTGGATATTTCCGGTCATGGAACGGCGGTGGCGGGGATTGCGGCAGGAAACGGGAATGGGTCAGATGGTAGATTTTCCGGTGTGGCACCGGAGAGTGAGTTGATTGTGGTAAAGCTTGGGCAGCCGAGAGAAGGAGGCTTTCCGCGGACAACAGAGCTAATGAGGGCAATTACATACGTAATAAGGAAAGCATTGGAACTGGAGAGACCTGTGGTGGTAAATTTAAGCTTTGGAAATACCTATGGCGCTCATGATGGAACTTCACTTTTGGAGCGTTTTCTGGATAATGTTTCGGAAATTGGCAGAAGTGTTGTCTGTGTGGGAAGTGGAAACGAAGCGGCTTCGGCAGGGCATTATGCAGGAACATTTGTGCCGGGAGCACAGGTGAGGCAAATAGTGGAGCTGGCAGTGGCAAATTATGAAACAACAGTTAATGTGCAATTGTGGAAAAATTATGCGGATATTTTTTTGATTGAGGTGGTGGCACCTTCGGGAGAACGCAGGCAGATACCGGTGAAAACGTCCGGGAGGTATACTTTTACGGCGGATAATACGCAGCTTTTGATTTATGTGGGAGAGCCTGTGCCTTATTCGGTTAATCAGGAAATTTATATTGATTTCCTGCCGGAGAATATATATGTGGCAAGTGGTGTCTGGCGTTTTGAGTTGATTCCGCATGATATCAGGGTAGGGGTATATACTTTTTATTTGCCGAGTAGTAGTGTACGGAATGTACAGACCAGATTTTACGGACCTATGCCGGAAGCAACGCTGACAATACCGTCTACGGCAAGGAGGGTGATTACGGTAGGGGCTTATGATACGACGTATGATTCTTATGCGGACTTTTCGGGACGAGGATATGCAGATACGAACCAGTTGGCACAGACGTTTTTGCAATTAGAGGTAAAACCGGATTTGGCGGCGCCGGGAGTTGGGATTGTGACAACCGCTGTAGGAGGCGGATATGAGGCTGTAACGGGGACTTCTTTTGCAACGCCGTTTGTGACAGGGGCGGCGGCACTTATGATGGAATGGGGGATTGTGCGAGGGAATGATCCGTTTTTGTATGGGGAGAAGGTAAAAGCGTATTTGCGACGCGGGGCGAAGAGAATACGGGGGGAGAGTGAGTATCCGAATAGTCGGGTTGGGTTTGGGGCGTTGTGTTTGGAGGAGAGTTTACCGGTTGTCTTTTTTTGATAGGGATGATATAAAAAAGGTAAAATAATAACAAAAAAAACGTTACGCATACCTAATGCACAGGAGGTTTAGGATGAAATTTTTATTTGCATCAGATTCTTTTAAGGGTACACTTTCCAGTGAAAAAACAATTGAATTACTAACGCGGGCTGCAAAAGAAGTGTTCGAAGAGTGTGAATGTGTCGGAATTCCGGTTGCTGATGGTGGGGAAGGAACTACCGAAGCAGTCATAAGTGCCGTAAATGGTGAAAAAGTTCCGATATCCGTACATGGTCCGCTGATGGAGCATCGAGAAGTATTTTTCGGGAAAATAGATGAAAACACAGCAATTCTGGAAATGGCAGTGGCTTCCGGGTTACCATTAGTACCGGAAGAAAAAAGGGATCCAAGAAAAACAACATCGTATGGCACCGGTGAAATGATTAAGTCAGCATTAGAAAGAGGATACACAAATATTACGATAGCAATTGGTGGTTCGGCTACAAATGATGGCGGTATGGGATGTATGCGTGCACTTGGGGTAAAATTTTTAGATGAGGATGGTAACGAACTGGAAGGAACAGGAGCAGATTTGAAAAAGGTTGCACATATTGATTGCTCAACCATAGACGTTAGAATTAAAAATGTCAATTTTACGGTAATGTGCGATGTGACAAATCCTCTTTGTGGTAAAGAAGGAGCAACCTATACATTTGGCAGACAAAAAGGCGGTACGACTGACATTTTAAATGAGTTGGAGTTGGGAATGTGTAATTATCGGGACGTCATTATTCGCGAATTTGGTATCAATCCCGATAATATTTCGGGTTCCGGTGCAGCAGGTGGTTTAGGTGCGGCATTTTCTGTATTTTTAAATGCGGAATTAAAGTCCGGAATTGAAACAGTGTTGGACTTGATTGAGTTTGACAGTCATTTGAATGGAGTTTCCATGGTTGTGACTGGCGAGGGAAAACTGGATTGGCAGTCGTGTTTCGGAAAGGTGGTACAAGGTGTGGGGAAATGTTGTAAAAAGCATGGAGTGCCGGCAGTCGCACTTGTAGGTAGTATGGGAGAAGGGGCAGAACAGATATATGATTATGGAATAGATTCTGTTATGACGACTGTGAATGCAGTCAGTGAATTGGAAGATGTGCTGAATAATGCAGAAATACTATATTATAGTGCTGCAAAGCGTATGTTTCTTTTAATGAAAATTGGAAGGAAGCTGTGAATGAAACAGCAGTGTGAACGTTTGGTTTGTCGGAGAAAGTTTAGCGTAAATATAAGCATGTTGTGAAGTAAAAATGGTTGTGTTTGTCAGGGGATTAACAAACAGAACGTTTGATTATGAATATGATAGTAGGGAAGAATATTGGAGCATTATTAACTATGCAGATATATGTAGTGAAAAGCGGCGACAGTCTGGACAGTATTGCCGCAGGATTTGGAATAGGAGCAGAGGAAATTGCTTATGCAAATCAGATTTTTTATCCGTACCGGCTTGCGATTGGGCAGGCACTTTTGATACCGGAACAGAGTACGGCTGAAAATAAAAGGCAGGTTCATGTAAACGGATATGCCTATCCTTTTATAAGGGAATGGGTGCTGGGGGAGACACTGCCGTTTCTGACAACGCTTTCTGTTTTTTCTTACGGATTTACTCCGGAGGGAGAACTGGTGCCGCCATTGGTGGACGATAATTGGATGATAAATGCGGCATGGCAGCAGGGAGTGCGACCGATTCTTACGTTGACGCCCTTTGATGAAACGGGGATGTTCAATAATTATTTAATCAGTGTGATTGTGAATGATTTAACCGCACAACAGAATTTGATTACACAAATGCTGGCGGTTATGGGTGAAAAGGGATTTGTGGGGATAGATATTGATTTTGAGTTTATTTTGCCGGAGGATAGGGTGGCATTTGCGGACTTTGTGGCAAATGTGCAGAAGCAGGCAGCACCGCTTGGATATACGGTTTCCGTGGCACTTGCACCGAAGATTTCACCGGATCAGCAGGGACTTTTGTATGAGGGGAAGGATTACGGTCTTTTGGGGGCAGCAGCGGATAGTGTGCTTTTGATGACGTATGAGTGGGGGTATACTTACGGTCCCCCCATGGCCGTCGCCCCAATCAACAAAGTCCGCGAAGTCATCGAATACGCTCTTACCGAAATTCCACGCGAGAAAATCGACATCGGAATTCCAAACTACGGCTACGACTGGGAACTCCCCTTCGTTCGTGGAGTAACAAAAGCCCAAACCATTGGAAATATAGAAGCCGTAGACATTGCCATTGCAAACGGAGCAGAAATCCAGTTCGATCAGACTGCCATGACCCCATTTTTTCGCTACACGTTGAATGGAATAGAACACGAAGTCTGGTTCGAGGATGTACGAAGCATACGGGAAAAGTTCAATCTGATAACAGAATATGGGTTGCGAGGGATGGGCTATTGGCAGATTATGAAGCTGTTTCGAGCAAATTGGCTGCTTCTGGCAGATACTTTTGAAATTCAAAAAGGATGAGTTAAACGGTAATACCTTGCAACACTGCGCTGCTTATAGTAAACTGGTATGAGTTGTGGGAAGTGATACTATAGGCAGAAAGGACAAAAGAATGCTGGAATATTTATTATTTGATTTGGATGGAACTCTTACGGATTCCAGTGAAGGAATTACGAAATCCGTACAGTATGGGTTGAAAAGTATTGGCATTGAAGTAACGGACTTGAATGAGCTGCTTCGATTTATAGGACCGCCGTTAGATTATAGTTTTAGGGAGTTTTACAATCTGAGTGAAGAACAGATTAAGATGGCAACTGAAAAATACAGAGAACGTTATAATCAGGTGGGAAAATTTGAAAATGCTTTATATCCGGGAATAGCTACATTGTTAAAGGATATGAAAAAAAGAGGAAAACATCTGGCGGTTGCCTCCAGTAAGCCGGAGGTGTTTGTACGACAGATTTTAAAGCATTTTAATATAGAACAGTATTTTGAAGTAATTGTAGGAAGCGGATTGGATGGAAGTCTTGGTACTAAGGGAGAAGTAGTAAGAGAAGCCTTGCGTCAGCTATTCACAAAAGAAGAGGGAGAGCGGGTTGCGCTTAATAATGAAGTATGTGAAAAGACGGCTATGATTGGTGATCGACGCTTTGACATTGAAGGTGGTAAAGAAAGCGGACTGGTTACTATTGGAGTAGAATATGGCTTTCCCAAAGAAGGTGAACTAAAAGCGGCAAAAGCAGACTACATTGTGCGGTCGGTAGACGAGTTGCATGCACTGTTATTACGGGGAAGTGATGATGCTGACGAAAAACGTATGAAAGAATACAATAAATTACAGAAAAAGAAAAGACGGATGGAAGAAGTCGAAAGAAGGCAGGAGAAACGGAAAGTAAAGGCAGGACAGAGTTCAATTCGTAAGTCAATACACATTCTATTTCCAATGTTGATTTACTTTTTGGTTTATGATGCCGCCGGTATATTACTTTCTGTTTTTTCATCGCATATTGGTATGAAAATTGGTGGGAATTTTTATGAGTATATGCTTGCTAATCAGGAAAATGTAAAAGGAGTTGTTGTAATCGGCACGCTTCTTGTTACGATGCTGGCGTTACTTCCGATTTCTGAGTGGGAGTTTTTCTTTAATAACAGAATTGTTAGGGCTGAAGAAAAGAAAACGATACCGGTCAATATACGGACGGCAATCGTATTTGTGATTACAGCAGTCAGTGCATCACTCGGATTGAATATGCTATTTGAATTGTTACACATTATGGATATGTCCGGGCAGTACAATGCAGTAGCGCAGGCACAAAGTTCTGTTTCGGTAGGAGTGGGTATTATTTTGTATGGTATTGTGTCACCGCTTGCAGAAGAAACATTGTTCCGTGGATTGTTGTATAATCGTATGAAGCAGCATTTTCCGAAAATGTGGGCCATGATAATGTCAGCCTTGTTTTTTGGTCTGTATCATGGAAATCTGGTGCAGGGATTATATGCATTTATCTTAGGTATGCTCATGGTATGGCTCTATGAAATGTATGGAAAATGGTATGTTCCTGTATTGTTCCATGGAATTGTCAATATCAGTTCGTGGTTATTGGCATTTCTTCCGGGAGGGAGAAGCAGATATTTTACACCTTTTAATTGTGTGATTTTCATGACAATTTGGATTTTAGGAATATTTTACTTTAAGAAAATAGAAAAAAATTGCAAATAAAAAACTGTTGTATACAAAAAAGTCGCAAAGGAGCGTTGAAAGGCTTCTTTGCGACTTTTTTGTGTAAATTTTTACCTGTTAAGCAAGAGATTTTGGCTGATGAAAGTTAATTCGCGAAAAAAACAGTTCTTTTTAAGAAGGAAGTGGATTTTGTTGCTAATCTAATCAATCAAAAGATGTTGACAGCACGTAACGTGCAGTTTTAGGCTGGAATGGAGGTAAGAAAATGAAAGATATGACACTGCGTGAGGTGTGTAATATTGCAAAGGTAACCAGACGTGCAGTTCAAGGTTATGAAAAGGCAGGGCTGGTTTCGGCAACGGGAAAAAATGAACGTGGTTATTTACTTTATGATGTGAATTCACAGGAAAGGATTAAGCAGATTAAATTATTTCAGCGACTGGGATTTTCCATTAGAGAAATAACGTACATAATTGATGCTCCAAATAACATTTTAAAATCAGCTTTGGAAGAAAAAGTGAAAAAATTAAGGGAGAAAAGAGAGAATATGGAAATGTTGATTGACAAGGCCAATGAGCTGATAGAAAAACTTTAAGAGTACGGATTTAGCAATAAAATCAACTTCCGAGAAAAGACGTAGTGCTCTAAAAATAGTTTTGGCGATAGGGACGAGGGGTGACTTATTTAGTTTCGCAAAAAAAGTCTGAAATATCACAATCTACAATTTTAGCAATCATTGCTAATTCATCAGCAGTGATATTTGCCTGATTATTTTCTAGTTTGTAAAAGCGTTGTTTGGTCATGGGAATGCCATCTAATTGCATCTGACGAATAATATCTGTTTTACGAATTCCTTTTTTTTGAATAATAGTTTTAATATTGTGGCTTAAATCAATCTTTGAAGTTGATTTGATTTTCATAGTATTCATAATATACCTACATATATTTTACATTTTTATTTGAATATGTTATACTAACAAACATATCAAGGGGTAACCGTATACGGTTACTAAAACAGAGAATAAAATAAAGGGATGACAAAACAAATTTGTAAGGTGTCATAATGTTTGGGGGGATTATAAAAATAAATTGTATATTATGTAGAGAAAACGGGCAGATATACTGTTCATACAAAATGCGGATGAAAAAGGGAGAAAACGATGAATATTGAAAAATTAAATAAGAAATTATTTTCTAAAATTCCACTTTGGAGTGTGGCTTTGGCAGTACTGATAGTGCTATGTGTACTGGGAATAGTGCTAATATCGGGAAAAAAGAATAAAGAAGATAAGACGGAAATTGTGACAAAATCTACATTAGAAAAAATTATTAATGTCAGTGAATTGTCGACTTATGAAGCTGTTTATAATGGTGTAGCTAAAGTGATGAATGATAAGAAAACGGAAAAGATAGATTATCATGTGTATTATGAAGCAAGGGTTAAGGCAGGTATTGATTTTGAAAATGTAGAAATTGACGTGGACAGTGAAGCAAAGAAGATTACAGTAGACTTGCCGGACGTAAAAATTACGGATGTGAATGTAGATATTACTTCATTAGATTATATATTTGAAAATAATAAAGCGAATACAGAGACAGTTTCAGAAGAGGCATATAAAGCATGTATTGAAGATGTTACCAATGAAAGCTCAAATGAGGATGCAATTTATGAACTCGCTGAGCAGAATGCAAAAAATATTATAGAAGCACTTATCATGCCTTTTGTTAAGCAGTTGGATACTGATTATGTATTAGAGATCAATTAAGGGGAATAGGGATGAAAAGAATACTTACAATAATTTTTATGATGATAACGGTAATTGCAACTACCTCTTGCGGAAAAGAGAAGACAGTGGAGCCACAAGTATCCCAAATGAAAGCAATTTGCGACTTGGCAACTATGGATTGTTACTACCATAATGTTGCAAAATTAAAAGAGGAAGATGCAGAAGGCTTTCTTTTTTGGAAAAAGGATAAACATTTCTGGATTGAATATTCCGGCATAGTAACGATAGGGATAGATGTGTCAAAGGTCAATATAGAAGTGAAAGAAGATACTGTTTCCATAACAATGCCGCCTGCGAAAGTATTGGATTGTAAAGTGGATGAAACCTCTTTATCGGAAGATTCATTTATAGTTGCTCAAAAGTCAGCAAGTGTTAAAGCAGAAGATCAAACAAAAGCATATGAAGCAGCACAAAGTAATATGGAAAAAGCAGCAGAAGAGGATTCCGTATTATTAGCCAATGCTCAACAGCGTGCACAGAAATTACTGGAAGATTATGTGAATAACATAGGGAATAGTGTCGGAAAGGAATATGAGATTAATTGGATTTATTTAGATGAAAACAGTAATGATGTTGATTCGGCAGAATTAGAAAGTGAAGAATAAAAATATATTATTAAAATCTAACGTTTCAAAGGTATGTGCGAAAAAAGGGGGGCTATTTCACGACAGCCCCCTTCTCAATTATTCTTTATTATAACAATTGAATTCCGGATTTTTCTGCCATTTTCACAGTTTCTTCCGGCCAGAGAGAACATTGCACCTCTCCGATATGTGCTTTTCTTAAGAAAAACATACAAATTCTGGATTGTCCGATACCACCACCGATTGTAAATGGAAGTTCGTCATTAATAATTGCCTTCTGGAATGGAAGTTCAGCTCTTTCGGGACATCCGGCTTTTTCCAGCTGGCTTAAAAGTGCTTCCTTATCAACACGGATACCCATAGAAGACAATTCCAATGCAATATCAAGTACCGGATAGTAAACGACGATATCAGCATTTAAAGCCCAGTCATCATAGTCCGGTGCTCTGCCGTCATGCGGTTCGCCGGAAGCCAGTTTATCGCCAATCTGCATAATACATACAGCACCTTTTGCCTTAGCTATGTAGTATTCTCTTTCCTTTGCAGTGTAATCAGGGAACATTTCTTCCAGTTCCTGAGTTGTAACAAAGAATATATCGTGAGGAAGAATTTCCTCAATATAATCATATTGAATAGACATATATTTTTCCGTTTTGCGGAGTACTTTATAAACGGTACGTACAACGTCTTTTAAAGTATCCAAATTACGGTCTTTTTTATCAATAATTTTTTCCCAGTCCCACTGGTCTACAAAAATAGAATGTATATTATCGGTATCTTCATCACGGCGAATAGCATTCATATCTGTATAAAGACCTTCACCTACAGTGAAACCATATTTTCCTAAAGCATAACGCTTCCATTTCGCAAGAGAGTGAACGATTTCAGCCTCTTTATCTCCCTGCTCTTTAATACCAAAAGCAACAGGGCGTTCAATGCCGTTTAAGTTGTCGTTAAGTCCGGATTCCGGTGTTACAAAAAGTGGTGCGGACACACGGGATAAATTCAGACGTTCTGCAAGAAGAGTCTGAAAAAAGTCTTTTACTGTTTTGATTGCAATCTGTGTATCATGAAGATTCAAGGCAGATTGATAATCATTAGGAATAATTAAGTTGCTCATACGATTGGTTTCCTTTCACCCGATAAATATTTTTACCATCTATTATTTAACCTCTTTTATGGGAATATTGCAAGTAATAATTGAAACAAAAACATGAAATTTTTTGAAAGATTGCAGAATTATAATAGAGAAAAAAGGATATTGAAAAACAAACATATGTATGGTAGAATTTAAACAAACAAATGTTTGGAAAATATGTTCTGTAAAGGCTGATATTTATGAATTTTAAGATTATTGAAGAAAAAACGTTAGAAGAAAAACTGGCGATTCTTACGGATGCAGCTAAATATGATGTAGCATGTACCAGTAGCGGTGTGGATAGAAACAATGATGGAACAGGGATGGGAAATGCGATAAAAGCAGGCATTTGCCATAGTTTCAGCAGTGATGGCAGATGTATTTCTTTACTGAAAATATTGTTTACCAACGAGTGTATTTACGACTGTAAGTATTGTTTGAACCGTAAATCGAATGACATACCCAGAGCTTCCTTTACGCCGGATGAGGTGTGTACGCTGACTATGGAGTTTTACAGGCGGAATTATATAGAAGGATTGTTTTTAAGTTCGGGAATTTTATACAATCCGACTTTTACTATGGAGTTGATTTATCAGACGGTCTATAAGCTGCGGACAGTACATAATTTTCAAGGATATATTCATGTGAAAGCAATACCCGGAGCAGCACAGGAGGTAATACAAAAAACAGGTTTCCTTGTAGACAGAATGAGTATTAATCTGGAGTTGCCTACCGCAGAAGGATTAAACAGACTGGCACCAAATAAGAATCGGAAGACCATATTGACTCCGATGCGACAGATACAAAATGGTATTACCCGGAGTAAAAATGAGCTTGCCGTTTACAGGAATAGTCCACGCTTTGTGAGTGGCGGACAGTCAAGTCAGTTAATTGTGGGAGCTACTCCGGAAAATGATTTTCAGATTATGTCGGTGGCAGAGGGACTGTATCATAAATTTGACCTGAAGAGAGTTTTTTATTCTGCCTATGTAAATGTAAACGAAGATAAAGATTTGCCGGCATTACCCGGAGGACCGCCGTTGTTGCGGGAGCACAGGCTGTATCAGGCAGATTTTCTAATGAGATTTTATGGTTTTGAAGCAGGAGAGCTTTTGAGCGAAGAACGTCCGAATTTTAATGTATTTTTGGATCCGAAAGCAGATTGGGCAGTCAGACATTTAGAATTGTTTCCGGTGGAAATAAACAGAGCAGATTATAACACATTACTAAGAGTCCCCGGAATCGGTGTGAAAAGTGCAAGACGGATTATTCAGGCAAGGAGAAATGGAAAATTAGGATTTACAGAATTGAAAAAAATAGGAGTAGTGTTGAAAAGAGCACTCTATTTTATTACCTGTGAAGGGAAAATGATGTATCGTACCAAACTGGAAGAAGATTATATTGTAAGAAATCTGACTTATGTGAAAGAAAGATTACCCTTTGAAGTCGGTTCTGTCCGGTATGAGCAATTGAATTTATTTGATATGCAAAAGGATACGGAAATGACATATAGAGAAATCTCAAGGGTGGATACAGGAGTGTTGTATGGATAGCAAAAGGAATAGATATGGGACTAAATGTCATTAAGAAATGGAGTGAAAAGTAAAAAGCATAAAAACGGATATAGAAGTTAAAAGTGAGGTACTAATGGAAGAAACAGTATTAATATGTGAAGATTCACAGGAAAGTATTTTTACGGCAGTTTATCAGGCTTATGAGTGGAGACTGAATAGAGAACATGTATATTTACAAATCGGTGAAGAGGGAAATCTACGACTTTTTGCAGAATATCTCAAAGTCGAAACGAATAAGGAGAAAGCATCTAAGGTAGCTGCTACTATTATAAGTAAGATGGGGGAAGATGTATATTGGGATATATGTTGTGTGTTGGCTTCGGAGGATGTTGAGAAGGCACAGGCAGTTTACAGAACTATAATAACGGCAATAGATACGAAACAGTTTAGAAACGTTATGACAAATGTAAAGGATGCTTATATACAAAAAGCTTTTGAGCTGGCAAGAGCAACCGGCCGTGAAGTACATCATTTGTATGGATTCTTAAGATTTCAGGAGTTAGAAAATGGTGTTCTTTATGCTAAAATTGGTCCGAAAAATAATATAGTAACTTTATTGATACCTCATTTTTCGAACAGATATCCACTTGAAAATTTTGTAATACACGACGATATTCGTCAGATTTTTGTAATTCACCCTGCAGGCAAAGAATGCATTGTATTAACAGGAGATGAATTTAATGATTTATCTCTTCCAAATCATTCAGAAGAGGAAGAGTACTTTCAGTCACTTTTTTGGGAGTTTTGTCATACTATAGCAATAAAGGAGCGAAAAAATCTGAAATTACAGCAAAATATGCTGCCTCTCAGGTTCCAAGAATATATGGTTGAATTTAGTAAAAAATAATAAAAAAGTATTTTCTGGAGATTGATGAGTTAGAGCAAAATAGTGCAAATTACACAAATTTTGTAAAATAATTCGGGATAGAACGGAATTTATGACAAAAAAGCGAAAAATAAGGCGAAATTAGGTAAAAATGGGAGAAAAATAAATCTTTACTTTGCCAAATATTGGAGTATACTAACCTAATAAGTAGCAAATTAGTTTTAAATCTGTGAGATTTGAAATGTGTTTAGTTTATCTGAAAGGGTGATACAAATGGTACAACGTAAAATAATGTTAAACGTGGATGAGGTAAAAGACTTTGTTCAAACTGCATGTAAATGTGATTTTGACATCGATATTTCCTATAATCGTTATATTGTAGATGCAAAATCCATTTTAGGTGTTTACGGGTTAGATATGACGAAAGTTTTGACAGTTTCCTACAGTGGATATAATGCAGAATTTGAAAGATTTTTGAATCATTTGGCTATTGCATGCTAATATAAAAACGTTTTAGCGAAAAATGTCGAATAATTAATGTGAATTGACTCCCTAACGAAGATAGCGTACTATCTTTGTAGGGAGTTTTTTCTTTAATTAGCAGGGAATTGCCCATAATTAATGAAGTAACAGTATCATTACTGCTTTATGATGTTTGGAGGAACAGTATGGAAATTAAAGTATCGGTTCGTAATCTGGTAGAGTTCATTTTGCGTTCAGGGGATATTGACAACAGAAGAGCGGCGATATCTGATAATGCCATGGCAGAAGGCAGTCGTATTCATAGAATGATACAACGGAGAATGGGGGCCGATTACCATGCAGAAGTGGTGCTACGATATGCTTTTGAAGATGAAAAGTGTACGATTCTTGTTGAGGGCAGGGCGGATGGCATCATTATTGATTCTAAAGATACTTCTAAGGTAACAGTGGACGAGATAAAAGGAACCTATCGTGATTTATGGAAAATGAAAGAACCGGTAGGAGTGCATCTGGCTCAGGCAAAATGTTACGCTTTTATATATGCAAGCCAAAATGACCTGGAAAAAATAAAGGTACGGATGACTTATTGTCAGATTGATACAGAAGAAATTCGATATTTTGAGGAGGAATATGCTTTTTCCTATTTAAAAGAATGGTTTATGGAAGTGCTGTTACAGTACAAGAAGTGGGCAGATTTTGAGTCTGACTGGAAAGAATTAAGAAAGAAATCTATAAAAGAAGTAGAGTTTCCATTTCCATACAGAGAAGGACAGAAGGATTTGGTTACGTATGTGTATAGAACTATTTATCACAAAAGGAAGTTGTTTATTGAGGCACCCACCGGAGTCGGAAAGACCATTTCCACAGTATTTCCCAGTGTAAAGGCTGTGGGAGAGGGAATGGGAGACAAGATTTTTTATCTGACAGCCAAAACGATTACCAGAACGGTAGCAGATGAAGCTTTTTCACATTTGCGTGAACAGGGACTGAAATTTAAAACAGTAATCCTGACGGCAAAAGAAAAGATTTGTTTTATGGATGAAGCACAGTGTAATCCGGAATATTGTCCGTATGCAAAAGGGCATTATGACAGGATTAACGATGCCATGTTTGAGCTTTTAGTGAATGAGGACAGTTTCAACAGAGAAAAAATTGAAGATTATGCGATGAAACATCAGGTATGTCCGTTTGAAATGTGTCTGGATATGAGTTTATTTTCAGATGCAGTTATAGGTGATTATAATTATGTTTTTGATCCGCATGTATATTTAAGGCGTTTTTTTGCAGAAGGTGTACAGGGAGATTATTTGTTTTTGATAGATGAGGCACACAATCTGGTGGATCGTGGCAGGGAAATGTATAGTGCGGTTTTGGTAAAGGAAGATTTTCTTGCGTTAAAGAAAGTGGTAAAACTTGTTGCACCAAAGATGGAGAAACAGTTGGAAAAGTGTAATAAGGAGTTGCTTGCATTAAAACGGGAATGTGAAAATTATAAAATTGTAGAATATATCGCCCCTTTTGTGATGGCATTAAACAGACTGGTTTCTACGATAGAGCAGTTTTTAGAGGAACATGAGGAAAGTAGTCCGATAAAAGAGGAAATATTGGAATTTTATTTCCAAGTTACTCATTTTTTGGATATATATGAGCGTCTGGATGAAAATTATGTGACATATACGGAAAATCGGTCGGATGGCAGTTTTATGTTAAAGCTGTTCTGCATGAATCCAAAGAACAATCTGGCGGAATGCATGGCAAGGGCAAGAAGCAGTATTTTATTTTCGGCGACTTTTCTTCCTATTCAATATTATAAAAATCTGCTTGGAGGAACGGCAGAGGATTATGAGGCATATGCCAAGTCTGTATTTGATGAGGAAAAGAGAGCACTTTATATAGGAAGTGATGTAACCAGCAAATATACAAGACGTTCAGAACTGGAATACCGTAACATTGCGGCTTATATACATGAAATTATACGAAACAGACATGGAAATTACATGGTATTTTTGCCTTCTCATGCATTTTTGAATGCAGTTTATGAAGCGTATATGAATTATTTTTGCGATGAAACGCAGACAGAGTGTCTTGTGCAGGATGATTATATGAATGAAAAGGAACGGGAAGAGTTTTTAAATCGTTTCAGGGCAAACGAAGGAGGTAATGAAAATACAGAATCCATTATTTTGGAACAGATTATCCAAATGGATATTGAGTATGATGAAGAAAAGACGTTACTTGGATTCTGTGTAATGGGTGGTATTTTCAGTGAAGGAATAGATTTGAAAAATGACAGTCTGATTGGTGCCATTATTGTAGGAACAGGATTGCCGCAAGTATGCAATGAAAGAGAAATATTGAAAGATTTCTTTCAAAATATGGGTGAAAATGGTTTCGATTATGCGTATCGTTATCCGGGGATGAATAAAGTGTTGCAGGCAGCAGGACGTGTCATAAGAACAGCAGAAGATGTGGGGATAGTAGCACTTTTAGATGAGCGATTTTTGGAACCGGCATATCAAAAAATGTTCCCACGGGAATGGGAACATTTTGAAGTGCTTGGTATCAATCAGATAGCAAAGCGTGTAGAAAAATTTTGGAATGACTGGTTATGAGACAGGAGGCTGTCTTAGCAAGGCGATTTCTTCCTTATAAGGAGGAACTTTGCTTCCGTCTTCCAAAGTAATATACGGTGTTTCCAAAATCTTGGGAACTGCCGCAAATTCAGGCAGATGCACAATAGTTCTGAGCGTGTCTAAGCCAATTGTGCCATCTCCAATATTGGCGTGTCGGTCTTTGCCGGCACCCAATACATTTTTACTGTCATTTACATGGATGGCAGCAATCTGATTTAAGCCTAAAATCTTATCGAATTCTGTCAAAACTCCATCTAAATTATTTACAATATCATATCCGGCATCATTTACATGACAGGTGTCGAAGCAGACACGAAGCTTGTCATTGTGGTGCACACCTTCATAAATAGCAGCAAGCTCTTCAAAAGAGCGTCCCAGCTCGGAACCTTTTCCAGCCATGGTTTCCAAAGCGATGACACAATTCATGTCCTTGGTAATTACTTCGTTTAATCCTTCTATAATTTTTTTGATTCCCACTTCTTCACCGGCACCTACATGGGAACCGGGATGAAGTACAAGAACCGGACTGCCGCAGGCATCCGTTCGGGTGATTTCTACGGAAAGAAAGTCAACAGCAAGCTGAAACGTATCTGGATTTACCGTATTGGCAAGGTTAATAATGTATGGAGCATGAACAACGAAAGTAGAAATATTATGCTCTTTCATTAATTGTTTCGCCGCTTCGATATTTAAGTCTCTGATATCCTTGCGTCTTGTATTTTGAGGAGCTCCTGTGTAAAACATGAAGGTATTTGCATCGTAGGAAAGAGCCTCTTTTACCGAGCCGAGAAGCATTTCCTTACCGCTCATACTTACATGGGAGCCGATTAAAATGTTAGATTCCATAATCATCCTTTCTGAAAATATGTCAATTTATTGCTATAAGTATTTTAAAGAACTGCCGGTTTATTCTGCCGGAACAAGGTAAAATGCACTATATGGCGGCATAACTAAGCCGTTGTCCATAGAAATTTCTTTACCCGTAATCAAGTCTTTGCATCTGGAAGTACCCGCATTGAAGTGAGCTGTAAACTCACAGGAGTCTGCATTGATTGCAATATATACACGGTCACCGTTCAAATTACGTTCAAATACACTCTGCTTGTTTGTCAGGAGTGAGGAGGAATAACCACCGTAATTCAAAGGAGCGGATTCCTTTTTAATTTTCGTAAGAACAGAAATATATTCAGTTAAATCATTCCATTCAGGAGCTTCAAAGCAGGCTCTGAGAGCAGGATCCCCTTCTTCTTTTCTGGCCTCTGCTCCCCATTCACTTCCGTAATATACGCAGGGAATTCCCGGCATGCCAAAAAGCATTGCATAAATTAAAGGAAGATGCTCTTTATTCGTAAGAATGCTTGCAACTCTTGTTACATCATGATTATCTACGAAGGAAAGAAGATGCTTTCCTCTGTAAATTGTCCAGTTTTCCGGACCAAACTGTCTTAACAGAGAATGGTTGATTTCGTACATATTCATGCAGTTAAAGCTGGAATGCAGTCCTTTGTAGCATTCGTAGTTTGTTGCAGAATGCAGCATCGTGTCATTCATCAGACGGTTATAATCGCCGTGAAGCATTTCTCCTACTAGGAAGAAGTCTTTTTTTAAGGAATCACAGAAGCTTCTAAGGCGTGCTGCAAATTCAGGAGGAAGACAATACGCAACATCCAGTCTTATTCCGTCAATATCAAAGTTTTCAATCCAGAAACGAACGCTCTCGAATAAATAATTAACAACTTCTTCATTAAAAAGATTTAATTTTACAAGGTCATAATTACCTTCCCAGCCTTCATACCAAAGTCCGTCATTGTAATTAGAGTTTCCGTTTAAGTCAATATGAAACCATGAAAGATAAGGTGAATTTTCACGGTTTTTTAAAACATCTTCAAAAGCAAAGAAACCTCTTCCGGCATGGTTAAAAACACCATCTAAAACTACCTTGATACCATTTTCATGAAGTGTGTCACAGACATCTTTAAAATCTTCATTTGTACCGAGACGACAGTCAATTTTGCGATAGTCTCTTGTGTTGTATCCATGTGTATCGGATTCAAAGACCGGAGAAAAATAAATGGCATTGATGCCCAGCTTATTCATATGGTCTACCCAGTCTTTTACCTTTAAGATACGGGAAGTAAGGACACCGTCATTTTCAAATGGAGCACCACAGAATCCTAAAGGATAAATTTGATAAAAAGCACTTTCATAAGCCCACATAAAAAATCCTCTTTTCTATAATTATTAAACTCTATTTTAACATATTATGTGTCAGTTTTCTATCTGTCAGAATGGTTAATAAGAGGAAGTTTTTTCCGTAAATGTCTAAAATCTTTTGGAAGAGAATGAAAAATAATTTGTTCACATAATATTACAAGTTTATGTGAACAAATTTGAAAGTATACCTGCTATTTTGCAAGTGAAATTGCAGAAAATTATCCACAAAAATGTGGAAAACAAATGTGGAAAAGGTGTATAAACTCCAAAAAATCAAAGTATACACAGGGTTATCCACAGTTGTGGATAAAAAAACAAAAAATATTATAAATGCAGTTCTTGCAAAAAAATGAAAGAAAAAATTTATAACATAATATCTCGTTATTATACACATTATGTAAATTAAATTGGAAAATACACTTATTAAAAAGAAAGAGCAAAGAAAAAATACATGTTGACAAATAATATTATATGGCATATATTATATGCAGAAACAATATTATACGGCGTATAATATGAAAGAAAATATAATATTATAGATTTACAAGACTATACAAATGGAATAATGTAGTATTGCGAATTAATCCGTTATGCAGAAAGGAGAAGAACATGGTTTTTAATACAGGTGCAGCGCTTCTTGATGCGATTGTGCTTGCAGTTGTTTCCAGAGAAACGGAAGGCACTTATGGTTACAAAATAACGCAGGAAATCAGGGAAGTAATTGAATTGTCGGAGTCAACATTATATCCGGTTTTGCGCAGACTTTTGAAAGAGGAATGTTTAGAAGTATATGACATGGCATGTGCCGGAAGAAACAGACGTTATTATAAAGTAACGGAACGGGGCAGAGTACAATTAAATCTTTATGAGAGTGAGTGGAGAAGCTATTCCGCAAAAATTACGGGAATGTTTGAGGGAGGAGTAAGAAATGAACAGATATGAGTTTATGAGGCAGTTAGAGATGCTGCTGTCGGATATTACGCCGAGTGAAAGAGATGAAGCATTACAGTTTTATAATGATTATTTTGATGATGCCGGAGTGGAGAATGAGTTGGACGTCATTAAAGCATTAGGAAGCCCGGCGAAAGTTGCGGCAACGATTAAAGCAGATCTGACAGGAAATGAAACAGGAGAATTTACGGAAACGGGATATCAGGATTTCTATAATAAAGGTCAGGAAATTGTTGCTTATGGGCAGGTGGCAGACGATCAAAATCAAGGCAACACGTATCAGAACGGAACCTATCAGGGTGGTACGAAATACAATACTTATCAAAATGGACAGGGAAATACGTATCAGAATGCAGGAAGTGACGGAAAAAGAGGAAGAAATGGTGGACAGATTGCGTTGATTATAGTGTTGTGTATATTTGCTGCACCAATCTTAATTCCTATTGCAGCAACTTTCTTTGCAATACTTGTGGCAATAGCAGCAGTGCTGTTTGCTTTGTTTGTCGGGGTGGCAGCAGTAGCGTTTGCAATGGTAGTAACAGGAATTGTACTTCTTGTTGTAGGAATTATTAAGATGTTTGCAGCACCGTTTGGCGGATTATGTCTTGCAGGAACCGGGCTTGTGTGTGGTGGAATAGGTATTTTATTTGTAATCCTCAGTGTTTGGATCTGTGCTATCATTGTTCCGGCAGTTGTAAAGGGAATGGTTAATCTGTGTCGCATGCCATTTAAAAGGAAAAGAGGTACAACAGTATGAGAAAATTTGCAAAAGTCAGTCTTATAATAGCGGTTGTCTGTATGCTGACAGGTATTGTTATATATATTATTGGTTTTGCGGGAGGCGGTCAGACAGAAGTAAACCGAATGGTTAAAAATGGAGAACTTTCTTATTTTGAAGAATATTTTGATGCACCTAAAGCACCAAATGCACCCAAAGCGCCAAATGCACCGGGCAAAACGGAAAAATCTGATGTAGCAACAACTTCAGCAGTTATGGAAGAAAGTGGCGAAGCAAGTCTTGCTTCAGAAGAGATAGAGAAACTGGATATTGAGCTTGGTGGCGGAGAACTTTATATAGAAACCGGAGATGTGGAACAGATACAGATTACAAGTAATTGTGATGACGAATTCGAGAGCTATGTTGAAGATAATACGTTTTACATAAAGGGATTTGATTTAAAGGATAACTTTTTCGATTGGACAAATTGGGAGGAAAACAAAAATAGTGTTCATGTCATTATTCCCAAAGAAATGGTATTTACAGCGACGGATATTTCTTTGGGGGCAGGAATTATTGAAATAAGCAATATGAATCTTGGCGAAACGGATATGGAGATTGGAGCCGGAGAACTGAAGTGCAATAATACAAAGTCCGAACAGTTGACAGTGGAATTAGGTGCCGGAGCCGTTTATATGGAAAAGATAGAAGCAGGAGAGACAGATATTTCCGTAGCGATGGGAGAAGCAGTTTTAAAAGGCATTATCAATCAGGATTTGGATTTACAGTGTTCCATGGGAAGTATTGAAGTAGAACTGGATGGAATGAAGGAAGAGTTTAATTATTCTGTGGAAGCGGCGATGGGTTCCGTGGAAATAGATGGTGACAGTTATGATGGTATTGCAGCAGAAAAAAAGGTGGATAACGGTGCCGATAAGACAATTCATGCAGAGACATCCATGGGAGATATTGAAATTGTCTTTACAAAATAAGGAAGAAAAGAGAGGAATTATTATGAATAACAAAGAAGTAAAAAAATTGTATCGTTCCAGAGTAAATAAAATGATTTGTGGGGTATGTGGCGGATTTGGAGAGTATTTGAACATTGATCCGACAGTGGTAAGAGTAATATGGGCATTACTTGCATTCGGTAGTTTTGGTTTGTGCTTACTTGCTTATTTTGTTGCAGCAATTATTATGCCGGATGAATATTAATTTTGTACGAAAAAACAACTGTTTATAAAGAGTTCAATCCTTGCGTTTCCTATGTTAATAAGGTAAAATAAGTACATTAATGTGTTGTTTTTAGGAAAACGTTCAAAGGAAGAAGGACAAAACAAAAGATGTGTGTAAGAAATAATAAAGAAGGAATTTTACATAGAATACAGAAGTTAGAACCAGCAGAGTATAATTATTTGTATGCAACTTTTTCAGCTTTTATTGGATTGATTCATGTAATATTGTTTGTAGCATTTTGGATGAATGGGGCAGACATATTAATGTATATTAATCTGATTAGTATAATTTATTATATTGTTTGCGTGATTTTAGCAAAAAGAAAAAAAATCAGACTCGTATATAATATGATTATTGGAGAAGTGTTTGTTTTTTCTGTTGTGGCAACTTTTTTAGCCGGGGGACAGTATTTATTTAACAGATATTGTCTTGCTACAATTCCTTTTACGTTTCTTACACACTATGTGTTGGAAAACATGGAAAGCAAAAAAAAAAAGATATTCCATCCAATGCCTTATTGTCTTGCTGCGATAATATTGTTTTTTGTGGAGCAAGGGATGATATTGATAGATAATCCTTATATATTATGGGACAATACAAGTGCATTTGTACAGTTTTTACAGATGTTTAATATGTCCGTATACATAGGGTGCAGTCTGTTGGGGGGTATGGCGCTTTCATCAGTAGCAATAGGAAATATTAAAATTGTACGCCGCAATATGAAACAGATTGAAGAACTGATGCATGCAGCAGAAGAATCCAATCAGACCAAAAGTACTTTCCTTGCAAATATGTCACATGAAATCCGTACACCCATGAATGCCATATGTGGTATGACGGATATGTTGTTGGATGAAGAAATGTCAGAGCAGGGAAGAGAATGCACAGCATCCATCAAATCAGCCAGCAACAGTCTGTTAAATATTATTAATGATATTTTGGATTTTTCAAAGCTGGAATCGGGCAAAATGACTATAGTGAATGAGGAATATTATACTGCTTCGGTCATCCACGATTTAATGAACATGATGGAGGTAAGGGTAAAAGAAAAGCCGGTTGTGCTAAATGCAAAAGTACAGGATACCATTCCGCGAAAGTTATATGGTGACAGTGGAAGAATTCGCCAGATTTTGATTAATATAATGGGAAATGCCACAAAGTTTACTCAGGAAGGAACAGTTACGTTAGAGGTTGAATGGCAGCCGGAAGATTCAAAGCATGGCAGACTGAAATTTAGCATAAAAGATACAGGAGCAGGAATTAAGGAGGAAGATCTGGATAAACTGTTTAATGCATTTGAGCAGGTAGATATAAATAAAAACAAAGGAATTGAAGGAACCGGACTTGGGCTTTCCATTTGCAAGCTTTTGGTAGAACAGATGGGTGGAAAAATATGGGTGGAAAGTGAATATGGAAAAGGAAGTACATTTCATTTTTACATAAGCCAGGAAATCAGGGATTCTGCACCTTGTGAATATGGTAAAAATGTTCAGAAAACAGAAATAAAGCAGTTTGAAATTAATTTCCGTGCACCTGAGGCAAAAGTTATGGTTGTGGATGATATGAAAATCAATCTTCGCGTGGCAGCAGGTATTTTGAAAAAGTTCGGTATTGTTCCGGATTTAGTGGATAATGGTCTCGACTGTGTAGAATTGATAAAAAAGAAAAAGGATTACGACTTGATTTTTATGGATCATATGATGCCGGAAGTAGATGGAATCGAGGCAACAGGCATGATTCGAAGCATGCAGGAAGAATATACGGATCAATTACCGATAATTGCTTTGTCTGCCAATGCGGTGAAAGGAATGGACAAGGAATTTAAAGACGGGGGAATGAATGATTTTGTTCCGAAGCCGATAGAAGTAGAATTTCTTGCAGAGAAGTTACTGCAGTGGTTGCCGGAGGAGAAGATTGAACGCAATCAGTGAATCGGTTTGTAATATATCTTCGTAAGATATGATAATATTTTGGTTGCAAAAAAGTACCGGATTGTGTAATATGAAAACAGAGGTTACATGACTGGCGGAAAACAGCGTAAGCTGAGTGGGTAAAAACCACAAGGGAATGTAACAGGAATGAATGCCGGCCGCCTGGGCGAACACTTATTAACAGTGCCCGTCCGGGCGGTTTTTTATAGAATAGGAGGATATTGAGATGAACATGTTATCATTGGAACAGGAACTGAAAAACAATGCTTATCCGGGAAGAGGAATTGTAATCGGAAAATCAGCAGATGGTACAAAAGCGGTTACAGCTTATTTTATTATGGGAAGAAGCTCAAACAGCAGAAACCGTGTTTTTGTTGAAGAAGGACAGGGAATCCGCACAGAAGCATTTGACCCGTCAAAGTTAGAAGATCCGAGTCTGATTATTTATGCACCGGTAAGAGTACTTGGTAATAAAACAATTGTTACAAACGGTGATCAGACAGATACAATCTATGAAGGAATGGACAAACAGCTTACTTTCGAGCAGTCTTTAAGAAGTCGTGAGTTTGAGCCGGACGGACCAAACTATACACCTCGTATTTCCGGTATCATGCATATCGAAGACGGAACATATAATTATGCTATGTCTATTTTAAAGAGTAACAATGGTGATCCATCCTCCTGTAACAGATATACTTTTGCTTATGAAAATCCGAAAGCAGGAGAAGGACATTTTATTCATACATATATGCATGATGGCAATCCCCTCCCAAGCTTTGAAGGAGAACCTAAATTAGTAGAGATTCCAAACGATATGGAAAGCTTTGCAAATATGCTTTGGGAAAGCTTAAATGAAGAAAATAAAGTTTCTTTATTTGTAAGATTTATTGATATTGCCACAGGCGAATATGAAACTAAGATTATTAACAAAAATAAATAAGATTTCCAACTTGCAAACAACAAAAAGGATAAAAAGGAGCAGAATCTCATGAACGAAATCGAATTGAAATATGGATGTAACCCGAATCAGAAACCTTCCCGTATTTTTATGGAAGACGGAAGTGATTTACCTGTAAAGGTATTGAATGGTAAACCGGGATATATTAACTTTTTGGACGCTTTTAACGGATGGCAGCTTGTAAAAGAATTAAAAGAAGCTACAGGTCTTCCGGCAGCAACTTCTTTCAAACACGTTTCACCGGCAGGTGCAGCAGTAGGACTTCCACTTTCCGATACTCTTGCAAAAATTTACTGGGTGGATGATTTAGGAGAACTTTCTCCTTTAGCCTGTGCTTATGCAAGAGCAAGAGGTGCAGACAGAATGTCTTCTTTCGGTGATTTCATTGCATTATCTGATGTATGTGATGAATGTACCGCAAAATTAATCAAGAGAGAAGTTTCTGATGGTGTAATTGCTCCGGGGTATACAGAGGAAGCAATGAAACTGTTAAAAGAAAAGAAAAACGGAAACTATAACGTAATTCAGATTGATGAGAATTATGTTCCGGCAGAATTAGAGAAAAAACAGGTTTACGGTATTACTTTTGAACAGGGAAGAAATGAACTGGATATCAATGGAGATCTTTTATCCAACATTGTTACAGAGAATAAAGAGATTCCGGAATCTGCTTTAATTGATATGAAGATTTCTTTAATTACATTAAAATATACACAGTCTAACTCTGTATGTTTTGTAAAAGACGGTCAGGCAATCGGTATCGGTGCAGGACAGCAGTCCCGTGTACATTGTACACGTCTTGCAGGACAGAAAGCTGATAACTGGTTTTTACGTCAGTCCCCGCAGGTACTTGGTTTAGAATTCGTAGACGGACTTGGACGTGCAAACAGAGATAATGCAATTGATGTTTATATCGGTGATGAATATATGGATGTTTTGGCTGATGGTGCATGGGAAGGTATCTTCAAGGTAAAACCTCCGGTATTTACAAGAGAAGAAAAGCGAGCATGGTTAGATAAAATGCAGGATGTAACATTAGGTTCTGATGCATTCTTCCCATTCTCTGATAATATTGAAAGAGCACACAAGAGTGGTGTAAAATATATTGCACAGCCGGGTGGTTCCGTAAGGGATGATTTGGTTATTGAGTGTTGTAATAAATATGATATGGTAATGGCATTTACGGGAATCCGTTTGTTCCATCACTAAGAAATTTTGAGAAGTCCCGTGCGGTCTGTGCGGGATTTCTTGTTGTGTGTGCCAAGCATGGCACTAATCTTGCTAGTGAAAGTCTAGCCACGGGTATTTACCGCCAAGTGTAGTGAACCACAAGTCGGTATCAGTAATGGTATGGATGAAGGAAGTGGTGTAGCAAAGTTCTTGAGCCTA
>JAFSBX010000092.1 GCA_017437065.1 Lachnospiraceae bacterium
ACGGGGTGCAGATCCACCAATGTTCGGTCAAATTTGATCCTGCCTAAGACTATTGTAGACCAAGAAGACTGTAAATTGAAAAACTTTGCCATATTTTCATTATAAGCTGTGATAAATTTTACTTTCATGATTCGTTGACAATTGAATAAGTTAAAAAATAAAAAGAGAGGAAGATTTGTATGGGAAAAATGAGTAATAAACAGATAATTGCATTTGCGAAAGAATTTGCTGACAGAATCTATGAGATTGGCAGGTATTCGCTAGATGAAGAAGTAATCAGAACACGTGATATTACGATTTCTATAGACTTTCTGGTGCGATTAGCAGAGGCACGGAGCGATGGTATTCTGGATGAATATAAAAAACAGTTTCAATATCCTGATGGTTGGTATAAGAGTGCTGTCAGGTTAGAGGATATTATTCCAAGAATATCCGAAGATGAATCCATAGAAGCAGTTATTTTCTGTGAGGGAGAATTGTGGGAAACACTTTATTATTGCGAAACGTATGGAAGTAACGATAAAAGGAAGCAAGCTATTTACAAAGCCTTCATACAGATTGTAGAAAAGTACAGGATGTGGTATGAATGGGGGAACGGAACAATTTATTTGTATGGAGTCTCTAAATGAGGTCTGTATAAATGAAATTATTGATGGAAGCAGAGGTGGTGACAATTATGAGTAGATTGATAGAAGTGTATGTAGAGGACAATGTAGTGAAAGGACATATTATAGAGGACATCTTTTTTGAGGATACAAGGGACTTAATTACCTATATGAAAAAGCATTATGAAATTAGGGAATCATCAGATGGCTATCCGTTTAAAGATTTAGTTTATGGAATCGGTCACAAAGAATGTGTAGCAGCATTAGATGGCTCAGGCAATTTTTTTGGAGTTGGAAATAAAGGATTGGTGATGATACTTTGTGATATGCAGTATCATCCGTATCTTCTGTATGAAAACACAATGGACAGCGATGCAATACAATTAGTGTAGCTTAATAAAAGCGATGAACATTTGAGGAGGACAAGTATATGAGCGGATTAAGAGAAATTAGAGAAAAAATTTTGGTAAACATTAAAGAAGTTGCTAGACAGAACAAAGAGAACATTATCGATGCGTACTACCGAGTAATGAAGCTGCAACACATCGCACGAAGAGAAGGTTTACTTGCTCTAGAATATGAGGCGGAATTTATGCCTAAGGAAATTCTCATGTGTAATGAAATTACAGAAATGATTGAGATGGTAGTGGACGGAACAGAGCCAGTTATATTTGAAGAACTTATGACAATAAAGTTTTTTACTGTACATGATTACACGGAAATAGAGGCATTACTTTATTTTCTCTATGCTCGCAGTATGCTTATGATTCAGGCAGGAATGTCACCGAGACTGATAGAAGAATTGTTTAATGCTATCATTCCAAAAGAAGTAAAAGTTTTTGAACGAGAACGCATTAAGGAGGAAGAAGATAAAAGACAGAAGGTTGCTGAATGGAAAAGCGTAATGACAGAAGCTGAAAAAGAATTGTTAGATGGTATATCGAAACAGTTGCAGAATTTGTCAGAGGAAGAGTGGAAAATAGTTGTCAGTAGCAAGGGTTTTTGGGGATTTGATAAAGTTCTTC
>JAFSBX010000002.1 GCA_017437065.1 Lachnospiraceae bacterium
TAATAACCTCTTCATCACTTTGTGCCTTTTGCAAAAGCAGGCTGGTATCCAGAAGCACCTTGGTTCGGAATGCGTTCTGTGCCGACATCTTTGCATGAAGCTTTAATTTTGATGCCAAAGTTCCCGTCATAATGGAAACTGCCAGCATGATTCCAAACGTAACCGCATATCTGGAATCATACGCATGCAGAGTCAGACGTGGTTCTGTAAAATAAAAATTAAACAGTATAACACTCATTAACGAACCGACAATACCACATGCATAACCTCTGGTAAACAAGGAAATCAGTAATACTCCTAAAATGTAGATGGCAATCACATTTGCCTCCGTAAAACCCAGCTGATAAAACACCAGTCCCAGCAAAGTAATCGCTACAAGAAGCAACAACATGATGAAAACATCCTTGAAATTTGGCACTACCAACTTACCTAACACGGACTCTCCGGAAGCCTTATAGGTTGTCACTATCGTTCCGTCCGGAATAATATGTATATCCAAATTAGGAACAATTTCTGTCAGCTTCTCCGACAAAGTGGGCTTACTCCAAAAATGGCAGCGTCTTATGCTGCTTCTCCCGATAACAATCTGGGTAACGCCGGATATTCTCGCATATTCCGCAATCTGAAAAGAAACATCCTCTCCATGCGTAATCGTTACCTCTGCTCCGAGCTGTTCTGCCAGTTGAATATTTCGTTGCAACCGTTTTTTATCAAACTCATCCATTTTGTCTGAGTTTACTGATTTAACATAAAGCGCAGTAAAACTGCCGCCAAAGGCAGATGCCATTTTAGCTGCAGTCTTAATAATTTTTTCATTTGACGGTGATGCAGACAGACAAACCATTATGTGTTCCGCACCATCCATACTTCCATGTTTCTCATCTTTTTTCATCTGCATCATCACCTGTCTTTCTGATACATTTTCCAAGCGCATAAGCACGCACTTCGTGCTTATTGTCTGCTTTGCAGACTGCTTATTCGCTATCGCGGCAAAAAAGCAAATGCCGCTTACACGTCACTTGTTTTTCTGCTTGCGTAAATTATATCATATTCCAATAGGTTTTTGATTACTTTTTCAAAATCCTGCATTCCATTTCTTCCGACAGTTCCACATAGGAACTGTCGTAGAGCAATACATGGGCATCCTCATGTCCACTCCTGAATCTGCGGATTTCTTCCATAACTTCCTCATCTGTCAGGGAATTGGTAAGCATAACACAGGATGGCTCACAGCTTTCGCTTTCTTTTTCGATTGCCTTTCTGTTTTCATCTAAAAATTTATCCAGCTTTGACATCGGATAAAATCCAAACGCAAATACACCCAATATTGCCAGAATCAAAATAATACCGCCCCACACATCCATTATGCTCACCGCCTTTTCTATTTACTTTTTGTTAGATATGGAAACATTTCTGCAGTGCCTTATCCTCGCCAAGAACCAGCATTGTCCTTTCAGCAGTCAGAACGGTATCCGGTGTTACGGATACATTCGTCTGTCCATTTTCTTTTATTGCTATAATGTTGATATTATATTTTTTACGAATATCAATCTGTCCAACGCTCATACCTATCCATTCTTTTGGAATCGTAACCTCAAATATGGAATGTGACTCATCCAGTTCAATATAATCCAGAATATGATTGGAGGTATAACGGATGGCAGCCCATTTTGCAACCTGCTTTTCCGGATATACCACCTCATCTGCACCATTTCGTAAAAGGAATTTTGCCTGTCCGTCCCTCTCTGCACGGGAAACAACAAATTTAGCTCCCAGTTCTTTTAACAAACATGTGGTTTCTAAGGAAGACTGAAAATCATTTCCGATGGTTACGATACACACATCGTAATTATCTATTCCAAGCGACCGCAAAAAATCTTCATTGGTGCTGTCTCCAATCTGTGCATTAGTCATAATGTCTATGGCGTCATTTATTCTGTCCTCATTGTGATCCACTCCCATAACATGATGTCCCAGCTGGTGCAACTGTAATGCAATATGCTTTCCAAACTTTCCAAGTCCTATCAGTAATATTGATTTCATAAGTTTCATTCTCCTATCCTACCGTTATTTTTTCCTGAGGTAATTTTGATATTTTTTTCCCACTTCCTGAAAGAGCCGCATAAATAAGCGTTAAACCTCCCACTCGTCCAAGAAACATCAGTATCATAAGTATTATCCGTGAAAGAACACCTAACTTCGGTGTAATTCCTAATGTTAATCCTACCGTTCCTATGGCAGAAGCAGTCTCAAATAAACAGGTGGAAAATGGCAGACCTTCTACAGCACTAATCACTATCGCACCTCCAAAGAAAAAGACAAGATACATCATCAAAATGGTTGCTGCATTTTTTATTGCCGTATTCTCTATTCTTCTTCCAAACATTTGTGCATCTTCTTTTCGCCGAAAACTTGCCAGTGCATTAGCAATAAGTACAGCTAGGGTTGTTGTTTTCATTCCACCAGCTGTTGAGCCCGGCGAACCACCAATCAACATCAGTGCAATCATAATTCCCTGTCCAGTTTCTGTCATCTTGGTAAGGTCAGCAGTATTGAATCCCGCTGTTCTTGGAGTTACAGCCTGAAACAGCGAACTGAGCACTCTTTCCTGCATTGGCATATCTGCAAAATCCCGGAAAAAAAAGAATACTGTCGGAAATAGAATTAATATCAGGGAGATTGTAAGTATTACCTTGGTCTGCATACGGTAACTTTTTATCCGGTACTTGTTTTTCAGGATGTCTTCCCACGTAAGAAATCCGATACCACCAATTATAATAAGCAGCATAATTGTTATATTAACAACCGGATGTGATGCGTAAGAGGTAAGGGACGCATACTTTACATTCTCTGTTCCCATCAAATCGAAGCCTGCATTGCAAAAGGCTGAAATCGAATGAAAAATTGCCATCCATATACCTTTTGCTCCAAAATCTTTTACAAAAACAGGCATCATTATTAGTGCTGCTATAAACTCAATCAGAAATGTACCCTTTAATACAAATCCCGTTAATCTAACGATTCCACCAACTTTCGGTGCGGAGATTGCTTCCTGCATGACACTTCGTTGCATTAAGGATATTTTTCTGCCAGACAAAAGAGCAACTGATACTGCAACCGTAATAACACCAAGTCCTCCTATCTGAATGAGAATTAGTATAATGCCCTGCCCAAACCACGACCAATAGGTTGCCGTATCCTGCACTACAAGTCCTGTCACACATACAGCTGAAGTGGATGTAAATAATGCCTCGTTAAACGGAGTCATTACCCCCTCATTAGATGATATAGGTAGCATTAAAAACAATGCTCCTATAAGGATTACTGCTGCAAATCCAAAAATAATAATCTGAAATGAAGTAAATCTGTTCTTTTTATGTAAAAAATCTGCCATAGAGCTTCTCCTTATATCCTTTGTTTGGATTTATTGTACTATTTCAGAACAAAAGACGGTGTTAGAACATCTATTTTAGTATTAAGATTGTATAAAGAAAAACACCTTCCATTTCTGATAGATGCTTCCAAGAATCTTTTTTAATTCTGTGAAAACCTGAAGTTTCACTTTGTTTTTTACTTAATTATAGCTTCTATTTTCTTCCTCGCAATATGCTCATTGCAGTACACAAAATTAAATTCTCCACTTATCTGAAAATCTGAAACCGTAAACGTTGTAATATCATCACGACACCTTACAATCGGTTTATATGCAAAGGTTATTGCATGAGTATTTGCCACCACATCGCAGATAACCGAGAAATTATTTATTGATGTACATTGTTTGAAACTATCCAAAGAAAATCCTCTGTCTGTTATTGCATTTTGCAGTAACATTCTTGTTCCTGA
>JAFSBX010000093.1 GCA_017437065.1 Lachnospiraceae bacterium
CAAAAGATTATGAAGTGCAGGAATATGTTCAAAAATACTATTTCAGTTTGAAATTCAGTCCGGCTGTTGATACTGTTGTAAAGGATATAAAAAGAAATCCGAAAAGGATGCAGCGTGAAGCGAAAAAGCAGATGCAGGAAATAGGCATTGGCACAAAATCGCAACAAGCCTTGAAATTACAACAGGAACAGAACAAGCAAGAGCGCAAGTTAAGAAGCCAAGAGAAAAAAGAAGCGGAAAAACTGCGAATGTTTGAACTGAAACAGCAAAAGAAGAGAGAAAAGCATAAGGGGCATTAATGTCCCTTGGGCTTTTTGTTCAAATCGGTATTTGTGGAGGAAATGATTTGTGGATATTACAATGTTAGGTACAGGAAGTGCACTCGTTACTGAGTGTTATAATACTTGCTTTGTTTTACACGAAGATAGCCAATATTTTATGATAGATGGTGGTGGAGGAAGTAGAATACTTCATCAATTAAAACATGCTGGGATTGATTGGAAAAGCATAAGAAATATTTTTGTGACACACAAACATATCGACCACATTACAGGCGTATTGTGGATAATCCGTATGGTATGCCAATATATGAACCAAGGAGAATATGAGGGTGAAGCAACAATATATGCACATGATGAAGTAATTGGTCTATTGCAGGATTTGTCAGAAAAATTATTACAAAAGGAAGAAACAGATTTTATCAA
Source organism: Lachnospiraceae bacterium (assembly GCA_017437065.1). GTDB lineage: Bacteria > Bacillota > Clostridia > Lachnospirales > Lachnospiraceae > RGIG3002. The sequence goes on from JAFSBX010000093.1 coordinate 705, forward strand.
TAAACGACTTCACCTTGGATCTGTTGAGGATGGCGAGACAAAGGAAATCCTTAAAAAAAAGGTTACTTTTTTTGATATACACTCTACAAAAGCTAAGCAGTTTGGATTTTGCATGGAATTAGAAAATGGAGATAAAATAACATGCTGTGGTGACGAACCATACAATTCTTGTGAAAAACGATATGTCGAGAATAGCAAATGGTTATTACATGAAGCCTTTTGCATGGATAGTCAAGCAGATATATTTCATCCGTATGAAAAACACCATTCAACTGTAAAAGATGCTTGTGAAATAGCACAGAAACTCAATGTACGAAATCTGTTGTTATATCATACAGAGGACAGAAACCTTTCGTGTAGAAAGGAACTTTACGAAAATGAAGGCAAGAAGTATTTTAATGGGCATCTTTTTGTTCCAAATGATTTAGAAACATTTGCTCTCTAAATTCCAGTCTTGCGGAGAGATTGAAAGCAACAGAAGATTTGAAGTTTGGTGATAGAAAGTGAGATGAGACAAAGGTGTCTCATTTGAAAAAATAGGGCTTTGCTCGCTCTGTGTCCTGTTATTTTTTTGACTCTATATGTAAGATGTTCTTGAAAGGAGGTCAAAGACTGATGAATCAGATTAAAATCGGAGGATTTCTAAAGGAACTCCGTAAAGAAAAGGGGCTTACGCAAGAACAACTTGCAGAACAGTTTAATGTATCTCGTAGGTCTGTATCAAGATGGGAAACGGGTAGCAATCTTCCAGATGTAGATATTCTTATTGAAATGGCAGATTATTATGAAGTTGATTTGCGAGAATTAATTGATGGAGAAAGGAAAAGCGAGAAAATGAATGAAGAATTGAAAGAAACTGTATTGAAAGTTGCAGAATACAGTAATGAAGAAAAGAAGAGGAGTACAAGAATTGTCCTGATTTTCTTTGTACTTGGAATCATAGCTTTGATTTTGAATATCGCAATAAAGTTTATGGAGTTGCAGGAAAACTTTTTTGTCGGTTTTTTGGAAGGCAGTACAATCAGTTTTGCGATAGGGGCAATGGTTTTGGGGATTCTGTATGCGACAGGAATCTTATGTAAAGTCTTTGCATTTAAAAGAAGATTGCTGGGAAAAGAAGATATGTATGAGAGATGAGTTACAATTTTGTGGAGGAAAGCAACCATGAAAAAGAGAAATGACTTATTATGGAGCATAAGTTTGTTGGTAATAGGACTAGCAACAATTATTTTAACCGGTTTAAATATTATTGGAATTGACGTACCTGATATTGTTGTAAGAATAATAGGAGTAATTGATTTGCTTGCTCTTCCTGTTTTAGCGTATACGACTGTAAAAAAATTTAAGAAAGATAGCGAGTAAACTTTCAGTTTTCCGATTAAAAAGTTTATACTACTATTATAAAAAAGGAGCCGTCCATTCATTTTACTTTGAATGGACGGCTTAACTTAATACATAAAACTCTTAACAAAATGACATTATGTAACAGCCCTTCCTCTTTGCCATTAACTGATTTATATGGATTTGCTATTCAAAAATTCCATAAACCATCCACATTTTCTCCCTGTGTATCAAATCCAAATACTTTTACTCTTCATACCCATTCGGATTATTGCTCTGCCATCTCCACGAATCCGCACACATATCTTTGATTCCATACTGTGCTTCCCATCCAAGCTCTGCTTTTGCTTTGGAAGCATCAGAATAGCATGTGGCAATATCTCCTGCACGTCTTTCTTTAATGACATATGGGATTTTCACCCCATTAGCCTCTTCAAAATTCTTTACGATATCAAGAACACTGTAACCTACACCTGTTCCTAAATTGTAAATGCAAAGACCTGCTTTTTCCTCTATCTTCTTTAAGGCTTTTACATGCCCCAAAGCAAGATCAACTACATGAATGTAATCCCTTACTCCCGTTCCGTCCGGTGTATCATAATCATTTCCGAATACACCAAGCTCTTTTAACTTTCCAACGGCAACCTGTGTGATGTAAGGCATTAAGTTGTTCGGAATTCCGTTCGGATTTTCACCCATGGTTCCGCTCTTATGTGCGCCGATAGGATTAAAATAACGAAGCAATATTACATTCCATTCCGGGTCTGCTTTCTGCATATCCATAAGAATCTGCTCCAGCATGGATTTTGTCCAGCCGTATGGATTGGTACACTGACCCTTCGGGCATTCCTCTGTAATCGGAATCATTGCAGGGTCACCGTAAACAGTAGCTGATGATGAGAAAATAATATTTTTCACATTGTGTTTTCTCATAACGTCTACCAAAGTAAGTGTTCCTGTAATGTTATTGTTATAATATTCCCATGGTTTCTGAACAGACTCACCTACCGCCTTTAAGCCGGCAAAATGAATACAGGAATCTATCTTCTCTTTCTCAAAAATTTCTTCCAGTGCTTCTTTGTCCAAAATATCTGCCTTATAAAATTTCACCGATTTTCCTGTGATTTTAGCTACACGGTCTAAAGATTTTTCACTCGCATTGCTTAAATTATCCAAAACGACCACATCATATCCTGCATTTTGCAGCTCTACTACGGTATGGCTGCCGATATAACCGGCTCCACCTGTTACTAAAATTGCCATAAATTCCTCCATCCTGCCACATCTGCTTCTTAACTGCAGTTCAATTTCTTTCACTTAAATTCTGTGGCTTATGCTTTATTCCCCTATTACAAAGTAATTCCGTTTTCTTTTAAAAGCTCTCTTGCACTTTCCACGGAATCCACACCTGTTTTGTTTTTAATTGGAGCAAATTCTTTATTTCTGACTACCTCAAATGGCAGACAGCTGTCCAGTTTATGAATCATATCCAATACCAAATTTTCGAATTTGAAGCCGTTTGGCTCTTCCGGTTTCACCAAATTTGCATCTTCATCAATATATGGAATTTTCTTTTCTACAATATGAAGTGGCAGCTCTTTCGCCAAAAGATCCTCCAAATCTTTCTCACGGAATAAATAATTCAGAATAACACCATAATTGTATGCCGGTTCTCCGTTTTCATCTTTGGCATTCATCAGTTCTTCTGTCAACTCATAATATTCCACGATAGACGGTTTTCCGTCTTCCAGACACATTACACCTACTTTTTCATCCGGTGCATTTTTCTTAACTACTTTAGAGCCAACCGCACAATCTGCCGCAATAGTTGCACCTACAAAGCAAGGATCTGCAATACGCTGTAATACATTATCTACGGCAAATACATTCAACCATTCAATACCGCTTTCCTGAATCTGTTTCAACACACCACAGCTGTTCATGGATGCAAACCAGCCACCGTTTCCGTTCGGTGAAGTAGAAATTTTATTTTTTGCTTCCATATATACTTTTCCGCTATAATCTGCCGCAGGTGCCATTTCCTGTTTAAAGAAAGTAACATAATCTGCATTGTAACCAAAAAAGTCATGCTCATTCATAAAACTGATGGTAGCATCATTGTTTTTGTCACTTGTCATAATAAAAAGCGGAACCCATGCGTCTGCTCTTTTTACAACATCCATCAGATTTTCAATGAGTCTCTGGAAAATATAAACATCCTTTGTAAGACCGATATTGTACATTCCTTTCGGATCATCAGAGCCAAGTCTTGTTCCCATTCCTCCGGCAAGAAGTACTGCACCTACTTTTCCTGCTTTAATGGCATCCAGTCCTATTTGCTCAAACATTTCCCTATTTTTCTCAATGGTATCCAACTGCATTGCTGCAAGCGGTTCAATCGTTCCTTTTTCCGCTAACTGTTCTTTTTTATCACAGTATTTCAAAACCTCAAAATCTGTTTCTTCAATCTGCTTTAAAAGTTCTTCTTTTTCTCCTTCTGTTAATTCTTCATAATACTTCAACACATGGAGCTGATCATATTTTTCCAGTTTACATTTTGCTTCTTCAAAATTCATCATTTTCCACTCTACCTTTCCCTATTTAGTTTTTGCTTTCAAAATTACAAGTTAACTCACTGTAAATGTTACCATATTTCATGTTTTAATACAATTAGGCAGTTATTTAACTTGCTATTAACTATTTATGAAGTATTTGTAAACTATTTTTATTCACTTTGCAACCATTACTTTGTGAATTTTCTTTTATTTTCTTATATATAGACAATAGTTTTATGTAAAAAGTTTGAACGGCTAAACAAAAAAGGAATCAGCCTTTAAAAATCTGCCAATCCCTTTTTCATCTTTTATAAGATAGAATCCTTATCCACCGGTGCTCCTAACGTTTCATTATCCACAATAGAGTTCACAATCCGCTGCATCTCCGCTTTCGATTTTGCATCACGGCTTCTGTTAATCAACTCTTCCTTTTGTGCCTCTGTCATTTTCGCATAGCCATCCAGTGCTTTTTCATTCATAGCAAGTGCCATACTGAATCCTAACGGAACTCCTGCAAAGGGAACTCCTCTCAAACCATTACTGTCCATCGTAATATCCACACTCCTTTATCTTTTTTATTTAGTATGGATTTTTTTTTGAAAATTATAAGAGTGATTTCCTACTTTAGAAATCCAGAGACAACGTATCGAAAAAATCCTGTTTTTTCATATTTTTTTCTTTATAACGAATAAAAAATGCTTTCATTTCTGCATGATACTGTCCCAAATCCTCCAGTACTGCATCAAAGTTCTCCTCTGTCATACATCCCGTTTCCGTAAAAATTTCAAAGTAAGCTTTCTCGTCCCCGTGCCGTTTTACCACTTCCCATGCCGCCTCTGATTCACACCCTCTGGTATGCTCACGAACATATGAAAGCAACTGTTTTTTAATTTCTTCTCGCAGACCATACGGATTCATCAGACGAATAAATGCAAGCTGCGCCTTCATCTGCCGCTTCTTCTCTACAAATTCCTCGTAGCTTGCACTTAAATCCTCTTCCCCGCAAAGCACCTCTTTGCTGTATCCTTCGTCATCCTCTGCATTCAGAATATTCAGCATTCTTGCATCCCATTTTTCTATCCACTGAGTTTCTTCTGCCTCCCAAGGGGTCAATAGGTATTCTGCATTCATCAACACAGGAACAACTCCTAACAGTGTCCACGGATGCAAATTATTTTGCAGGTTTTCCACATTTCCATCCGAATTGACTGCAACTTTTCCACGATAAGCAGTTTCTTTTTCCCCCTCTGTTACAGCACAAATCTCTTGCAGGCTGTCGCAACGAGAAAAAATGCCCTTACCAAACTCCATCTTCTTTTTGGGCAACACCACCTTCTGAAGATTACTGCAATTAGCAAATGCCCATTCTTCTAATACTTCTATGGTTCCCGGCAATGTTATCTTTAAAAGATTTTTCCGACTTAAAAATGCTTTTTTCCCAATTTTATTCACTGGTTTTCCTTCTATAAAAGCCGGAATTTCAATTTCACTTTCTCTTCCGTCATAGCCCGTAATGGCAATCATTTCTCCCGTTATACGATAAGTAAAATCCCCTTGCCGTTTATCATATTTCATATTATCTACTTCTCCGTCTTCATTTGATTTATCTTCAACAAATCGGCTATGTCATAATTCATCTCTATTAATTTACTATCATATGTTTTGTAGAATTTATCAAATATACGATTCGTTATCATATCAATATCCTCTTTTTGTGCATTGAGAAGAACAACTAAAAATTGTTTACTGCTAAATCTTGTGCTTACATCTACCGTTCGCAACGATGCTTTAATCGCATTTTCCATACAATTCATCGCATTTTCCTGTTCATCAATATCAAACTTCTCTTCTTTCACAGGTTCTAACGTAAACATAATCAGCTGCATATTATGGTCATAACGTTCTACCAAATGTCGGATAAAATCATAAATTTTAGCAAATTCCCGGTACTCCACACTTAATGAACCTGTATAAGCTCCCTGCTTCTCTAAATTATTTACAAGCCTGTCTAAGTCTATAGAAGATTTATGACCACTGCCGTTCAGCATATTCGTATAAAAATAGTAACCTGCTTTCCCGCTTTGCTTCATATGATATAATGCTTTATCCGCTTTCTGTAACACGTCCCCATACGAATCTTTTGGAGTTGAAATACACAGACCAATCGAGAGAGAAGATACCGAAAGATATGCATTATTTTCTTTTCTTCCTTCAAAAGAACGAATAATCCCTTCGATAATATCCGTTGCTTCTTCTTTATTAGCACCAATCATATAATATAGGAATTCGTCACCGCCCACACGTGCTATAATGGCATTATTTTTATACTCAGAGAGAACCTCTCCCACATTTAACAATGCATAATCACCGGCCAGATGTCCCATGGTATCATTTGTCCTTTTCAGGTTATCCAAGTCTACAAAAGCAAGACAGCCCGGTTGCTCTTTCATTGCCTGTACAATTTTGTTTTCACCTATTTTTCGATTTAAAAGCCCGGTTAAATAATCGTATTCTTCATTTTTTTGTGACTCTTCTTCAATATTTTTTATAATCTGACTAAGTAACATGGAGCTTTCACCAGAAATTGTCTTTTCCTGCCCCTTCTCCTCTATATTCAGTTGCAACTTTCCATCATCAAGTAATTGAACAAAAATATCCAAAAAATCCGGATCAAACTGCGTTCCTCTTCCGGCAATCAATTCCTTACGAATGACATCCTTAGATAAATTATTCCTATAAATTCTTTTGCTATTCATCGCATCATAAGCATCTGCAATACAGATAATGCGGGCAACCGTCGGAATTTCTTTACCTGAAATTCCACAAGGATATCCTTTGCCGTCATATCTCTCATGATGATATTTTGCTCCCTCATCTACGCCGGCAATCGTCTCAATATCCTTTAAAATATCACCGCCTATCGTCGTATGTGATTTGATAATATTAAATTCAATCTCCGTCAATTTTCCCGGTTTATTAAGAACATTATCAGGAATACCCACTTTTCCGATATCATGCAATAAAGCTATGTACTTTATATTTTTAACCTCTTCCTCCTGCCATCCCAGTGCCTTGGCAACCAAGGCACTATATTCTGCCACACGTACAGAATGACCTTTGGTATAACTGTCTTTTGCTTCAATCATACTCGCAATCGTAGCAATAATTTCAAAAGAAAGCCGTTCAATCTGTGCTGTCTTCTCCTCCACTTTATGTTCAAGACTTTTATTGAGTTCCTCTAATTGTAATATACTCCTTATACGATTCAGCATAACCTCCGGAACAAATGGCTTTCTGATGAAATCTTTCGCTCCCATTTTCAGACCTTTTATCTCACTGTCAACATCTACATCGGCAGTCAAAAATACCACCGGTACGTCCTGATTCATTTCTAACTGTCTGATTTTCTCAAAAGTTTCAAAACCATCCATCTCAGGCATATGTAAATCCAGTAAAACTAAATCCACCGGATTTTTTGACAAATACTTTAATGCCAGCTGTCCGGATTTTACCAAAGCCAATTTATACTCATCCATTAAAACATTCTCCACAAATTTTAAATTTGTTGTAGAATCGTCCACTACCAATATACACTTCATTCTTTTCTCTCCTTGTACTTTCACTACCGCCATTCCTGTATCAGCTCTACCACTTCATCATAATCGTACTGATTTACATATTCTTCTATTTTCTTTACCAGTCTGTTCTCATCGTCTGAAAACCTCTTTCCACGGATTTCATCTAATAACACAGATGCCTTGAATGAATCCATATCCTCACAAGCCTGACTAATATCATGTAACCACTTTTTATCAATTTCACTTAACTCTGATTCTTTCACTTCTTCCTCATCTTCTGAAAATATATTCCTCAATACATGAAGCATATTCTCACAACTATTTACAAAATCATCCATGTGTTCATCAATATACCCAATATTTTCTTCTTTTCCTGCATATTCCAATTCTTTTGCAAGCTCAGACAAATCCATAGCTCCAATCCCTGCACTTGATGATTTAATTCCATGAACATCTGTCACAAACTCTTTTATTTCACCTTTACTTTTTGCAGATATAATACGATTTAAAGCTGCACCTAAATCATTATAATATGTTTTTAATATTTTCAGGTAGGTTTCTTCATCCAAATGCATTTTCTGCATTGCATATGCCGAGTCAATCCCTTCAATCACAATAGTTGTATCCGATGTTGCCGCCTTTTCTTCCTTTATTTGATTACTCTGACTTACCATACCATCCATCAAACCTCTTCCAAGGTATTTACGAAGAACCGCTTCTAATTGTTTCACTTCTATCGGCTTTGCCACATAGTCATCAAATCCTGCTGCCAACAGTTCCTCTCTGGAACCGTACACTGCATTTGCCGTCAAAGCAACAATAGGAACTTCCTTGCAATACGCCATATCCAATCCCCGAATTATGTTTGTTGTTTCAACTCCATCCAATTCCGGCATCATATGATCCATGAAGATAAGTTCATACTCATTTTCTTTCACTTTGGCAATTGCCGCATATCCTCCCGAAGCAGTGTCCACTACCAATTGATATGGCTCCAATAATTTTTTTGCAATAGCTAAATTGGTAGAATTATCATCCACCACCAGAATTTTCTTTCCCGAAACACTCTTTATAACTGTAGGTTTAAACATTTTTTTCATTTCACCCACTCGTACACTATTGACATTGGATAAATTCACAGGCTCCCTGCTTACTACTGTTTGTACCACAGTCATAGTAAATGTTGTACCTTCACCATAAGTACTCTCTACCTCAATACTACCGCCCATAAGTTCGCACAAATTCTTGGAAATTGCAAGTCCTAACCCCGTTCCCTGCACAGAACGGTTCCTTTTTGTATCTACCTGATTGAATATACCAAACAGCTTCCCTAAGTCTTCTTTCTTAATTCCTATACCTGTATCCGAAACCTTAAAAACTATTTTGTCCTTTGCATCTTCAAGCAGTTCATTTTCAACAGAAAACTTAATATGCCCTTCTTTTGTAAATTTTACGGCATTTCCTAAAATATTAAGCAGAATCTGTTTTACACGGATGGCATCTCCATAAAGAACACTTGGAACATTTTTTCCGACTTCTACTTCCAGTCGCACTGTACTTTCCATTAATCTTGTGCTAATCATATTAACTACATCCAAAATTACAGAATCCACTTTATACTCACTGTCAATAATTTCAAACTTACCTGATTCAATTTTAGAAATGTCCAATATATCATTAATTATCCCCAGAAGACCATGACCTGCCGTATAAATTTGCATAATATCACTCGCTGTCTGCTCATCCAAATTGCCACGAAGTAAAACCTCGCTCATCCCGATAATGGAATTCATTGGTGTTCTTATTTCATGACTCATATTAGCTAAAAATGCACTTTTTGCTTCGTTCGCTTTAATGGCTTCCTCTTTTGCAATATTCAACTCTTCTATAATGTTATAAGTTTCTGTCATATCATTTACAACAATAATGTCACTTAAAAAATCATTATAACTGTCCTTAATATGACTTATCTGCAATTTACATGTTTTTTGATTATTGATACATACGCATTCAATGGTTTCCAAATTTGTTCCACTACCGCCTAATTCTCCGGTAGAGATATCAAATAAATCATCTAATTTTTTTTGCTTCAAAAGCTCATCCGGCATATCAAAAAACTGAATTGCTGTTGCATTGCAAATCTTCAGATAACGCTGCTCGTCAATAATAAGCATAGGTACATTTACAGATGCATAAATATAATCTGACAGATTTTGTATACTTATATTGTTAATTTTCGTCTTTCTGGACATTGTATATGCAAATATAACTGCCAACGGCTGTAAAATGGCACTTGAAGGAAATGCCGGACGTTTTGGACCAATCATATATGTATCCAGCAAAAGACTGAAACCTATTATCACAAGAACCAGCATACAGGATTTTGCCATTACTATTTCTCTTTTTTTCGAATTGCGTAATAAACAGTACGATATTTCCAAACATACCATCACAAGAAGACCTGCCAAATATACATTATAAATTACACGTCCAATATAGCTCTCCGCAATATAGGTCATACCATATTCTGTCACTACAAACTCACATGCCTTTGGTATGCTCATTACCGGATATGCCAACAAGGCTCCAAACACAAAATATGTATCAGCTATATTTCTTAACACATGTGGAATATCCAGCCACACCCCCACAAGTAACCCGGCTGTTACCACCACTCCAAGAACACCTGTCAGATAAAAGGCTCGCCAAAATGCTGCTCCTTCGCTTGTTGTCTGCAGTGTAAAAATCCCCATACCTAAATCCCACAGAAAACTAAACAAGCCCAAAAATAAAAAATACCAGTTTCCTAAAATATGCTTATCTTCCTGAATAATATTATTTACGGCTAATACAAACGAAACTGTCCCGAACGCGATAAAAAAAACGGAAAGAAATAAATTCATCCCCTGTCCCCCTACACTATATAATTCAACAAAATATGAACTGTTGCAAAAATCAACATAATCCACCAATAAGAGACTGCTTTTTTCTTTTCAAAAAACATCTTCATTATTGTATAAATAATCAAGCCAAACAATACTGCATTACCAATATTGAATGTGATTCCAACATAAGCAATAATGCATAAACCAAACACAAAAAATATTTTCTTACTTCTGTCAAATTCTCTAAAACGCAATGTAAGTGCCAAACCAACATAAATCAATGCCGGTGCTGCAACATATGTTGACATGGACGTAAATAGTGGTGAAAAGAAAAAGCATAATAAAAACAGACAACCTGTGGTAAGTGCTGTAATACCTGTCTTTCCTCCACTGACAATACCTACCAGTGACTCGCCATATGTTGTTACCGTTGAAGTTCCCACAACTCCACTAACGATATTTCCCACACCATCCACTGTAATAGCTCTCTTTAAACTGACCGTATCCTTAATTCTTATATCAATACCCGTATTTATGGCATCAAAAGCAGAGGTGTTTGTACCAATCGCATCAAAAAAATGTCCCATGGTAAAAACAAATACTGCATTGATAAATGCGAAAAATATATCCTTATTCGAAATTATCTCTATCACATCAGGAAACGCAAACATTACTTTCCTTATATCCCGAAAATTATAAGACATACTAAATATTTCTTTTAAATAATCTTTTACCGTAATACCTGTAGCCTGAAATACTTCATAATAATTCACACAAATACTCAGACAGTAAGCCACAAACATACCTATTAATACAAAGCCTTTTATGTTCAGTTTCTTCATCAGATAAATTACACCAAGACTAACTACACAAATTATGACCGGAACAGCTTCCATTTTCCCCCAAACATACAAACCATTTTGCTTTTTAATGAGCCCCATTGTACTGATTCCATACAGAAATAGTGCAAAACCTATTCCGGACATAATCATTCTCCTGAAATCCCCGTCCATAATTTCCATGATTTTATCATAGACTCCAAACTTTACAAAGCTGCTTATAAGAATTCCTGATACATAGGTTGCTAACAATAAACATGTCCAATGAATCTGTTTTTCCCCTGTTGCCAGACCAAAAAACATACTGGTTATACCTAATCCCGGTGCTAACGCTATAGGTAGCTTTGTATAAAATGCGGAAACTATGGTAGTAAATCCCGACACACATACCGTAGCAAGAAATACTCCGTTATAATCCATCCCTGCTTGTGAAAGCACCGTTGGGTTAACCACCAAAATATAGGACATTGCCATAAACATGGCAATCCCCGCAAATATTTCATTTTTCACAGTAGTATTGTGAAATTTCAGGTTAAAATAATCCATTAGTTTCTCCTTCTTTAGTACTCCAAACTTATATATTCAGATTTTTTATCTGCTCCAACATATCATTTTGCCGTTCTGTCAGCATCAGTTCCTGATTATGTTTCTGATAATCTTCACTGCCAAATCTTGCAATAAACTTTGCTGCATAAGTGTTTACTGTCAGTTCTGTCACCAGCACAAGCATTTCATTTCCTTCAGCAAAAACTTCTTCCACAAAAGCAAACAAAAAATGCAGTTGTTTTTTTACCTTTTCTGTGACTTCTTTCATCTTCGTAACTTCCGCGTCAAATTTGGACTTAACCTTTGCAAAAGCATCCGCCCCGCCTGTTTCTTCTCCAAGATACAGTTCTTTTCCCATACTTTCCAAAAAGAAAATTACCTGTCTGTGCTTTCTTCTGTCACTATTAGACAAAGCATTGGCTTTTTGCATGGAACGTAGTATCTGCTCCCTTGCCTGTACTTGTTTTTCCAACATCAAGACCACATCCGCACTTGACTTTATCAAATTATCGCTACCTGCTTCTTTTGCTGTACTCTTTCCTTCCTCAGTGCTGCCTTTCTCCACAGCCTGTTTTAACGCCTTTAAAGGTGACATCAAATCGCTCAGATAATCTGAAGTCTCCATCACTTCTTTCATCCCATCTGTCACTTTATCAAGCAACATGGAAAGAAGTGAAAGCCGTTCGTCAAATGCCGCCTTTTTCGCTTTTTCCTTAGCAGCCTCAGTCGGTTGTCCGGCAAGAATATCTTCAATCCGATAGTCCTTTTTATATTTATTGTATAAATCATAATAAGCAGTAAATTCTTTCACAATCCGTTCATTGCGAATATACTGTCCTACCAGCGTTTCGTCTGCTTTTTTCTTTTCTGCCTCATAGAGTAACAGAATTTCCGACAAATCTTCCCAGCCTCTTGCCGTCACATAGCTTCTGCCCTTTACGGTTGTCTCCACCGCATAGAAATATTCTTTTTTCAGCTCCAGAAAGTTCATAACCACCGGATGCACTGCCTTTTCCTGTGCATATTCTTTCCATACCTTAAAATCCGGTTCCACTTCCATCACTCTTAGCCTGTCCAAAGTTGCCACATCAAATTCCCGCACGGACTTATTATATTCAGGCGGATTTCCCGCAGTTACAATTACCCAGCCTTCCGGCACTTTATGTCTGCCAAAAACCTTATATTGTAAAAATTGAAGCATGGATGGTGAAAGCGTTTCCGAAACACAATTGATTTCATCCAAAAATAAAATGCCTTCTCTGACACCGCTCTCTTCCATTGTTTCATATACGGAAGAAATAATTTCACTCATAGTATATTCGGATACATCAAATTCCTCTTCTCCATATTCTTTATGACGAATAAAAGGCAGCCCTAACGCGGACTGTCTTGTATGATGAGTCATTGAATAAGAAACCAGTGCAATTCCCATTTCCTGTGCAATCTGTTCCATCACTGCCGTTTTACCGATACCGGGAGCTCCCAGCAGAAAAATTGGTCGTTGCCGCACTACCGGTATTTTATATTCACCAAAATCGTCCTTTTTTAAATATAGAACAACGGAATCTTTTATATATTCTTTCGCCTGTTTTATGTTCATTTAAAACCTCCGTGTTTACCTTCAATCTCTTTTACCTGTCTCTCATTTTGTTTCAGCCTTTTCCTGCTCCAGTTGTTCCGGTTCCAATACTACCTTGATTGCCCAGACCGGAACCTGCGGTCTTGTATTGTCCTCATCCAAAAACACAAAAATACTGTTATAGTCCGGCATTCTTTCAGGATAAATTCCAAATCCGTCCGTAAAATAAATCAGCCCCTTCAGATTTTCAAATTCTCCATTTTCACAAAGGCTGTCCACATAGTCAAATGCCGGTCTGAAATCCGTACCTCCAAATCCTCGAAGCTTTCCGTTTTTTAGAAACTCTTCAAAGTCACCATCACAGGTAATTTTCGTGTCACTCTGTACCTCGTTATCGCACTGAATGATATGCACATTTATTTTTTGAAAAAAATGTTCCGTACTTTTCAAAATCGAGTATGTCTTTTGGAGGAATGCCTGCACAATTCCATTCCTACAGGATGCGGAAGTGTCCAGTACAATCGCAAAATCTCTGATTTTGTGAAGTTCCTTATACTCTAATGGCTCAATTAAAGGCATATTTCCATACCTTGCCAATCCGTAAGTATAATAAATATAGTCAAACTCTTCGTCATTGACACTGCTTTCTTCCCCCATTATGGTAAACCGTCTGAGAATGTCCGCATAGTCATATCGTTCCTTCGTTGCCTCTTGAATGTTAGCCTCCAGACTTTCGGCATTATTTTTATCTTTAGAGAAAGTTTTTAAATCCGTCTTGATACGTTCACTGATTTTTTTCCACTGTTCGGCATTTACCACAAGCTCTTCTGTTGCCCAGAAGCTATGCTCGTCCACTTTAAAAAGCGAAGTAAACTCCGCTTTTCCATCTTCACTAAGGGGATTTATCCGAAAATACCGATACAGCTTTTCTGCCGTCAATCCTCCTGCATTTTTCTTTAAAATACGCAGTTTTTCAAGTCTTTCCCTGTCTTTTTTCATTACGGAAGCTGAAATCCCCATCTCCAATACTGTATTCTCCACAGCAATATCCACCGACAAATCCCAATACTCTTTTTCCGTTTTTCCATATTGAAATTGATGATGAAAAATGCAATGAAATAAAATATGCATGTACATATGCACAATAGAATTTGGCTCTTCTTTGTAGCTTTTTAAAATATAGCAAGGATCATAATAAAAATGAACACCATCACAATAAACACAGCCTATATTCTGCTTTACAACAGGTTTTAGTCCTGCCAATGCCACATCCATAAAACGCATATTAACAACAATACTGTCTCTGGCAAGAGACAGTACTTTACCTGCAAGTTGTTCCATTTCTTTCTGTTTTTCCGTATGCATTTCAGTATCCATCCCCTGCCCGTTCCTTTCCCGCTTTTTACCTTGAAACAGCTCCTTAGAATTTTAAGTTTTTGAACAAATCTCCTAACGTAGTAGTTGCTTCTTCTCCGGAGCTGTACTCATAACCTTCCGCATCATCAATGGCATCGGTAGCCATTTCTTCTTCCACGGCTTTTATGCTTAAGCTGATTTTATTATCTCTCGTATTCAGTACTTTTACACGTACTTTATCCCCTACAGATAAAACTTCTGACGGTTTACGGATTCTCTTTGTACATATTTCGGAAATATGCACCAGACCTGAAAGACCGTCCTGCAATACTACGAAAGCTCCATAATTTGTCAGTGTTTCCACAGTTCCTTCCAAAATACTTCCCGGAATAATCATGGAAATTTTATGATTATGTTCTTCTGCTGCCTTTTCCTTCTCAATGACTTTTGCGGAAAGAATCAGTTTTTCTCTTTCTTTATCCACAGTAATCACTCTTACTGCAAGATTTTTTCCACAGTAGCTTTCCAAATCCTCCACATAAGTAAGGGCAAGCTGTGAAGCCGGAATGAAGCCGCGAATGCCTTCCAAATATGCTACCACACCACCATTTACTGCTTCTTTTACTTTTACATTCAGGTCAGTTTCTTCTTCCATATATGTCTGTAATTTTTCCCAACCCAGTATTTCATTGGCTTCTTTTTTAGATAAACGAATGTTGCCGTTTCCGTCATCCATACTGATTACGGATGCTTCAATTACATCGCCGGGTTTGATTTCCTCTAAAACGGCAAAGTCGGGATCATTGCTGAAATCCTCTGCTTTTAAAATGCCTTGTGTGTAATATTTTAAATCTATAATTACCTCTTCTTCATCTACTGCGATGACGGTTCCTTTAATGATATCGCCTTCTTTGATTTTGCGGAAAGATGCTTCCAGTTCTGCTGCAAAATCCGCCATTGTTTCTTGTGTGTTTTTTATTTCTGACATAGTATATATTGTTCCTTCCTTTTTTCTATACTTTATTATACTCAGAGACTGTTTCTATATCAACAAATATCTGCTCGTTACATATTTCAACCAGAATTACCCCAAAGCATTATTAGCAATATTTTCTCTCTTCTCTTTTTTTAAATATCGGGCAGGGCTAAACAGCATAATCTCATGTGCCAGTACCGGCATTGCTGAAAGAGCAATCAGCATTCCCCATTCTTTTATGGACAACGGGCAGGTTCCAAACATTTGGATGAAATATGGGACTTCTGTTACCAGAAGTTGTAATGTAAATCCTATGATAAAGGCTGCTATCATCAGCTTGTTTTCAAAATGGTTCATGCGAAAAACTGACTTTTCCACATCACGCATTCCCAACGCATGAAACAGCTGTGAAATACCGAGTACGGTAAACGCATAGGTCTGACTGCGGTTTAAAACTGTTGCGTCTTCCAGAAGGGTACGTATTCCGGTTAGTGTAACTTCATCACCTGCAGCGCGAAGCATGGAAATTGGAAGTTGCAAAAATGCTACGGTGCTGATTGTTGCAATGAGACATCCGTAAAATAACGTACAGCTCAGTCCTCCTCCGGCAAACAGGCTTTCCTTTTTGCCTCTTGGCGGTCTGTGCATAAAGTTTTCATTTTCGTTTATATCCACGCCAAGTGCCAATGCCGGAAGAGAATCCGTTATCAGATTAATCCATAAAATATGTGCCGGTTTTAAAGGCGAAGCCAGCCCTGCAAAAATAGCGGCAAGCATGGTAATAATTTCACCAAAATTTGAAGACAGTAAAAACATTACCGACTTTTTGATATTTTCATAAATGCTTCTTCCCTGTGCAATCGCTTTTGTTATCGTTGCAAAATTATCATCCGTCAATATGATATCCGCTGCATTTTTTGCCACATCAGTTCCACCAAGTCCCATCGCAATTCCTACATCTGCCATTTTTAAGGACGGAGCATCATTTACTCCGTCACCGGTCATTGCCACAATTTTTTCTGCGGATTTAAATCCCTTTACAATGCGCACTTTATGTTCCGGTGAAACATGAGCAAATACCCGTACCTTCTGCAGTCTTTTTGTAAACTCTGCATCCGACATCCCCTGCATTTCTTCTCCTGAAAGACACTCTTCTCTCCTGTTTGCAATTCCCAGTTCTCTTGCAATGGCAAAGGCTGTATCAATACGGTCACCTGTAATCATTACAGTTTTCACTCCGGCACGTCGAAATTTCTCCACGGCTTCTGCTGCTTCCGGTCGCACCGGATCTGCCATTCCGACCATACCCACAAACGTAAGATTTTCTTCACTCATTCTATCCGAATCCGTCCTCATACCGAGTACCAATACCCGAAGTGCTTTTCCGGTAAAATAGGATATTGCTTTATCTATACTCTGTCTATGCGAGACACTCATCGAAACAGCTTTTCCGTTCAAAAGTATGTATTTACAATTTCGCAATACTTCCTCCGGCGAACCTTTTGTATATGAAATAAAACCGTTTATTCCTTTATGAAAGGTTGTCATTCTCTTTCGGTCTGAATCAAATGCAAGTTCTTCCTTTCTTGGATAGGTTCTTTCCAATGCTTTTCTGGTAATTCCATACTTTTCTGCCATATCTAAAAGTGCCAGTTCCGTCGGATCACCGATTCTTTCACCACCGGAAATTTCTCCATCATTACACAGCGTAAATCCCTGTAGAAAATTCATGTTTTTTTCCAAATCCAGTGTATCCGCCCCGACAACCGCACCATTCGTATAACACTCAGTTACTGTCATTTTATTTTGTGTCAGTGTCCCCGTTTTATCAGAACATACTACACTGACACATCCGAGTGTTTCCACGCTGGGCAGTTTTTTGACTATAGTATTGACCTTTACCATACGGGAAACACTGAGTGCAAGTACCATGGTAACAATTGCCGGAAGTCCCTCCGGTACAGCTGCCACTGCAAGAGAAATTGCAGTAATCAGCATTTCCATAACATCTCTTTTTTGTAACACGGCAATCAAAAATAACAAAACACATAAAAATACGGAAACACCACTAAGTACCTTTCCAAGGTCTGCCAGTCGTTTCTGTAGTGGCGTCGCCTCTTCCTTTGTATTTTGCAGCATTCCCGCTATTTTTCCTATTTCCGTATCCATACCGATTGCAGTTACCACACCCTCACCGCGTCCATAAGTCACGTTTGTCGACATGTATGCTTTATTTTCTTTCCGTGTATCCTTACACACCGGCACCGATTCTCCGGTCAGTGCAGCTTCTTCTATTTTCAGATTCACGACTTCCGTCAGCCTCAAATCTGCCGGCACCTGTCTGCCTGCTTCCAGACAGACTACATCTCCCGGAATCAAATCCGCTGCCGGTATCTCTTTTACCTCTCCATTTCGCTTCACCAAAGCATGAGGACTGGTCATCTGCTTCAATGCATCCAGTGCCTTTTTCGCCTTCCCCTCCTGAATCACACCTATCACAGAATTCACTACAATAACCGTCAAAATAATCACCGTATCACTAACTTCCTTCAACAACAACGACACCGCCGCCGCCACAAAAAGAATATAAATCAACGGATCATTCAACTGCTCCCCAAAGCAGGTAAGCATCGACTTTTGCTCTTCTTCCTTTAAAACATTTCTCCCCCGCAACTCCTCTTCCCGCCGTACCATTTCCTTATTCCCAAACTCCATCCTCACATTCCTTTCTCACAAAATTTAATCATTTACTAATCTGATTAAGGAGTAAAAGTTGCCTGCCAAAACTGTTACCGGCAAAACTGTTGCTGGCATGTTGCACAAAATTGTTTCGCCATTTGTGACTTGTGCAGGATATTAGATTTTCTTAATGTTCTGTAAATATCCAGCAATCCGACAGCACGACGCTGTCGGAAGGCTGAACTGAGCCATGGATGGCGAATTTCAGCCGTTTGCGTCCGTAAAAGAAAACTCCCTCAGAACATTTAGAAAATCTTATATCCGAAACTTGGAACAAAGGGTGAAACAATTTTGTTCAACATGCCCTCCACAACCTCCTCCTAAATCCAATTATGTAAAGATATGAGGACAGGTTCTAAAATAGTACGCTAATTATTCATTTTACTTCCGCATTTCGGACAAATATTTCCACCTCTGTAGTTATATCCACAACGATAACAACATTTCACATCATGCTTCTCCTTGGCAAGATATTCAATACTTCTGGAATCCGGTCTTTCCTGCAAATAACTCACAAACTCATTCAGAATCTTTGCAAACTCCCCACTTTCTTCCTTCATAACCGGATGTGGAAGCTTCACTTTCTTTCCGGTAAAACGCCACAAATAGACACCCTTTCCAAAAATACTTCTGCTTTCTTCCACTTTTTCAATATCCATAATATTTATAACACCGGCACTTAAAAGTGTACGGTAGAAAATATGATCAGGCGTAAGCACAAAACCCTCTTTTCCACTTCCGGCTTTGGTGGTATCTCCAACAATAATCGGATATTCATATGGCTCTCGTGCTGCTGCATATCCATCTACTGCACGATGCATGGCTATATGTTGCTTCTCTTCATTTCCACTTATCTTTTCATCCCTATCTTCTTCCCAACGTGTCAATTCCTGTCTCTTTTCCCGTCGCTGTTCTTCTCTGGCATCATAGAAATAAAATCCGTTAAGATTTGTCAGTTTTTCTTCCATTTCATGCATCAGTTTCCGCATTAACTGAACACTTTCATCGGTTTTCAGTTTTACCAGTCTTCTGTCAATCATTTCCAGTGCATTCGTCTTTATTTCAGGTAAAAACATTCCCTCACTGATTGTTTTATAAGCCTCCATACCTTCCCTAAAGGAAAGACTTGCAATGGACGGACAGATTCTGTCGATTTCTTCCTCATCCATTTTGCGGATTTTATCATATATTTTTTCCAGAAACGGCTCTTTATTCTCTTTCTTATAATCCTGTTCCTGTAACTGTTCATAAACTGTCCATAATTCTGCTCTGTCTTTTTTTCCGCCTCGTTTTACAAAGGCTGCAATTTCTTCTCTTTCAGCCATATCCTTGCGCTCTTCCAGTCGTTTTCGGTATGGCGTTAAATCTACTTCCTTATACTGGTCAATTTTATCCAGATAAACAGCCAGCTGCTTTCTGTCCACATGTAATGGAATATTTTGAATTAAATGTTCTACCTCCCTCTCGGCACGGTCTGATCGGATTCTTTTCAGTTTTTTTATCGTTTCTTCTTTTAACTCTTCAGGACAATCCCTCTTTTCCACCTCATCAATCATACGGCCAATTTCTTCGTAAGTTTTATTTCTTCCAAGCTCTACTTTCTGCTCCAACGCTTTTTCTTCTGCACGATACAGCATATTGTCCAGCTTTTTAATATACCGTTCTCGATCTTCTTCCGGCAGGATATCTTCTTCTTTAATCTGCTTTTTTAAGTCGGAAAGCTGACGAAGGGAAAGGTTGTCCAATGCGCCCATACGTGCCTCGTATTTTGCAGTCAGCTTTTCTTCCAACACGTTCTTTACTGTTTCCATGTATTCTGTCGGCGTTACATCTGTTTCCGAAAATGCTCCAAGACCTGACTTTACTGCCATCGTTGCACCGGCACCTTCGTTTTCACTCATGCCCTTTAACATATTTTTCAGTTCTTCCGTAGTTTTAGCTGCAAGTTTCACTGCCAGTTTATCTTTTGTCATTGTCGCCAAATCCGAAGTCTCTGATTTGGAAACATTTTGATCTGTTTTCTCCTTCTCTATACTACTATTTATCTGTTCTTTCTCACGTACCTGTTCTTCCTCATGTATCTGCTCTTCCTCACGTAATTCCTTAGTTCTGCTTTCTGCTTCCTCTGTTTCAGTCACGTTGTGTTCTTTTTCTTTCCCTGCATTTCCGGCAAATACACTTTTTACAAACCCTTTTTTCCTTATCTTTTCCTGTTTTACAGGTGAATTATTTTCTGCCTGTGTATTTTCTATCCGGGAACTTTCTTCCTGCTCACTTTCCTTCTCTATGCTTTCTTTTTGTCCCGTCTGCTCCTGTTGTACCTCTGTCTTTTCTTTTCTCCGCTCATACTCATATTCATTAAATTTAGAATTTACCGTCTTTTGGGCTCTTTTTCCCAAAATCCAGAGATAGTCCTCGTATGCAACCCTGTCTTCATCAAATTTCAAACCATAAACATCGCCCTCCTGTATCAGTTTTCCAGGGCGTGGCGTATAAAACAAATTGCAAGTATTACATGTATAAACACGTGCCATAAAAACACGTGCTTCTTCCGTTTCTATCAGCAACTCTTTGTCCATAGGATACACCGCCATATACAGCGTTTCTCTACATTTTGGACACAGATATCCGGTTAAATAAAAATTATTACCGATTCTCGATTTTGCCGCATCACTTTCCGACTGTGAACATTTTTCAAAAGTACAGGTTTCCTTCTTCCAAAGCATACTATGCCACAGACCGAGTTCATACTCCTCTTCATCCTCCCAGCTGTATGAAGCGTCCTTTTCCGAAAATCCGGCTGTCTTATTTTCCAAATCTTCTTCATTTTCTGAGGTGTCCATCCCCAGTTGCTCTTCAGCTGACGTATCTTGTTCATCCTCCGGTACTTTTCCTTCACTTCTCAGAAGCTCCATTGCCTCCTGCAATACATCTTCATATGTAATCTGCACTCCGTTTTTTAAAAAAAGAAACCGTTCATTTCCATATTCAGTTTCTACCCTAATAGGACGAAAGACATTCTGAAACAACACATTTAGTGCCACATAGTCTTTTTCCACAGTTAAACCACTTATAGCTCCCCATTTTCCAAATGCATATAAAACTATGTTCAACATATTATTAATAAGTGCATCATTTGGAACCATATCTATTTTCTTATTTTCCAAAGAAATATCCACTATATTTGTAAGTACCGTTTGATCATTAAAATCAAAAATCAGAGAGCGTATTTCTCCCACAAGAATCAGCTTATTATTTTTAATGGCAAATACATCTTTCCACGTAACCGGTGCTTTTACGGTTTTGATTAATTTTTCAAAGACAATCTTTAATTCCGGGTTTGCTTTCAATAATAACACGATAACCACCTCAAATCAGGTTTTCTTTTATCTTAGCATAACTTTATCTCAAATACCACAATCGCACCCTGTTGATTCTCTTTATTTTTGAAATACAAACAGCCCTCGTATTGTTTTGCAACATCATTTGCAAAATACATTCCCAATCCATAATGACCACCGCTCCGCTCCTTTCGTTCCGTATAGAGTTGCTCCGTGGCATGCTTTAATGCACTTTCCGAAAATCCGTTTCCGAAATCCTCAATCTCTATCCGCAATACCGGATTTTCATACTGAAAACTTATTTTTATTCCTTTTCTCTTATCCGTATATTCCGTCGCGTTGGTTACCAGATTCATCACTGCTCTTTGTATCAATATACTCTCTGCCATCACCCTTTCCGTTACTTCCGGTTTGATAACTTTAATGGCAACATTTTTAGATCGGCATAAATTCCTGCATTGTTTTTCAATGTCATTTATAAAAACTTCTAACTCTGTTTCTTTCCGTTCACTTCTGTCCGCGCTCCCATTTGCTTCTTCCATCAGCATTCTTATATAATTTTGAATTTTATCCGCATTCTGAATTACAATGTCTGCCTGAGAATAAATTTCTTCTATATCATTCTCTTCCTTCAATAACTCTGCATTTCCTTTAATCACTGTTAATGGTGTTTTGATGTCATGTGCAATTGCTGAGATGTTTTCTTTTCTTCTCTGTTCCGTTTCCCACTCGGTCTGCAAGGACTGTGCTAAAGCTTTTTCCATATCATTTAATGCAGTAAGAACATCATTAAACTCTTTGATTTTAGTGCTTTTTTGAATAATTTCCAAATCCTTTTCTTTAATCTGAGCAATTTCTTCTAATAATGGATTTATTTCTTTTTTCAATTGCTTTCCGAACTTCAGGGAATTCGCCAGCACAATAAAAATTAATACCAGCAAAAATAAACAGATTGCCCCTATTTCCGCATTTGGTATCAACCGATTCCATGTCGGATGCGCAAAATGTGCTGACATATCATACTTTACTGCGACATAGCCATCGTTTCTCTCAATTAAATATATATTCTGTGGCTGTTTTTTTGTCCCTTCTATCACCATATGGATTATATTCTGCCATTTATTATTCAGGTTTCCACTTTCATATTTTCCCTCTTTATCAAACACTCCATAGGCGCACATATCAGGAATTAAAGAGTTATTAAAAGGCATACTTTCAGCAATATTGTCCTCTTCCTGTTTCAAATAATTTTCTGCGTAATTTGCAGGTAAAATAAACCCCGCATTTAAACCGATACCAAATGCCGAAATAAACACAATTGCCTCTATCCCAATTGCAACAGCCATTCCGATTACCCTTCGTAAAAACATCCAGAATAGTGTAACTTCTTTCCTTTTTTTTATTTCCATTTATATCCAATCCCCCAAACCGTTTCAATGGGGCTTTCTCCACAATTTTTCAGCTTTGCCCTGATATTTTTTATATGCTCTCTGATGGTACTGCTGTCACTTTCCGCATCATAACCAAACACTTTTTCAATTATTTGTTCCAGCGAAAAAACCTGTCCCCTGTTTTGTATCAGAAACTCACAAATGCGATATTCACTTTTCGTCAGCTTTATTAATTTATCCTCATAATACAACTCCCTTGCTGATAGATTAAAACGAAATTTACCGTTTACAAGCTGTGTATGGTGTTCTCTGGACTGTCTCCTTAAATGAGCACTTACCCTCGCCCTCAACTCCGTTATGCTGAAAGGCTTTTTTATATAGTCATCCGCACCTACTGAAAATCCAAATTCCAAATCCTTATCCAACGTTTTTGCCGTAATAAAAAGGATAGGACAGTCCACACTGTTTCGCACTTCCCTGCAAAAGGTAAATCCGTCTTTATTTGGCATCATTACATCCAATAACATCAAATCACAGGATACCAGTTTTGCCTGCTGCAGCTTTTCCAAATCACTGCAACAGCTTACCATATGCCCTTCTTTTTCCAATGCCTTTTTTATTACCGCTAAAATCTCTAAATCATCATCTATTGCCAGAATGTTTGCCATACTTCATCACCTCACCCCATTTTACAATGCACAAAATCCCTCTGCAATATTTATTCCTCGTTCTCTCTTGTCCCCTGCCACCTAAAACTCCAAAAACAAAAAGCTAAAAAAAGTAACACTGTAATTCCAATTACAAAGGAAAGTCCAATTCGATGTTCCTCAATTATATATCTATAAATCTCCGGTTTTAAAATTCGAAACAGCAAATAAGAACTGCAACGAATTCCATAGCTGTGCAGACAATATTTCCATATCTCATCTCCCATACCCATCGCAAACAATACACTAAGCACTACTCCCAAAATTCCGACTCCCATGGAAATACTTTTTCCCCATGTATAGCATATCATGTACTGCAAAAGATAAACTGCTATATTGGTCGCAAACAAATAACTTCCCACCATCATATATACCGAAAGCGGCACAAGTTGGTGTCCTTCCAAGATAAGAAATACACCAAATCCGACTACGGCCAATATGCTTGCTGCCATTCCTAAAATGAGTAGTGATAACAAATTACCAAAATAGGAAACTATTTTAGAGCAGGGCACAAACAATAGATTTTGAAATTTTCCTGCTCTTAAATCTGTTTCATATGTCATCGTAACCACAACCGCTGCCATAAGAGGAAAAACAGCTGCCAATAGCTGCACATATGATATAATTTTTTCCGTTTCCGTCCATGACGAGTATACCAGGTAACTTCCTGCTAAACCAATTCCCACCAGTGGCATCAGTATATGCACCCATAAAATTTTTGTATGAACTGTTTTGTACATGTTAGAAACTATGGCTCTAAGAAAATATTTCATATCAATCTCCTTCTTTATCAAGCTATTCTTGATTGACAAATAATTTTGCCGTAAACATTGTTGCCACCACATACATTATGACGCCCACTCCTACTCCAATTCCTACAGTGCTTGCAATGACTTCAGTATTATTCAAAAGCTCTTCTTGTGGAATTGCCAAACCGTTCGGTAATACTCCTATTGCAAAACACATTAGTTTTGCAGGAATGGCAAACGGTATCCACCAAAAACTGTTCACTGAACAAAAACAGGCAAAACCGAAATTACAAAATACACTCACTATAACAGAAAGAAACATATTGCTTTTTAAAGTAAAATACATAAAAAATGGTATTTGCCATGCAAAGGTCAATATTAACAGAACTGTAGCAACTATCACAGAAATAATGTCGATTTGTGCCCCTAAAAGGCTGCATAAAAGCACAAGAATACAGAAAATAGCACTTGTCTTTATCAAAACGATCGTACCTGTTGCCACTTTTGCATACCAGAGCTTTTTCTTATCCTCAACTAACGTAAACATGCCATGAAAGCTGTACCTTTTTTCCCTATGAATCATTTCAGCCCCTATAAAGGTAAATGTAAACGGTAAAAACAGCATATACCACCAGTTATATCCGGCACTCTGTACATACGTTGTTCCCATCAAAAAAAGTGCTGTTAATATACATACCGCCGGCATAATAAAAATAAGTTTCATATAAAATGTTCTTTTATGTTTCAGCCACTCACTATTTATATATTTAGTCATCCATTTCACCTTCTCTTTCCACAATATTCATAAACAATGCTTCCAGATTTTGCGAATGGAATAAACTATCCTGATACTGCAGTCGTCCGTTCACAATAATACCGACTTCATCTGCTATTTGTTCGATTTCATATAGGATATGACCGGATACAATCACTGTCATTCCCTGAATCGGCAGATTTTTAATTAACGCCCGTAAATCTTTGATACCTATCGGATCCAATCCATTCATTGGTTCATCTAAAATTAACAGTTTCGGATAATTTAATAACGCTATGGCAATTCCAAGTCTTTGCTTCATTCCCATAGAAAATTTGCCGGCACATTTTTTTCCGGTGTTTTGCAGTTCTACAATTTCCAGCACTTCATCCATCCGACTTTCGGGAAGTCCCAGCATTAAGGTACGCACCTTTAAATTTTCCCGTGCAGTCAGATTTTCATAGATTGGCGGATTTTCAATCAATGCTCCTACATACTGCAAATCTTTTCTTTTCATTTCTCTCCCGGCAAAGAAAATTTTGCCGGATGTCGGGCTTTGCATTCCTGTTATCATTTTCAGTAAAGTGGATTTTCCCGCACCGTTTGGTCCCAAAAGTCCATATACAGAACCTTCCTTTACGCGCAGACAGATGTTTTCATTTGCATTCTGTTTTTTGAACTTTTTACATAAGTTTTTTGTTTCCAATAAATAACTCATAAAAACCTCCATACTTTATCTTTAATCAAAGTATAGAGGTCAATTATAAGGTTTTTATAAAGATTTTCTCTAATTTTATTTTACAAAATCTTCCAGCGTGCGGAACGTGTACCCCATCTCCTCCCACTTCGTCAACAGTTCATCCATAATTTCTCCGTTTGTCTGAGAAGTGCTGTGCAAAAGAACAATCGCCCCCGGATGGATACGTCCTACTAATTTGTCAAATGCCTCTTCCTTACTTGGCTGTTTATCCTGATACCAGTCTACATAAGCAAGACTCCAAAAAAATGTATGATAACCAAGTTCTTTTGCCATTTTCAGATTTTCCGTACTATATTTTCCCTGAGGCGGTCGATAATACATTGTCAGTTCCTCTCCTGTAATCTCTTTAAATAAGCTTGCTACATCATCCATTTCTTTTTGAAAAGACTCTTTCGATGCAATAGCTGACATATCCAGATGGTGATATGTATGATTCCCTACGGAATGCCCCTCTTCCACCATTCGTTTTACCAAATCCGGGGCGGATTCCAAATAGTGTCCCACTACAAAAAAAGTTGCCGAAACATTATGCTTTTTCAACGCATCCAAAATCGGTGCCGTATTTCCGTTCTCATATCCGGCGTCAAATGTCAGATAAATAACCTTCTCACTACTGTCTCCCACATAATGTGCATCATACTCCTGCAATTTGTCTGTTGTTGCATTTCCTGTAGGCTGACTTCCTTCTGCGCCAAACCCAAGCCCCCAATTTTCTGCTGACATGATTACACCATCGGACGCCACCGAAGCACCTGCCGTTTCTTCAAAGTTGACATATGCTACTCCTCTGCCAAAGAAAAATGCTGCCAACAATAATGCTGCCGCAAAGGCAGGTTTCTTCAATTCTTTTAATGCCACACCGTCCTTATCAAGAGCTATTTTCATAAAACAACCTCTGAATTTCCTGTTTATAAAATATATTTAAAAAATAAAAAAAAATGCGTATCCGTATGATTTTCATCAGATACGCATTTTTTCTAATAAGTTTCCGTTTAGAAATTCCTTCCGTTCCAGCCCCAATCTGAAATACCTGAATAAGTAATATAGATTCCATTTCCCGGTATTCCAAGCTGTTCTTCATAAATTCTGCATATTTCCTCTGTCATTTTTTCGTATGCTGCTGAGGAAGCATTCCCAAATAATTTTACCTCTACATAAGCACCTTTATCCAGTTTCTTTCCACCCATATAAAGATCATAATTATCTTCAAAACCAAGCATTAAAAAGCTTTCCGGTTTATTTAAAATAGAAATTGCCTTTCCCAGCTCTGCTTTTAAATTATCCCGTTTTTCCTGTGGTACGGAAACCGTAATTTTTGAATCAATGTATGGCATGTCATACTCTCCCTTTTCTCTTTATTTTCTACATTTTGTAAATCATTATTATGCTTTGGCTCTATCTACCTTAATACAGCATAAATATTCTTCTCTTCCGTTCTGAAGCTCTACTTTAAAAAACAATGCTGAAACTTCCCGTATATTTATTTCCGACTTTATTACCTTATAATGTACAGAATAACTGCCATTCTTACTTTCTTGCAGCTCTTTATCCAATAATTCTTTATTATTAATTATTTTTACAGCATTCTTTTGGTCGCCCCAATCAATATTATTATGAAACTTTTCAAAGAAATTACGGAAATAGTACATTTCTTTCACTTTCATACTCGCTTCACCACTATGAAGCACCTCTACCATTCCGGTGTCATAATCCATACGGTACACCTTATCAAATGCCTTCACCAACGCTGCACTGTAATCCAGAAGATATTTATCCTGTTCAGCTTTCTTAATATCATCTATATTGTCTATTGCCAGATAGAACAACGATCTCTTTCCACGACTTCCGATATAACGTATTTTAGCACTTAACCAAATATACTTTCCGTCTTCTCTTAGAAAATGAATCTGTGCATACTGCATTTCATCAGTGTCTTTTGCTGCTATACACTTCTCCATCAGCACTGCTTTATCCGATTCTCTTAACTGCCTGTTCATTGTTTTTGAAAAACCGGAAAAATCCTTCTCATTCCCATAAATAACCTCGTAATATCCTCTGTTTGCCTGAATAATTTCCAAATTATCCTCAGTCATTTCAAGCATGCCCATTCCACCAAGCATACTATAAAAAATCATACTCTCTTTAGAATTTCCGTGACTAAAGGCATCTAATATTACATCATCCAGTTCCGGTATATCCTTATCGTTATCCACATACTTTATGCCTGTCTGATTGAGCAGTTTTTCGAAATCCGCTTCCGGCATGGGACGATAAAAATAATATCCCTGTACTACATCGCACTCCATGCTTCTTAAATATTCCCATTCTTTTTTCGTTTCCACACCTTCGGCTACAGTTCTAAGCTTCATCCATTTCGCCATACGGATAACTGCTTCCAAAATAACTGCTGCTTTTTGATTTTTGTCAAAACTGTCCATAAACTTCATATCAATTTTCAATACATCAATAGGCAAATCCTTTAACGTATTTAAAGAAGAATATCCGCTTCCAAAATCATCCATCAAAACAACAAAACCGTATTCGTGAAGCTTTCTTACTGCCTCCTGCACCAATGTCGGATCATCAGCATAAGCACTTTCCGTTATTTCTATTTTAATTAAATCCGTTGGTATATCATACTTTTGCACAATATTTCGGATATCTTCACAAAGATTCGGATTGTAAAACTCCACTCTGGACACGTTAATAGAAACCGGAACAACTTCCAATCCCTGATCCAACCGCTTTTTCTGAAATCTGCATACTTCACTCCAGACATATCGATCCAAGACACTGATTAATCCGTTTTTTTCGAAAACCGGAATAAATTTCCCGGGAGAAACCAAGCCCTCACCCGGCTTTTCCCAACGTACAAGAGCCTCTGCTCCTGTAATAATACCATCTGTCGCACGGCAAAGAGGCTGATAATATACTTTGAATTGATTCTCTGCTATTGCCTTCCGGAAAGCACTGTTCATTTTCTGCTCTTCTACCATTGACCCCCACATGCTTTCTTCATACCATGCATACGGCTTCAAATAATTATTTTTTACCGTTTCCATCGCAACACGTGCTCTGTCTACCATGTTTGCAATCGTCAGTTCCCGATTGATAATCTTATAAAGACCACAGCAGGAATAAAAATGATATTCGGAACCTTCTGCATCAAAGCTGATATCTCCCAAATGTACCCATTTTCCCTTTTGAATAATTTCCTCCGGCACGCAACATATAAAATTGTCCGATTCAAATCTTCCATAAGATGCCGTCACATTTCCAAATTCTTTTTTCAAAGAATTTGCAAGATATTTCAAAACCTTATCCCCTGATTCTCTTCCAAATAAATCATTAACCACTTTAAATTTACGAACATTCCAGTACATCAAACAAAATGAAATATTCGGATTCTCTTTTAACAACTTTTCTGTATGCTCATAAAACCCCTGACGATTATAAATCCCCGTCAATTCATCTATTAAACAATTATATTCCTGTCCTTCATCTTTCGCATTTCCCATAGGCCTACCTCTTTAACTTTAGTCATAAATACGTTTAATAATCCCACTACTTTTTATTATATCATACTATTTCGAAATATAAAGTGAAGTTTTGGTAAATTTTATCATTTTTCTTCGCCTTTCAGATAATTCATCATTTATAAGACAAAAACCAAATACACTAAAGGTGCCGAAAGCTAAATTTCCGACACCCTTTTTTATTATATTTTATTTATCATTGGTATGCCATAGCGCTCCTTTTTTCTATTCACATTATTCACACCAATATCCCTCATTTCATAAATATTCAACCAAGTCTTCCACTTGGCACCCCAGTGCTCTTGCAAGCTTTACTACAGTCTCCAACTGTGCTTTATTTATATCCCGCTGTCTCTGTTCCAACAATTGAATCTGTCGTAATGCAACATCCGCTTCTCTCGCCAATTCACTTTGGGAATATCCTGCGGCTGTTCGCATTCTTTTCAAATTCGTATCTTTATAATACTCTTTCATTTTTTCATCCATAATAGAAATAAACTTTGTAATATCTGCCTCATGCAATGTAAAGTACATTCCCAAAACTGTACTTGCCGGCACCGCTTTTTGAATTTTAGAAAAACTAATGGAAGAATGCCATTGATAAAATGCTAATGCCCAACCGATCCAATATTCCGGAGATTTATCGAGATACATCTCTTCTTCACACTCCTGCCTATCCAATCCAACCTCTGCTATTACTTTCTTTGCTAATTCGCATCCGGTCATGCCAACCACATAAGTCGGGTTTCCTTTTCCAAACTGCTCGGCAATTCCTGATACAATAAACATTTCAAAGAAACGGTCAATATCATAATCAAGAGAGTTTACTGCA
The DNA here is from genome assembly GCA_017437065.1 of Lachnospiraceae bacterium. GTDB lineage: Bacteria > Bacillota > Clostridia > Lachnospirales > Lachnospiraceae > RGIG3002. Next base: position 31,169 of record JAFSBX010000093.1, read on the forward strand.
TAATCAAGCATATTTCCAAGATTTTTCTGTGCATTTTCCAAGTATTCTCTATCGTAAGCGTTTATCCTCACTTGTCATCCCCTCTCTCATAATATCCAACATAAAAATATCATTTACATCTGCTTCCTGAACCTTGCTCATCCGATATTCTTTTCGAGCTTCTTTATCTCGGATTGTCTTCTTTGCAAAATATTCATCCTTATCGGCCACAAAACTGTCCAAATATCTCAAGCTTTCAAACGCTTTTTCACTCTTGAGGACAACCTGTTCACCTAATTTTCCCAAACGCATAGCTTTATCCAGCTGTCTTAATGATATCGTATTAGCGACAAAATCCTGCGCAAAGGAAAAATAGGAATCATCTGCTCTGTAGCCAATAATTACATCATAACTGCAGATATCAATCAAAAAATTATCTGCTAAATATTTTTTTGCCTGTTCGGAAATACTACTCTTTTGCCAATATGTTCTATTATCCGTTAATATTGCCAACCAGTTTAATATACTATACTTCTCATCATTCAAATTCAAAACCGACATATTTTTCATATCAAATTCATATTGATTGGCATAACCGTTTGTATTTTTAGAACACGCCCATTCTTTTGCTAATTCTATGCTTTCTGTACAATAAAAACCTCTTCCATAATCATTAGTTAATGCGCCTTTTCCAAATACCGGAGTTTGAATAATATTTTCCGACCCATGAAATAATATTTTTTTCAAAACCATCCTCCATTTCATCATATAAAATAGAAACATATCTCCACATTTATTGTATCGCTAGAGAGATATGTTTTCAACGTATTCTATATAATTCCTACAAAACTTTCTAAACTAATTCACTTCCTCTACTCTCCAAAATACAATTTCTCCCGCACTCCCCCTGTAAAGTTCTCAATTTCCTTTATAAATCTCTCACCATATCGTGTAAATTTGTTTTCTCCAACACCATTTACCTGTAACATTTCTTCCCTGCTAAATGGCAATTTCACGCACATATCCGCTAAAGTCTTATCTGAAAAAACAATATAGGGCGGCACGCTTTCTTCTTTTGCAATCTCCATTCGAAGCTTCCGCAAACACTCAAACAAGTCCAAACCTCTTGAATTCAAAATATCCGATATACGTCCTTTCACAGAAGATGCCTTCTTTGAAGTAGCAGTTCCCCTTTCTTTCGCTACATTCGCTTTCTCCTTAATCGGGTCTTTTTTCGGCTCCTTTAAAATAACGGTGCGAATTCCTTTTACTACTTCTTCTGCCTTATCCATCACTTTTAAAAGGGCGTACTTGTCCTTTGTCACAAACAGCAGATTTTCAATCAACATTTGATGAATAATCTGTTTAATTCCTGCTTCGCTCATTTCCTTTAAACTTCCATAGCTGGAATAAACTGACACCCCATATTCCCTCAGCTTTGCACGGTCACTGCCTAAAAGTGTTCCCGCTACAACGTTAATTCCATATCGTCCTCGCATTTCCTCAACACAGGAAATAATTTTGACTGCTGCTTCTGTTACATCAATATACTCGAATTCTTTTTTACAATTGGAACAATTTTCACATTCTCCCATGCCAAATTCTCCAAAATAACGAAGAATATATTCCCGCAAACAGTTCCTTGTCAGACAGTAATAATTCATGGCTCGCAGTCGCTCTTCGTCTCTCTCCCGAATAGCTGCAAGCTCGTCCTCCGTAAATTCCTGATTTTGCTCTTTATTATCTATTAAAAAGCGGTTTATCATCACATCCTGTGCAGAATAAAGCAAAATACACTCTGCCGCCTCTCCGTCTCTTCCTGCACGACCTGCCTCCTGATAGTAATTTTCAAGACTCTGCGGCATATTGTAATGGATGACATACCGTACATTAGACTTATCAATCCCCATTCCGAATGCATTTGTGGCAATCATCACCGGATATTTATCGTAAATGAAATCTTCCTGATTCTGTTTCCGTTCCTCATTATCTAATCCGGCGTGATATTTTGTGACAGCTACACCATTTGCCGCTAATTTTTCGTAGAGAGCATCCACATTTTTTCTGGTGGCACAATAAATGACTCCACTTTCTGCTTCATGTTCTTTCACATAATTTATTACAAAATCATCCTTCTTCCGTGGAGTTTCAACTGCAAAATAAAGATTCTTCCTATCAAAACCGGTTACAAGCACTTCCGGATTATGTAAGCCAAGAATGCATAAAATATCATCCTTTACATTTTCTGTGGCAGTGGCTGTAAAAGCACTTAAAATAGGTCGCTTTTTCAATTGCTTTATAAATTCTACTATTTTCAAATAACTTGGGCGGAAATCCTGTCCCCACTGAGAAATACAGTGGGCTTCGTCCACGGTAAGCATGGAGATTTCTACCTGCTTTGCAAACTCCAAAAATCCGTATGTTTCCAGCCTCTCCGGTGCCACATAAATAATTTTGTATCGTCCTGCGGCAGCATACTGTAATGCTTTTGAAATCTGGGATTCTGTCAACGAACTGTTGATATAAGCGGCATGAATGCCTGCCTGATTTAAAGACTGTACCTGATCTTTCATGAGAGAGATAAGCGGAGAAATTACCAGCGTAATTCCCGGCAACAGCAGTGCCGGAACCTGATAGCATATGGATTTTCCTGCACCGGTAGGCATAATGCCTAAAACATCCCTGTCGCTTAAGATGGCATCTATCAGAGTCTCCTGCCCCTCACGGAAAGAATCGTATCCAAAATATTTTTTTAGTGTTTCGTATTTGTTCATGTTAATCCTCTCGCCTATCATAATCTGCCTGCTTTGTTATTATTACAGTATTCTAAATAAGATAAACTTTTTCAAATGAACTTGTCCTTGACAAGACAAATTAATCATTCTATTATTTAAGTAAGAAACGAAGTTTACTACCGTACAGCTATTGCTCAAGCGGCTTGCTCGTTTCTTTTTTTATCCTTACGAAATCGTATAAATACAAACTGCCATCCTCATCACATCTTACTAACATTCTTGTTGTGAAAATATTGTATCTTACCAGCTCCTCATTCTCATCATATATAGGAATCCCAAAACGTGTATCATAGCGATACCATCCAAATTTAGCTTTAGATTTATGCTTGTTATTGTAGTCAGGATATTCCATCTTATTTGTTGCAATTTGTATCAGTTGATTTACTACTGGTACCATATTCGCTTTTGCTTTTTTATTAGCACCCTTTAATCCTTTTGTATCATTAGAATGACAAAATTCATCCGGAAAATCAGTACCTATATAAATTCTTTCCGATGATTCTGCTATTTCATAATATTGCCCAATATATTCTTTTAAACAATTTTCAATATCTTTCCAGTTTATTGTACGTCTGGACTTAAATCGAACGTCGTTTATCAATACTATCTTTTTACCATCTATTTCAGTAATAATATTAATCTTACCTTGGTTTTTATCCTGCATTTTTAAACTCTCTATTCCGATTTTATATACCATAAGTCTCATCAGATACTCAGGCATTTTTCGTCTGCCGGTTTCCCAATCTTCCACCGTACGAAGAGGAATTTCAAACGACTCTGCAAACTCTCTACGATTCAAGCCTGTTTTTTTTCTTAATTCATTTAATTGGTTCATTTGTCTCTCTAATTCTAACTTTTTATTATCCATTTGAAATTACTCCGGTAAAATTTTTACCACGCATTGCGTGTTTGTATCGTACCAGATAAAATCTCTCTCGTCAATATAATTCCAATTATTATATTGTTCAATGTCCGACTGTAAAATGTAATCAAGCAATCTCTAAATAAAATAACAAGACTACTCAAAAATGAATTTAGCGATATTTGTTTATTGTCTCATCACTCCAAATATGTACTTCTATATACCGTTCAGGCCCCAATGTACCATCATCGTTCCAGTCTTGTGGTAATCCATATTTATCAATTATTTTCAATATTTCATCATATGTGTACAACTTTTTTCGATACTCTTTCCCATCATTCACTTTGTCACTAAATGTAGGATGCGAATCTCCATAGGTAAATGAAAGCGTTTCTAAGTCAAATTCTTCAATGGGAATTTTTATATAAGCACAATCTTCATACCATGAACTAAGCCACGGGCTATGTTCAACTGTCATATAATGCGGAACATCCCTCTTAATTTTTCCACCTTTTTTCTTAAATTCCTCCCGTAATATGTTTTCATAATATAGCCTGTTTTGCATATATTCCGGTAGTCTTTTTGCACAAAATGAATTTGGATTAGTTCGACGAATTTCTGCCAATAGCGAATTAGCCGCTTCTAAGCTTAAATCCGACAAGTTTAAAAATGGTTTTGTATTTTTATTGTAATAATGATATAAATACATTTCCTTCCCCCCTATCACACAGCACATTTGGTGTACTGAGATAAGAAACAAAAAGGATACAACATGTATCCCCACCCACTAATAGGTTATTTGAAGACGCTGCACTAGCAAGTCAAACAATAAATCATAATTGCCTGCTGCACCTCAAGTAAATATTTTTTGAATTCGTATCCAACAAAATATTTTGACTCAATCACATCATCCGTCACTTCTTCTCCTCTATAAAATGGCGGACAGGGATTTAATATTGCTCCCTCATTTGCCATTTGCATAACCTCTTTTGTAACCTGACAATTCTTAAAATCGCCAAGAATACTTTCCGGCAAAGAATCCGTGCACACAATATCCTTCCCAATGATTGCCTCATAAATATTGTTATAAGATACTATATTATCAATTTCATATCCTTTCCCACAACATTGTTCTAATTCAAATTCTAAAACATCGGAAGCCTCTTTCCACGCCAATCCGATATTTCCTTTTTTACCACAAAATAAGAACTTATCTTTTATAAAATCTTTTCTCATTTTTGAAATGGCATACATATCAGAAAGTATTTCGCAAGGATGATTTACATCCGTCATCGCATTAATAATCGGTACTGATAAATATGCTGAAAGCTTTTCCATTACTCCAATATCCTTGTGTCTTACAATTACTATATCTGCCCAATTATTCAAATACCCACATACATCTCTTAAATCTTCTTTTTTATCAAGAACTTCTGTCGGAAACAGGATTGAGTGTCCACCCAGCAAATATATTCCTTGTTCAAAAGATACCCTTGTTCTGATACTTGAATTAGGGAAAAATAACACTACACTTTTCCCTTTTAGAATATCCTTATATTTTCCCTGCCAAACTTCATCTGTAAGCTGGAAAATGTCATAAATATCATTAGCTGTATAATCGGTCAGTCTTATAAAATTTTTCACTTACGAATCCCTCCCTATTTAATCGTGATTCTGGGAAGATGCTACACTAATTCCCCGAACTCTTATAATACTTCAAACTCATTCTCCAAAATCCATACGCCAGCAAATACATCCCCACTCCTACCACCGGAGTAATATACATAAAAGCCTGCGGATACTGTACCATATCTGCTTTTCTAAGCAGAAACTGCGCCGGAAAATAATTCACAAACGCGAAAGGCACTATGTAAATCATGAGCATCTGAATTCCTTTATGAAAAATACTAATCGGATAGCCTGCAAATTTTCGCATATTCCAGTAAAATATCTCTTTCAGACTTCCTGTTTCCAACAAATAAATATTCAGTGTGGCAATAAACAAAAAAATGGCTCCCTGAATCAGCACACCGCCAATAATAGTAACTATCGCATACATCACATTTAATATATTCCATGTAACACCGACTTTTCCGGCACTCATAACAAATAATGTAATTCCCAGACACCCATGCCCGATTGCCGCAAACCAGTCCGCATTCACAAAAATAATCTGAAACAGCAACCCTCTCGGTCTTAAAATAAACCGGTCAAAATTGCCACTACGCACAGTATCACCAAAATCACGCAGCCCCGTAAAGAACAAAATCAAAATACCATATGTCACAAATAAAAAGCTGAACAAAAACAGCATTTCATAAATATTCCATCCGTTTAACGTATCAAATTTTAGCAAAGTAAAATAAATAACAATAATTCCCGTCGCCTCCCTCAAAAACACCGCAAGCGACCGGAGTACCGCATCCACCTTATACTGGAACCACGATTTCATAATTGTTTTCGTATACATTCCAATTAAATATAATGTATCCCCTTTCATGTTAACCTCCTTGAACCACAAGTTTTCGCTGTCCCTTTATCCACAACAGATTTCCAAGCAAATAAATCAACACAATCCAAGCAATCTGCACCGTACACTGAAACAGAATTTCACGAAACGAAAGCTGCCCCAGATAAATCTGAACAGGCGTAAAATAAATAGATGTAAAGGGTGTAAATTTCAATACTCCGCTCATCCACTCCGGCATAAACCATATCGGTATCATAGAACCGGAAAGCACGTTGATAAACACCGTCTTAATTGTTGTCACACTCCAAATATTCACTATCCAAAACGCCGTCATCTGTACCGCAAAACTAATCGTCCACAACACTCCATACCCTAAAACAGCACTCAGGAAAAACAATCCAAACATGAGCGGACTTGCAGGCAGATTCATTCCTAATACCCAAACGCAAATAATAAGCGCCGGAATAAAATGAAAGATAAAATTAAACCCTGCATTTCCCAAATTTTCCGCAATCATCCTTCCCTTAAAACTTACCGGTCTTAAAAGCTCATTTGCAATGCTTCCATCCCATATTTTTTGTGGCAGAAAATAGTCATCCACATAGAAAACAGCACTTAATCCCATAGATAAAATAAAGTTGGTAGTCACCATCGCCATAGATATTCCATCCACTTCCGCCTTACCGCCATACAATGCCTTATAGATTCCCCAGAATATAAAAACCTGCAGGCATGTATTAAAAATGCTCATAAGATGATTAAAACGATAAGCACTTCTTTTCAAAAAACTTTTCTTAGCAAATGCCAGATACGGTTTTAAAATCATACTGCAACATCCTTTCCACTGTATATTTTCCTTAAGATACTCTCTATCTCCGGTTCAGAAATATTTAAATCCCTCACATTATACTTCGACAAAAGCTCATTCATAAGCTCGTTAATCTGCACATTTTTATTTTCAAAAATAAAACGCTTTTTTCGTCCATCCAGTTCATCCAACTGCCTTATTTCCACATTTTTTATCGGTGCAATTTCATGATTGTCATGGAACTCCACATCCAACTGTCTCGTTGTTCCATATTTTTCACGAATCCCCTGTAATGTTCCATCATACACCGTTGCTCCCTTATCAATAATAATCAGACGGTTACAAGTCTTTTCTATATCCTGCATATCATGGGTCGTAAAAAGCATGGTAACATGATCCTCAGCATTCAACTCCTTAATAAACTCTCTTATTTTCTCTTTGCCTACCACGTCCACACCAATGGTAGGTTCATCAAAAAATACAATTTTCGGAGAATGTAATAATGCCGCCACAATATCCGCTCTCATACGCTGTCCTAAAGAAAGCTGTCTTACAGGCTGATTCATAAAACTTCCCATTTCCAGCATATCCGTAAATCGATTCAAATTTTTCTTATAAACTTGTTCCGGTATCCGGTAGATAGCTTTCAAAAGCTCAAAGCTGTCAATTACCGGCAAATCCCACTGCAACTGTGATTTCTGCCCAAATACAACACCAATGTTTCCAACATATTCTTTTCTCTGCTTGTATGGAACAAACCCATTTACCATTATTTCCCCGCTTTCCGGATACAAAATACCGGACAGCATTTTAATCGTAGTGGATTTTCCGGCACCATTCGGACCCACAAAGCCAACCATTTCCCCTTCTTTAATTGAAAAACTGATATCTTTTACTGCCTGCTTTTTTTCAAATTTCGGTACAAACAGATTTGCTACCATTCCCGGTACTCCATTTGCTCTTTTATTTACCTTGAAAGTTTTACTGACATTTTTTACTTCAATTAAATTTTCCATTTTCATGACCATGCCTTCCTCTCCCTGCTAATTTAAATCATTACTGCCGTTGTTCCACTATTATGCAACACCTTTACTTCTTCATCTGTACAATGATATCCGCCAAATCCGGCTTGCGAATTTTCATTTCTGCCACTTTTGTTTGTGCCAAAACCAGTCTCAAAATCTCAGCTGATGTAATATGATTTGAATTATAAGTTATCTTTAGATTGTCTCCATCCACCTGATAGGATTTCAGTGGTAAATCTTCTAAATTCGGTAATCTGCCTGCCAGCTTCAAATACAAAGAATCCATCGGAGCATATTGTCTTCTAAGTTGTGCTTCTTCTCCGTAATAAAGCAATTTCCCTTGATCTAACAAAGCTATCCGACTACACATTTTAGAAATTTCTTCCATGTTGTGAGAGGTAAGAAACACCGTCAATCCCTCCCTTTCTTTTTCTTTAATCAACTCATAAAATGCTTGTTTTGCATCTGCATCCATGCCTATCGCAGGTTCATCCAACAATAGCAGTTTAGGACGACAAATCAGTGCTGCCCCGATTTCCACCCTTCTCCGCTGTCCCAAAGACAGATTTTTCACCTTCTGATCTTCCATACCATCAAATCGAAGCCTTTCCGACAGCATTCTATAATCCTTGCAAAATTCTTCTGATGAAAGGCGATAAATATATTGCAATATTTCAAAGTTATCCGCAACCGTATACTCATTTTGGCAAAAAGGCTTATCCGCTAAAAGCACACTCATATCTCTTCCACATTGTAATCTTTTTGTTACCGGATCTTTTCGCATGGTGTAAACTTTCCCCGACTTCGGTTTCAACAACCCACATGCCAGTTTTATCAACGTAGTTTTCCCAGCACCCGAAGCACCAATCAGCCCAACAGTCTTACCTTCCGGTATATAAAGTGTCACATCTGAAACTATAAACTTACTTACATTCTCAAAACCAATCATATTTCTTCCTCAATTTCTTATAAACTAAAATATCCCCTGCAACTTCCAATTGCAAGGGATTGGGATAAACAACCTTTATTGCGGGATAAAAATGTGTCGCTCTGCAGCGACACTTCTAAGAGAATTTGCCCTGCAAATTCTCCTCGGATACTCACTACATTCGAGCACCTTTTGACACCCGAATCCTATTACATAAAAACACTTGCACAGAAATATCCATCTTCCTCAAAAAAGTCACACAGCCCTTCATATTTCTCTACAATTTCTCTTATCTGGCAGATTCCCATTCCATGTATGCCTTTCTCCGTTTTTGTAGATTTTAATTCGGGATTTTCCTGCAAGACGGACTTTTCAATCCTGTTCTTTACAAGTATCACTTCATAACCTCGTCTGCGTGAAACACTTATATATAATTCCGGCTGTGCCTCTTTTTCACTCGATTCGATTGCATTATCCAACATATTTGATAATAATGCAGAAAAATCAATGCTTTTCATTTTTTCAAAAGATATATTCTCAATTTCCGCTTTCACTGATATTCCTTTTGCACGGGCATATTCCAATTTCTCGTTGACTATATGATTTAATAAAGAATTTCCGGTTTCAATATAACTATGAACTGCATTCAACTTATCCAAAATTTCAGAAGTATATGCTTTTGCCGCTTCGTACTCTTCTTTATTCAAATATGACGCAACGACCATCAGATGATTTTTCATATCATGCTTCAATTTCCGCACATTCCGGTGGAGGGCACGAATTTCTGTATCCTGTTCCCGCACCTGTTCCTCTTTAGCCTTTAATCGGGAAAGTTCATAGGTAGCCTCAGCCTGTTCTGCAAAAAGCTTCATATATTGTTCCTGTAATTCATCATATTCCTTTTTTAAACTATTATATCTTTTCATATAATATATCCTTCATCATCTTTACTGTCTCATGCAAGCATTCTTTTATGTAAACCATCTTTGCATTATTCATCAGACAGCCCACTTTTTTCTTAATCAATATATCATTTTATAAACAACTTATTTCAACATATACCGCATCAGCCGTTTTTTTGCTTCCTGCGCATAATTTTTTCCAATTGGAATTTTCACGCCGTTACCCAGTTCAGCTTCTTCTGTTCCCAATCGTTTCACTGCTGCCTGATTCACCAAAAATCCTCTGTGCAGACGTACAAAACCACTCGACGACAATGTATTTTCCACCGCTGCTACAGTATCTCTCAGGCGATACTCCTGACCATCCGTAAACAATTTCAAGTAATTTCCATCACTTTCAAAGTAAAGAATTTCCGATAGCTTAATTCGCATATTTTCCGTTCCGCTTTTAAAAGTAAAATGCCGTTCCTTTTTGGACAATTCCTTTTCACAATCCTTAAGCAGCTTCTCAATTTCACGTTCAAAATAGCTTTTGCGTATAAATCCAAAGGGATGATATTGCAGACTGTCATAGACCAGTTCATCATGACTTGTCACAAAAACAAGCAGAGGTTTTTCCGGTATTTTTTCCAGTTCCTTCGCAATATCCAGACCACTGATTTCCGGCATATCAATATCAAGAAACAAAATATTGCAGGAAGCACTTTCCAATGTTTTCAGCAGTTGCTTTCCATCCGTAAACGAAGTAATGAAACCGTCTTGCAATATATTTTTTATCTTATTTTCCATGTCTCTTACAATCTGTGGTTCATCATCACATATATAAATTTTCATCGTTTCCTGCCTCTCAAATCTTTTTCTCCATCATAAAGTGCTTCTCTTGAACATTGCAACATGACGAACACAACCTAAATCAATCCCTTTTGACACCTTAATCAAAATCCGCTAGCTCCGTCTCCGTTTCCATCATACGTTCTAACAAACTTTCCTGCTGTCTTTCTTCTGCATCAAGCTGTGACTGAAGCTCCATCAGTTTCTCATAATCCGTTGCAAGTGCCGGGTCCATAAGCTGCATTTTTAATTCTGCTGCCTTTTGTTCGCTTTCCGCAAGCTGAGTTTCATACTTTTCTAACTGTCTGGTAAGACGGGACTTTATTTTTCCCGGATTGTAGTAAGTCTTTTTATCAAATACATCTTGTAATGTAGGCTCCTGTCCATTTTTTTGTCTACATCCGGTGCCTGTTACTCCTCTGACATTTACCATGTTTTCTGTACCACTACTCTTCCCTGATCCCGTTTTTCCCGTACCACTTTTATTATCTGCGAATCTGTTTTCCTGTTTGGCTTTCTCCTGCAAATATTCCTCATATGTACCCTGATATTGCTTTACCTGTTCTTTACCAAACTCCAATATCCCGGTAGCTACCTGATTGATAAAATAACGGTCATGAGACACAAAAAGTACCGTTCCCGGAAAGCCTTTCAGCATTTGCTCCAATGCTTCCTTGCCAATCATATCCATGTGGTTAGTAGGCTCGTCCAAAATCAATAGATTCGGCTTTGTCTGAAACATTTTGCACAATGCAAGCCGCACCTTTTCTCCTCCGGAAAGCTGCCCCATTTTCTTTAAAACTTCTTCCTGTGAAAACATAAAACTACCCAGTGAGCTTCTGACTTCTTCTCTTAACAGCTTCGGATATTCCTCCCAGAAATTATCCAGTACTGTCTGTTCCGGGTCTGCATCATTTACTACGGCTCTCTGCTGGTCAAAATATCCCCATTCCACATTTTGTCCGAAAGTAAATGTACCGCCAAGAGGTTCCAGCATACCAACCAGCGTTTTTAACAACGTAGATTTTCCTTTTCCATTTTCTCCTAACACAGCAACTCTGTCACCTTTTCGCAACTGAAAAGAAACTTTACTCAATTCTTCCTCATAACCAATGCTCAGATTCTTCGCCGAAATTACTTCCGTATAACTCTCTATTCTTGGAGTAAACATGGCATGAAAGGTTTTGGTATCAAATCGTCTTGGTTTTTCAATTTTCACCATATGCTCAATTGCCATTCGTTTTGACCGGGTTGCCGCAACCTTGGTAGGTGTATTTTTCCACTTTTCTATCCATTCCGTCAGCCTCTTAATTTCCTTCTGCTGTTCTTCGTAATCCTTTTCCTGCTTTATCAAATCTTCTTCCTTACGTTTCATAAAAGCAGAATAATTTCCCGGATAACGTTTTATCCTATGATACTCGATTTCATAGGTTACATCAATAATCCGGTCAAGAAACATACGGTCATGGGACACGATGATAACCGCCTTATCATAACTTTTCAAATAGCCCTCCAGCCATTCAATGGTTGGCAAATCCAAATGGTTTGTAGGCTCATCTAACAGCATAATATCCGGTCTGCTCAACAACAATTTGATAAATGCAATCTTCGTCTGCTGTCCACCTGAAAATGTTCCAATAGGACGTTTTAAATCTTCCAGCAAAAACCCAAACTGTTGGAAGATAATTTCCATGTCCTGTCGCCACGTGTATCCGCGAAGTGCTTCCATCTGTTTTTGCAAATTGTCATATTCGTAAAAAAGTTCCTGATTTTCACCCGCATGAAGCTGTTCTTCTATTTCTTTCATTCTGGCTTCACAGGCAAATACCGGGGCAAATGTTTTCTTGATTTCCTCTTCCACTGTAATGTCCCCGTCTGTGAAACTAATCTGACGCAGGAAACCAATCTGCTGTTTTCCTGCCATCGTTATACCACATTCCTCATCACTGTCTAAATTGCTCATTTCAATATCTCCGGCAATTAACTTCAATAATGTGGTTTTCCCACAACCGTTTCGTCCAACGATTGCTATTTTCTCTTTATCGTGAACCTCAAAGTTCACATCCTCTAATATTGTGTCCGCTGCATACTGCACCAGCGCGTGTCTTATTTGATATCTCATCTCTTCCTCCTCGCAATACACTACTCCCACTGCATCGGAAAATACTGCTTTTTCAATGATGAAAAATTCTGATTGTAGTTCTCTGCTTCTTTATCATTCGATTGCTCAAATACCTCTGATTCATAAAACTTTCCCTTAATATTTTTCATTCCTCCCGGAATCAATTCAATTCCCATAAAGGCATCAAAATTTTTGCCATCCGCTGTTGTAATCCCAAAATTGTCGCAAGTCTTAAATCCAATTCTCGGATAATAATCAGGCTCTCCAAAAATAACAATCCCCGGATATCCTGCCTCTGTCACCAATTTCATAGTTTCCTGCAACAACATTTCTCCAATACCGCATCCATGCCACTCAGGTTTAATACATAATGGACCAAACGTTACTATTTCATGCACCTTTTCATCGTCTTTCACCCATGCTTTAGAGTACATAATAACTCCTACAATTTCTCCATCAATTACTGCTACACGACTGAACTCTGGTAAGTAGTCTTCACTATCACGCAACAAATGCACCAGATAATGTTCATTGCAGCCTTGAAAATGTCTGTTCCAGAATGCCTCCTGCGCCGCTCTTTCCACCTGATGATACTCTTCCGTTTTCTCTTCTCTAATCTCCACCTGTTCTCTTGCTAAGCGTGCTTTCTTTTCCCTGAAAAATCCTAATTCTATGCGTACTTCTTTTCGCTCTAAATCGTTATTCGCATAACAGCATGTATCCATTCCAATTAAAGTAAATCCCTCATGCAGGTAAAATCCGATTGCATTTACATTACAAGACTGCGTTTCCAAAATAATCGCTCTTCTACGCTCTAATCTCGCCTGTTCTTTTGCAATCTCCATAAGCGCATGCCCTATTCCCTGCTTTTGATATTCCGGTGCTACCCAAAGTTCTACTACACGCAGACGATTGCTCCACTTCTCAGGTGCTGTCTCAATAACAGCAATCAATCTATCTTCCTGTACCACACCCCATGCACAGGCATCTTCCCACCAATCCTCGTACAACTTATCCGGAAAATCATACTCTTCCGGATAATGATGCACCGGTTTTTCAAATTTCTTCTTTTCCATTTCTACAGAAAATCCGATTTCTTTTTTAGCTATGGTAACGTCAAAGTATTCCTCTGTTGTATATTCCATCGGAATGACTTTACCTTTCCACTGTTCTTTTGGTAAATGTATAATTTCAAAATTCATTTTTCTCTGCCCCCTAAACTCTTCAACACTTTATAATTTGCAATGCAAATTCTCCTCCCACCACTTGGCACGCGTAATTTCCTACTTACAAAAAAAATCGTGGTACATAAAATACCACGATAAATAAACATGCAGAAATTCAATTTTCCCTTATACTTCTACAATCAACTATTTCCATTCGAGGTAATCACATACAATCTTAAGTTTTTATCAAGTGCTGTTCTGTTCATTGTCATTTTGTATTACCTCCTTCCTGTTCATCAACAAATTAGTTACATGCATATGGTATACCATATTTTGGCTTATTGTCAAGCTATGCTTTTTCTTACCATATCAACATATTCCCGGTCACACTCTGCAATCTCACATATGTCTTCATCGGACATTTTCTTTTTTAGCATATTAGAGACAACGCTCCTCATTTCTTGTTCCCTTCCTTGCGCCATACCTTGTTCCATACCTCTTTCTATTGCTTCTTTTTCCCGTTTTGCAATCACATCTGCCATCAGTTCTTCCAATGCTTTACACATTCCTTTATCCTCCAGTTCTATCTGCAGTCCTGCATAAAAAGCCGGATGCCACTGTAATACTTCTTTCTCCATTCTTCCTCCTTCATTGTAGTATCTTTTCCTTGGTTTCTCAATTATTTCTAAAAATTTGCTGAAAGCATTGGCAGATTTGCC
>JAFSBX010000012.1 GCA_017437065.1 Lachnospiraceae bacterium
TAAAAGATGGAGCTGGTCTGCTCAATCCGTTATCCTATTACTTAGTCAAAGTTGGAATATAAGTTGTAGAGCCGTATACGAGACCCGTACGTACGGTTCAATGGGAGGGGCGAGGAAATTTTATTCTCCCTCTACCCTATTCTGCAACTTTTCCGTTAAGAATTGTATCTTATATTTAGTATGTGAAATCATATGTAATTGTGGTATTAGCATATGATGTGGGGTATAAATGAAAAATATAAGGGGGAAGTGCCATGAAAAAGTTATTGGTATTATGTATGCTTGTGATAATTTGTTTTGGAGTGGTTGGCTGTGAAAGGAAAGCAGAATATAATGAAAGCCGGACAGAACAGGAATCTTTTGTGGCACTTGAAAAGGATGAAATTGTAACTTCTAAACATAGAGTAGAAAAATTAAGCTGGGAAAACGAGAACTCTTATTGAAAATATTGAGAATTCTTATCAACAAAGTACTGGACAAAAGGAAAAAAATATTATACACTAAGTTAGCCAACACTAACTAAGGTATAGAAATATACCTCCTTGCTATTTACTGTAAAAGCATTAAATAGCTTCCAACAGACATACAAATTTGAGAGATCTTCTATCTTTATGAAAGGTAGGAGATTTTCTTATTTTACTCCAAAACTATAAAAGGAACAAAAATAAAGACGGCATTTACAGAAATTTACATTGACATAATTTAATAAGATATGCTAATATCACTGAGGGTTAGTTGCGACTAACCATTTATTTTACTGAACGGTTAGCAGGCGCTAACCACAAAGCATACTTAGCATTATATAAACAAAGAAAAGACATCTATAGTTTATGCAAAAGTTAAAGGAGATTTATCATGGTTAAAATTGCAATTTATGGAAAAGGCGGTATTGGAAAGTCAACAACCACATCGAATTTGTCAGCAGCATTGAGTATGATGGGCTACCGCGTTATGCAGATAGGATGCGATCCAAAAGCAGATTCTACCAAATGTGTCATGAATGGTGTGAAGATTCCGACGGTTCTTGATCAGCTTAGAGAAAAGGGAACAGACGGCGTAGAACTTGAGGACATTGTATTTAAAGGATTCAACGATATTCTATGTGTGGAAGCAGGTGGTCCGACGCCGGGAATCGGTTGTGCCGGACTTGGTATTATTTCCGCATTGCAGAAGCTGGAAGAATTGAATGCATTTGAAGTTTATCAACCGGATATTGTTTTGTATGACGTATTAGGTGATGTTGTGTGTGGCGGATTTGCAATGCCGATTCGTGATGGATATGCAGAACATATTTTTATTGTCACAAGCGGCGAAATGATGGCATTATTTGCAGCATCCAATATTTCAAGAGCTGTAGATAACTTCAAAAACAGAGGATACGCCAAAGTTTCAGGCATTATTCTTAATGAGAGAAAAGTTGAAAATGAAGATAAAATTGTAAGTCAGTTTGCAAAAGAAGAAGGGCACACTGTAATTCAGAAAATCAGAAGAAGTGACGCTGTACAGAGGGCAGAGGACATGGGACAGACAGTTTTAGAGGCGTTGCCGGAAGCAGATATTGCAGATGATTACAGAGAATGTGCTAAAAGAATTATGGAAATTTGCGAAAGGACTGAATTAGGAAAATGTGTGTAAATAACTGTTTTGAAAAAACATTGAATTATTCGTCTCCCGGACATGGTGGCTGGGGAATTATCAGAGTAGCGGCATTAATACCGGAAAGTCATCAGATGTTTATATGTCCTTCTGCGTGTTTTAGGCATGGAGCATTAGGTGCCGTGCAGCATGGATATAAAAACAGAACGTCTTATTTATATATCACCCCGGCGGATATTGTTGTAGGATATGACAATTTGATTATAGAAGGAGCTGACGAGCTTCTTGAGAAAGATAAAACAATTAAAGTGTTATTTTTATTTGTGCCATGCATGGATGATTTCATTGGTACGGATATTGAAGCGATTGCAAAAGAAGTGGAGCAAAAGCATCCCGGGATTATCGTACGTGCCTGTCACATGAATCCGATTGCTGCGGAAACAAAGAGACCGCCGCTTGTAACGACTATGCATTCCATGTTTTCAACGATTGTGACCGACGATTGTGCAACGGAAGATGCAGTGAATTTATGCGGAAGCTTTGCACCAATTGAAAAAGAATGTGAATTATTTGATTTTCTCGGAGATTATAAAATTGCAGTAAGACAGCTTGCAGACTACCAAACCTATGAAGAATTTTGTGAAATGGGAAGAAGCAAATACAATTTAATCATGCGTCCTGCAGGAAAATTTGCAGCAGAGTATATGGACAAAAATTACGGAACGAGCTCTGTGCAGTATATGATTTCCTACGATATCGATGAAATTCATGAAAATTATGTGGAATGGGATAAAATGCTTGCAGAAAAGCATGAAAAGAAAGAAAAAACGGTATTTGATTTAGAGGCTGTTGAAAAAGAAACAAAAGAAGTCATTGCGGACACCGTAAAGAAACTAAACGGACTGCCGGTGATTGTATCTGACAGTGCGGTAATCCGTCCGTTTGCCTTAGCCGGAGCATTAATGAAATACGGTTTTCATGTAAAAGAAATCATTGCACAGGAGGTTTTGCCTGTGGATAAAGAAGCATATGAGTATATTTGTGAAAATTATCCTAATGTGAAAATAACACAGCCAAGGCATCACAAAAGTGCCGTTCGAAATAATGAGGATACGAATGTAGTAACTATTGGCTTTGAAGGTGCATATTTACGTCAAAGTGATTATGTAGTGGATTTATCCGGCGATGAAGGAATGTACGGTTATTACGGAGTCAGAAGACTGATGGAAATGCTAGGAAAAGCAATTGAAGAAAAAGCCGATTTAAAGAAAATGATAGAAGAATATGGAGCAGTAGTGTAATGAGAAGATTATATAGATATTTGCCCCCGTTTGCGGGCGATTATTCCGGTGTGGGTTCGGCACTTTATGAGCTTGGTGGAATGCTTTGTATTCATGATGCTTCCGGCTGTACCGGTAATTATGTAGGTTTTGACGAGCCCAGGTCCTATGATTCAAAACAGTTGGTTTATTGTACAGGTTTACGTCGTGACGATGCCATTCTGGGGAATGAAGAAGTATACATTGACAAAATTGTTCGTGCCGCAAAGGATATGAAACCGAAATTTGTTGCACTGGTAGGAAGTCCGGTTCCGTTAATTATAGGTTTTGATTTTAACGGTGTGGCAAAAGAAATAGAACATCGTTTAGGGATTCCGGCATTTGGCTTTGAAACAGGTGGTATGAAAGGCAGCTATAAGGAAGGTGTAGTTATGGCAATTAATAAATTGCTGGATTACTATGTACTGCCGAAAAAGAATGAGCTGGTAAGAAATGCCGACAGAAGTGGAAAAAAGGTTAATATTGTGGGGGCAACGCCATTAGATATCAGTGAAGAAAATCTGAATGCATTAAAGGAATTATTAAAAGAAAGAGGATACGAGGTCAACAGTGTTCTTTCCATGTCAAATGATATGGAAGAGTTCCTGTCATTCTACAAGGCGGATGTAAATCTTGCCATAACGCAGGCAGGAGCATTAATTTCCATGGATTTAGAAGAAAAATATGATATGCCGTTTTTGACCGGATTACCGATTGGTGAATTTGGAACAGAGCATTATTTTGCATGTCTGGAACAGGTTTTTGAAACCGGAAAAAGTATGGAAGTTTCTCAAGTGCCTGTAACGGTAAAGGGAAATAAAAAGGGTGAAGCCACAGTAATCGAGGATGGAGTAATTGCTTCTTCCATAAGAGTAGAATTAATTGCACAGGGCTATGAAAATGTGAGGGTTGTCTCCCTGTTTGGAAAAGATGCCGGTATGGCAGATATAAAAGTGGAATATACGGAGAATGAGGATGCGATATTAGAAGCTGTAAACGGAGAAAGCAGTGTATTAGTAATAGCAGATCCGTTGTTGCTGAAATATAGAGAAAATAAGGAAGGAGTGGAACTGGTAGAAATACCGAAATATGCCATATCCAGCAAGTTAGCCCATCAAAAACGTTGGGTTTACATTGGAAATGGCTGGAAAACCAACGTTACGAAAGAATACGAATAGTTTAGCAGAGGAGAAAACGAATTATGAAAAAATTAGTATCCATGATTTTAACAGGAGTACTTGTACTTAGTTTGACTGCTTGTGGAAACACAAATACTGCTTCCGATGCAGCAGAAAGTACAACAGTAGGTGTGGAGGAGAGCGCTGTAACAGAAGAAAGCAGTGAGACTGAAACTACAGGAGAAACAACAGCAGAAGAAACAACTGCTGAAGAGGAAACAGAGAGCACTGAATCAGCAGCAACAAAAACAATTGTAGACCATGATGGTGTGGAAATGGAAATTCCTACGGAAATCAATAGAATCGTTGTAAATGCATGGCAGTTACCTGCACCACTTGCAGTTTATTTAGGCGGAGCTGAAAAAATCGTGGGAATTGCACCGGCATCTATGGTGGCTGCAGAAAATAGTGTATTAAGTGATATTTATACTGAGATTTTAAATGCATCTACAAGCTTTAATCAGGGTGGTGAGATTAATATTGAAGAGCTTTTAAAATTAGATCCGGATATCGTTATCGGAGTAAGCGGAGAACAGGCACAGAGTATTCGGGACGCCGGTATTCCGGCAGTAAGTTTCTCTGTATCTCAGTGGGATTATGACCTGATAGAAACAAATGATGAGTGGATTAAATTATTTGACCAGATTTTTGGCGGAAGTGAATTAAGCAATAATGTTGCTGAATACAGTAAACAGGTACATGCTGCCATTCAGGAAAAGGTATCCACACTTGCAGAAGAAGATAAGAAGAAAGTAATGTTTCTGTTCACATATAGTGATTCTACAATGACTACATCCGGTAAGAGCTTCTTTGGGCAGTCATGGTGTGATTTAATTGGGGCTGTCAATGTAGGAGAAGAGATAGAAACGGTTGGTAGTGCAAGTATTAATATGGAACAGGTATATGAGTGGAATCCGGATGTAATTATTATTACAAATTTCACATCTGCACAGCCGGAAGATTTGTATAACAACACAATTGGCAGTGATGACTGGAGTACAGTAAATGCAGTAAAGAATGGTCAGGTATATAAAATGCCTTTAGGCTGGTACCGATCCTACACACCGGGTGTAGATACCCCTATAACACTGCAGTGGCTGGCACAGACAGTATATCCTGAATTGTTCGGAGATGTGGATATTGAGCAGGTGGCAAAGGATTATTTTAAAGATTACTATGAAATCGAATTGACAGACGAGCAGATGGAAAACATGTTTAACCCTTCAAGCGAAGCTTCAGCATATTAGTACAGACAGTAACCGGGAGGTAAGGAATGAAGAACCGTTTCATAAAACAAAGTGCATGGATTATAGGTATTGTTGTTGCCCTGGTGGCAATTATGCTGTTAGCCATGGGATTTGGAAGATATAGCATTAGTGTAGGCCAGATTATTAATACCCTGCTTCCAGGCAGTTTAGCAATGGAAGAAATTGATCCGAATGTAAGAACTGTTATTTACAGCATTCGATTGCCAAGAGTATTGCTTGCTGCATTAGCGGGTGGAGGACTTGCTGTATCGGGTGCTGCATTCCAAAGTCTTTTTTCAAATCCGTTAGCAACGCCGGATACTTTGGGTGTTGCTACGGGAGCTTCCTTTGGTGCAACCTTGGGAATTATGCTTGGGTTCAATTCCTTTGGTATTCAAGGATGTGCATTTGCAGCCGGAATTGCCTGTGTAGCACTGGTATATTTCATAAGTCGGGTAAAGGGCGAAAGCTCGATGATTATGATTATTCTTTCGGGTATGGTAATCAGCTCGCTTTTTGAAGCCATGGTTTCTTTAATAAAATATACAGCTGACCCGCAGGATACACTTCCGGAGATTACATTCTGGTTAATGGGTAGTCTTTCCGGCGTTGGTTTTGATGATTTAATGTTGGGAAGTCCATTTATTGTTATTGGGATGGTTATTATTTTCATGCTGAGATGGAAGCTGAATACGTTATCGTTGCATGAGGATGAGGCAAAATCGTTAGGTGTAAATGTAAAAGTTATTCGTATGCTTACAATTATCGCATCAGCAATGATTACTGCATCGGTTGTATCCCTTTGCGGTAAAATCGGATGGGTTGGGCTTCTGATACCGCACGTTTCCCGAATGATTTTTGGAAATAACAATAAAAGTATCGTTCCGGCAAGTATCGGTTTAGGTGCGATTTTCATGGTTATCATCGATACAATAGCAAGAAGTGCCACTGCATCGGAGATACCGATTTCTATTTTGACAGCAGTAATCGGTGCGCCGTTCTTTATCATTTTACTTAGAAAAACAGGAGGGATCCGTTAATGAATTTTGAGGTAGTGGATGGATGTTTTGGATATTCCAATGGCAAACATATTTTAAATGATATCAATTTTTGTGTGGAGCAAAAAGAAATTCTTTCTATTCTTGGTTCAAATGGTGTGGGTAAAACAACACTATTGAAATGTACTCTTGGATTATTGAAGTGGAGAAGCGGACAGACGAAAATTGATGGTAAAGATGTGCAGGAAATGAAACACAGCGAGCTGTGGAGGAATATCGGATATGTTCCACAGGCGAAATTGTCAGCATTTGCATATACCGTCGATGAAATGGTTCTTTTAGGAAGAAACAGTCATTTGGGAATGCTTGAACAGCCGGGAAAAAAGGACAAGGAAATTGTTGAGAAATGTATTGACAGAATCGGTATTGGTTATTTAAAAGGAAAACTTTGCAGCAAAATCAGTGGTGGTGAGCTACAGATGGTATTAATTGCAAGAGCACTGACAGCACAGCCAAAGCTTATGATTTTAGATGAGCCGGAATCTAATCTTGATTTTAAAAATCAGTTAATTGTGCTGGAAACTATTAAGAGTCTTCGCGATGAAGAAGGTATTTCTTCAATTGTAAATACACATTATCCGGAGCATGCGATTTCCATTTCTGATAAGGCACTTATTCTTAACCGGGATGGAAGCAGTGTATTCGGGGCGGCACACAGCAGTATTATAGAAGCTAATTTGGAGAAAGCTTTTGGAGTGAATGTGAAGATTAAGGACTTTTATCATAAGGAAAAGAAATATACTTGTGTGCTTCCGTTGTCGATTGCTTCGGGGAATTAAGAAAATATACGAATGGTATGTCGGCTGTTTTTAGCCGGCATGTTACGGATTAATTATTAAAAATGAGTAGTGAATAATTTTTAGCAAAATTATTAATAAAAAAAGAGTCGAGTTTTAGGTTGCGATTTTTGATAACTTTAGTTATAATGATACAGCATTAAAAAAAAGGAAAAATGAGGGAAGAGAAATGAGAAAGAAATTATCTAAAGTATTAGCAGTTGCAAGCTTAACAGTAGTATTAGCAGTCGGCTTAACAGGTTGTCAAAAAGTTGAATGTGATTTATGCGGAGAAAAGAGCAGTTGTAAATCATATGAACTTCTTGGTGAAAAGATTAATGTTTGTGGTGATTGCCAGAAAGATCTTGAATCTTTAGGTTCTTTATTTGAATAAAAATTTGGTAAGAGAAAACGATTGTCCGAAAATGGAGTACATTTCGGATATATAAGTTATACAACGCTTATTTGGAATAGTTTGAATAAGCGTTGTATTAGATTAAAAAAAGTAATGAAAAAAATTTTTAAAAA
>JAFSBX010000094.1 GCA_017437065.1 Lachnospiraceae bacterium
TATCGTTTCCAACTTTTTTCAATATTACATCTATAATAGCGTATCGTTTTATCAGAACACCCTTCTAAATGTTTTGCAATTAAAAACATATCCAGAAATTCCACATTCGTGGTCTGTAAATAATCAGATACAGTATTTTCAGATAACCGTTTTACCAACACCTCTTGTAGTTTCTGCATCTGCGATGCATTTAATACATCTGCCATATCGTTGATAATGTCATAAATCTCTCTACCCATAAGAACACACTCCTTTTTGAAGGAGTATATCGTAGAAAAATCGATACGGCAACAGAGCGTATTACTGAAAGTTAAACATGTTTTCACCAATTGATAAAAGCATCTATCTCATCGGTGTCAATTCATTCAACAATTGTTCTAAGGAATCCGCTACCACTTCCACATTATCACAGTCATAATCTACACAAACGACTGCACCGGTATCCACTTCCATGCACAATGCTAAATCCATACTACTATATACTCCCATATCAAGATACTTCTTTGCATTTATCTCAAAGAGGCATTTTCTTAATTCTTGTAAAATATCTATATTGTCACTTATAGCATTAAAATGTACACTTTCTCCATTATAAAATCCTTGAAGTTGTAAAAAATAATACGAATTGTAAAATTCTTTTACTGAATCAGGTAATATCAATTCCAATTCATTCTCCAACTCCGAGAATTTTGTTTCAATGCTCTTTTCCTTGAACATCCACTGAATATAATCCTCGTCATCCACTTCACCATACCACAATGAAGATTTTTCATATTCATCATATGGAACAACAGGATATGTTCCCATATAGTTTTTATAGCACTCAAAATAATTGTCTAAATAGTTTTTTAAGCATTCTTTAATCATTGTTTTTCCTCCATCAACTTCAAATTCGTCTCTCAGTTAAACACGCCGGCTTACTGAAAGTTATCGCTCTAATGAATTTACAAATTTGAATATTTCTTTACACATTTCGTCACTTTTGAAATGGTGAATATAATGACCGCAATCAAAATTTATTATCTTAGCGTCTAATATTGCTGCAAATTCTTTCTGAGCCTTTTCCCAATATCCTTGCGTTTGCTTTCCATTTGACACAAACAGTAATATCGGACATTCTGTATATCCTGCATTTTTCACAACAGCCACATTATTTAATACTTCTTTGGATTCATTGATACAACAGATGTTAAAAGCATTTCTCTTTCTCAGCAGTTTTTGTTGCTTAATTTCGGATTTAGTTAAACTTCGATTACTCAAAGGACATAACAATCCTTGCAGTTTATACTTTGTTGCAAACTTCATCAGTCTTATCTTTTTTTCAATCTGTTCGTCAGTCCATACGCTATAAGTCAAGGGTGTACACATATCATTTCCGATTATTGCCGATACATCATCAGGGTGCAATTGTGCCCACCTTAGTGCTTCTATACCTGACATAGAATGTGGCATTAAAATATACGGTCCGTTTTCTCCGATAGTTTCCAATGCCTTCTTCTGTGTTGAAACAATAGTATCTATATCAGCAGGTGAATCAAAAATATCTGAATATCCGTAACCGAACTTTTCCATTACAATTACTCTAAAACTTTTCGATAACTTTTCATAAAGAAT
Organism: Lachnospiraceae bacterium; assembly: GCA_017437065.1. Taxonomy (GTDB): domain Bacteria; phylum Bacillota; class Clostridia; order Lachnospirales; family Lachnospiraceae; genus RGIG3002. Next base: position 1,615 of record JAFSBX010000094.1, read on the forward strand.
TTTAAAATCATACACAGGAGCAATAGTTCCTGAACCTGACATTAGCACAATCTTCGGTTTATTTATATTTCCTTGCCTATATACATGGATGTTATATCCATTTACATTTACCAATTCGCCATTACATTCCAAAATTTTCTTCATAAAAACTCACTCTCAAATTCAAGTTTTTCTCTTATTCTATCATATCTGATTCCGTTATTCTACAAGCATTTTTTAGAATAGCCACTGATTGAATTTACCAAACTTCCAGACTATCAATCGCATCTACCCACGCCTGCATTTCTCCATCTAAGCAAGCCGAACATACTCCAATGGCTCATCTATTGCTAATGCATTCAAAGAATTCTGCGAGCAGCGTGTTGTTATTAATCCGTCCTCAGCCTTATTACAATCAATCCGCAATATGTAATTCTCAAATGTGGATACATCAATACTGTTTGTCTGTGGGTTATATTCTGCGTATATTAATCTCATCTTATCTGTCCTTCCCTGTAATTGTATTAAAAGCATCTCATCCAATTCCAACTGCCATTTTTATAATTTGTTATAAGTTGTTACCCGATTTTCTTTCCCTTGTTTTTTCCCTTATCAGAGGTCATAACCAAGGGTAAAACGATATAACACGATACAAGATGTAACGGAGAGGACACCACCAAAACTTTAATATTTTCAAGGGTTTAACGAGATTTTTATAACAAGATATAACAGTTATTAAATCCCTAAAAATACCTCAAGTGAGAATTCAAATTTCCTTTCTATCAAATATACTCCAGTACGTAACAAACGATGTACAATACAAAATCAGCCAAAAATTCAAGTATATTACAGGGTGTGAATTGCATTAGTTCATAACCGTGCTTGCACGCTGTAGAAATGTATGTGCCCACATCTCACTCGTGAGCAAATATTAAAAGAGATGGGCTTCCCAGAAAACCGGGAGAAAATTGTGCGATATAAAAAATAATCAAAAAATAGGCACATTAAAAAGGCTTTGATTCCTACCATGAAATAGAAACCAAAGCCTATCGTTCTCTTAACAGCTTAGCACATCAGCCCCTGCTGTAAACATATTTAATACGTAAGCGATGAATAACAACCCGTTCCAAATTTTCTTCCATTTACGAGATAATAAGTATACATAGAGCTGGATTCCTCTTTTAGGGATAGTTTTGATATAGAGCTTTTTACTCTAAATCAATCCGTTGACATCGGGCATTTTACTCTAAAGTATAATCTGGAATGGAGTTGATATACTCAAATGAATTACCCACAAAATTTATCTGAATCAGATCGCCGATGGTATGATTTGATTCAGCAATGCAGAACCAGTGGCAAATCAGACCGACAATGGTTAGCAGAAAACAACATCAGTTCACCAACTTTCTACTATCATATAAAATAGCTTCGTAAGAAAGCCTGTGAAATTCCTGCAAGCATTTATTCCGGCATATCTGAAAAACAGGATGTTGTTCCAATGGTAATTCATGATTTACCACTTGAAAAAAGTAATACTGTTATTTCGGAACCAGTTTCACAACCTGATGATACAGCATTGCGTCTTATTATTCAGGGTGTAACAGTGGAAATTACAAATCAGGCAACACAGTCTGCCATTCAAAATACATTGTCTGTGTTGCGGTATCTGTGTTAGGAGATATCTCGGGAATCACCAAAATCTACTGCGTGACGGGTAGCACCGACATGAGGCGCAGTATTGACGGACTTATGGCGATTATCCGGGATACCTATCAGATGGATCCATATGCACATGCACTTTATCTGTTCTGTGGGAAACGTCGGAACACAATCAAAGCCTTATATTTCGACAGGGATGGATTTTGTCTCCTTTACAAACGTCTTGATGGAACAGGGCACTTCCAGTGGCCAAAGAATGCTTCTGAAGTCCGTCCACTCACCAGACAGGAATTCCGCTGGCTGATGGAAGGATTATCAGTGGAACAGCCGAAAGCAATACAGCCTGCCCAAAGAAAAAACAGAGCATTCTGATTTGTGCAAAACAGAGAAAAAATAAAATATTTCAGGACAACCTTTTCGCTTTCCGAAACTGGTTATCCACATTGGCAGCCTGAAATGTAATACTATGGATTACTATACCAACATTTTCGGGTATTGGTGTGGATAACCATTTATATAAAAGTTTATAAACAAACTTTTTTAGCTGTTTTTCAACAAAATATCCAACGTCAAAATGACGATACGGTTTTTTCATGATATTTGCCAAAAGTGCCGTTTTTCCTTATAATTATGGTAGTTAAGGAAGGAGGTACGGAGATGTCATTATCAGATGAAAATGAACTTTTAAAAATAATAATCGAAAATCAGGCATCCCGTATCAGGGAACAGGAGGAGACCATTAAGGAACTGCGTGAAATGGTAAACGAACTTAAGGGTCTGAAAGTAAATCTGGAGGAAACTCTTTCGGAATTCCAGCGTCAGTTTTTTGGTGTCAAAAGCGAGAAAACATCCTTAAAGGCTGATTCGAAAAATGAAAAAAAATCCGTCAAAGTAAAAGCACATACGAGGGAGCGTAAATCCAAAGCTACAAGGGATGAACTTTATGCCGATCTTCCTGTTCGTGAAATTCTTTGCCCTGTTTTGAAATCAGAAAGATTTTGTGACTGGTGTAATGCTGAAATGGTTTCTGTCAGTTCTAAATTTGTAAGGGAAGAAATCCGAATTACCCCGGCAAAAGTGGAACGCATCCGATATATGCAGGAAGTTCTGGTATGTCCAGAATGCCACAAAGATTATGATGGTTCCTTTAAGTCCGGAATTGTACCAAAAGCCCTAATTCCACATAGTCCTGCATCTGCATCTGCAGTTGCCTATGTTATGTTTCAGAAATGTTTTATGGGACTTCCTTATTACAGAATGGAATCTGCTTTCAAACAGCTTGGTGCAAAAATTCCAAGGGAAACCATGGCAAACTGGTGCATCATCACGGCAAGAAATTATCTGCTTCCAGTTTTTGTGCGACTTCACGAGGAACTTCTGAAACGTGATATCATCCATGCAGATGAATTATGTAAAGCTTTACATAATTCATCTTATGAAAAGTTAAATATTATGTGAAGTAAGAGCTAGAAAGTCGTTAATAACTGCACATTTTTAGCTATTTACTTCACATAAATATCAGATATTGTTTTTAAGCCATTGCATGAGAGTTTCTTTCTCTTTTTCGGAGTATCGGTCAACAGAAGCATCAATATTTATTGCTGCCTTTTCCAGATATTTTCGTTTTATTTCCGGATTTGATCTGGCATAAATTTCTGTAGTTGTAACAGATGAATGACCTAAAAAATCTCGTATGTATATAAGATTCACACCACTTTCAAGAAGATGCATGGCCTTTGAATGTCTTAAAACATGTGGATGTATATTTGTATTGCCTATTAATTCAGGATTGATTTTTCGGGCTTTTTCTGCATACTTTTTTAAAATATACGTTACACCGGATCTGGTTAATGGAGAGTGGCACCGGTTAGTAAAAAGAAAATCTTCAGTATTATTGTGACTCCATACAGAAAGATATTTCCTAACAATGGATGCTACTTTTATACTTATAGGAATAATACGTACTTTACGACCTTTTCCTATTAATTTAAGAGTTGTAGGAGTAGTTGCTGATATATCACCTACTTTGATATCAATAAGTTCCTGAACACGGGCACCTGTTTCGTATAAAAGTGACAGCATAGCAAGGTCTCTAATACCGGAACGAGAATTTGTGTCTGGTTGTTGAAGAAGTAATGCTACTGCATCGGTGCTTAAATAATCGACAGTTTTGGAAGTACTCTTTTTTACTTTTAATTCAAGAATACCTTGAAATAAATCCATATTTTCAACTGAATTGTATGAGGCATATTTTGCAAAAGTTTTCAGAGCAGCCAATCGCTGATTGCGGGTAGATATACTCGCATTTCGCTCCGTTTCTAGCCATTCAAGAAAGTTCGACAACACAACCTTATCGAAGAGAGAAATATTTATTTTTCCTTTGGGGCATAAGTGTTTTTCTTCTGAATACTTGAATAATAAAATAAAAGTATCACGATAGGATTTAATGGTATTTTCTGAACACCCAACAGTATTCGGAAGATAAACGGAAAAAAAAGATGTGATTAAAGAAGACATATTTGTTTGCATATTCATACCTCCGGAAAAATTTTATTAGCTTGTTCTTCTGTATATGAAAGAACATTTATAAAGTAATGTTTTGTAAGACGCAGATAGTATTCTGTAGATTCTATTCCTTTATGTCCCATGTAGATACTTAAGGCAGGCAATGAACAATAAGGATCTAATCCCTTTTTAACAGACTGTTCTAAAGCATGTACTGCAAATGTGTGTCTTAAATCATGGAGACGTGGATATTTTCCATTTGAAAGGTGAGGAATATCGGCCTGTTTCATTAATTTTACAAATACATTATATATGGTGTTTGGAGAATAACATTCGTTATGAAGAGCCGGAAAAAAGAATGAATTTTCATCTCGTACAACTTTTTTATCATATTTTCGTAAATATGACAAAAGCGAATCTGAAATAGGTATTATGCGCGATATATTGTTTTTTCCATTGTGAAATGTGATGGTTCCTTCCATAAGATCTACATCATTTACTTTTAAACGAACAGTTTCTCCTATCCGCGAACCACATGCATATAGAGTTCTTAGTATTGCCGGATAAATGTATGGGGTATTTATAAACTTGTTTTTGTTTGGTCCGATTTGGTCTGCACACGCCAGAACTCTGTAAATTTCATCTGTCGAAAAAATGTATGGTGTAAAGTCTTTTGGACAATGTATCAATTTATTTGGCACAATATATGGAGAATAACCGTTTAATTTTAAAAATAGTCCATACTGCCTAATAAGCGATTGGTATGAATGAATAGTTCTGGCTTTTGTGTGAGAAAACTGCTCAAGATAGCTTTCCACTAACTCTTTTGTTAATAAAGTAACATCATTTCCAAGAGCATTATTGTAAAGGAAATGAAAAAGGGTATTAAGCTTACGCTGTTCCTCATAGCCAACAGAAAATCCTAATGATTTTTTATAAGAAACATATGCTTCAGCTTGCCGCCGATATTCATTAGGGTATTGAAAATAAGTTTTAATCTTCATAATCAGGCACCTCCAAAGCAAAAGATTTTAATGTATTGAAATCTATGTTTAAATATGCTTTTGTCGTATTTAGATTTGTATGACCAAGAACATCCTTAATAACGTGCATAGGTGTGTTATTGGCCAATAAGCTACTTGCAAGGGAATGTCTTAATGCGTGAGGACCATGCTTTCGCTGGGTAATGTCAATCTGAGCCTTTTTAAAATAGCTTGATACAGTAGTATGTATTTGAGAAGCAGAAAGCATACCATAATTATTCTTTATTCCTATAAATAAAAGTTCAGAATCGCAGGATGGTCTGGAGAAACGCAAGTAATCAATTAAAGCGTATTTGATATTTTCTAATAATGGAAGCTGATTGAAAACACCTGTTTTAAACTGGATAAATTCAATGGTACTTCGCTCCCAATGGATATCAGATAATTTCAATCTGCAAATATCACCAGAACGAATACCAAGTTCAGCAGCTAAAAGAACGATAACAAGATCTTTTTTACCTTTTATAGTGTTGCTATCGATACAGGATACAATTGTTTTAACTTCCTCTTCAGAATAAAAAGATAGAATCCTGTCACGTTTATTAGTAACAATGACAGGAAATAATTCTTGTCCTGAATAACTGCACAGCTTTTGTTCATATAGATAATTGAAAAAGTGTCGCAGAATAAATGTTTTACCAGAAATAGTAGATGTGGACAGGAATGAAATACTGCAAAGGAATTCACTTACATACTTTTGTTGACAGTCATGAAACGAATGGATGCCATTATCACCAAGATAATTACAAAGTTCCATTATTGTAAGGCGTTTTGAGTTCATAGTATCAGTAGCTTTATCCTTAAATTCAGCTAATGATAGGTATTGCTGGATAATACTTTGATACGAATCGTACCTTAAGATGATCTTTGAATTTTTAGACATATGCTAATCCTCCTTTTTATGTAAGGATAACATAAATGATTATGTAGAGTAAAAAATATAAAAATATAGTTATATACACGTTTTGAAGCTGCACTTCACATAATATTTAACTTTTCATAAGATGAA
>JAFSBX010000095.1 GCA_017437065.1 Lachnospiraceae bacterium
AAGATGAAAGAAATTCAAAAAATTAGCAAAGGGAGATAAATTACTACATTGTAAAACGAAACCCAAAATCGCTACAGACCTTGAATTTAAAGGCTTGTAGCGATTATTTTGTCTATCAAACTGTTAAAGACGGGATTATAATGACGGTAGAAAATCAAATTCAGTATGCGAATATTTATTCAAATAATAAAAAAATTATGATTAAAACTCAGAAATATCATGAAATAGAGAATGGTGAATAATTTAGCCTATATGGGCAATAATTTTCAATAGAGTACTTGAATGAATTGAGAACAGAAAGTATAATAATTGAAGAAGAAAGCCTATATGGGCTAAAATTTTCAATAGAGGATATGGATATATGAATATAAAGCGCGACAGTTACTTGCAACAACTAATATCATATCGGTTTGATGGGCTTGTAAAAGTAATCACCGGTATTAGAAGGTGCGGTAAATCTTATCTGTTAAAGAACATATATAAAGATTATCTTCTGCAGGATGGAGTTAAAGAAGAGCGGATTATTGTCATAGAGTTGGACCTTGCCAAGGACATTAAATATCGTAATCCGTTGATTCTTTCAAAATATGTACGGGAAATAGTGGAGAGCAGTAAGGAAGAGTTCTATTTGTTTATAGACGAGATTCAAATGTCGGATGAGGTGCCCAATCCGTATAATGAAAATGGAAAGAAAATTACATTCTATGATGCATTGAATGATTTGCGCAGTTTATCAAATTTGGATGTGTATGTAACAGGAAGTAATTCAAAGATGCTTTCCGGTGATATTCTGACGGAATTTAGAGGACGTAGTGATGAGATACGTGTGCATCCGTTAAGTTTTGCAGAATATTATTCTGCGGTTGGTGGAGATAAAAACGAGGCATTTGATGATTACGCATTTTATGGAGGCATGCCGCTTATTCTGTCGAGACCGAATGATGCTGCCAAGATGACATATCTTAAATCACTTTTTACGGAAGTGTATATAAAGGATATTGTAGAACGCAAAAAGATAGAACGTCAGGATGTGTTGGAACAGATATTGGATTTACTCTGTTCATCCATCGGTTCTTTGACGAATCCTACTAAGATTGCAGACACATTGCGAAGCAAGCAGACTGTGGGGGTGGCTGCAAATACAATACGCTCTTATATAGGTCATTTGGAAGATGCATTTTTGTTCTCAGAAAGCAAGCGATATGATGTAAAGGGTAAGTCCTATTTTGATTCACCTAACAAATATTATAGTGAGGATATCGGTCTGAGAAATGCACGTATCGGCTTCAGGCAGCAGGAAATGACTCATATCATGGAGAATATTATTTATAATGAGCTTATGATTAGACAGTTTTCTGTGGATGTAGGTGTGGTATACGCAAGGACTATCAATCAAAACGGTAATTCTGTACGCACACCGAGAGAAATTGATTTTGTTGTAACAGCCGGTGGAAAGAAAACCTATATTCAGTCAGCATATTCGATGCCAACTGAGGAAAAGGCAGAAGTTGAGCTACGACCTTTTGCATTAACCGGTGATTCCTTTCCAAAGATTGTTGTGAGAAAAGATATCGGTAAGCGATGGTATGATGAAAAAGGTATTTTGAACATCAATTTGATTGATTTCCTGTTGGATAAGGAGTTTATATAGGGAAAACTATACCACATTTAGTACTAAAATTAGTGAGTGTGCTGAGAGCCATCCTATGCAAACAGGTGGCTCATATGTGCACTTTTTTTGGAAAAAAATAACGAAAATCTTAAGTTTTTATTTTTTTGACATTGCTAACCGCCTATGTTAAACTAAAAAATAGAAAATAGGGATATTATGTAGAAAAATAAATGCTGTAAATACAGCAGAGGTGGCATCTTGGACAAGTATGAATATAAAATAAGAGCAGAAGAAATTAAATCATTGATTGCACAAGGGGAATACGTGGAGGCAGTAAAAATTGCAGACACGATTGACTGGCATCGTGTAAAGAGTGTTATGATGCTGTGTACAATCAGTGATTTATATAAGATAAACAGAAGATTTGAAGAAAGTAAAGAATTATTATTACTGGCATATGAGCGTCATCCGGGCGGAAGAACCATTGTTTATTCTCTTTGCGAGCTTTCCATCAAAATGGAAGAATATGTACAGGCAATTGAATATTATAAAGAATTTGTACAGATAGCGCCCAGAGATAGCGGACGTTATATTTTACAGTATAAATTATACGAAGCACAGGATGTAAGTTTAGAAGAACGAATCGCAGTTCTCGAAGAACTTAAAAAGCGTGATTACAGAGAAAAATGGGCATATGAACTTGCTTATCTTTATCATAGAATCGGTTTAAGCACCAAATGTGTGGAAGAATGTGACGAACTCATTTTGTGGTTCGGTGAAGGAAAATACGTTATTAAGGCCATGGAGCTGAAAATGCTGCATCAGCCGCTGACACCGGATCAGGAAAAGCGTTATGAGATGCAGATACGCGGCATTTCTATGTACGAGCAATATGAGCAGGAAGAAGAGGAAGAAGCCGAAGAAGAAACAACAGAAATTAGTGAACAGGATGCAATCTTGAATGCAGCAACTACCCGTATCGGGGCAGTTGAATTAAGTGATATTCATATTAAAACACCGGATATGGGACAGTATAACACCATCAATCTTCAAAAAGAACTTGCAGCAAGCATGAAAGAACTGTTGGATGACGGTACGGAAGTGGACGATTCATTACAAAATGAGAGTACGGATCGCATTACCCAGACTATTCTTGCACCTATGTTTGAAAATACAGAAGAGATGGCGGCAGCGGTTCAGGAAAATAAGAGTAATATTGCAGAGTCACAGCCGATAGCAGAAGAAGTCTTTTTTGAAGAAACAGGAGAAATGCCGGAAGTAGAAGAACTTACGGAGATTGAAGAAATATCGGAAAATACAGATTTCAACACAGATTTCATAGAAGAAAGCCTGCCGGAAGAAGATGTTGAAATTGCTGAGATTCCGGATGCAGAGGATATATCAGAAGTCGAAGAGATAGTACAGCTAGAGGAGTTATCTGAAGTAGAAGAAATAGTACAGCTAGAGGAACAATCAGAAGCAGAAGAAATAATTCCGCAGCTGGAGGAAGCTGATGAAGCAGCCATTGTTATGCAGCAAATGCATGAAAAAGTGGAAAAACAGTTCACGGAAAATCACAGTAAGGCAACATATCAAATCACACCGGAAGTTCCGGCACCGCTGGCAGGTATGCTGTCTCAGGAGTACGACGGACAGATTAGTCTTGTCGTACCGGAAGAAGACAGGGTGGAAAAACAGATTACCGGACAGATGAGTATTGAAGATATTCTTGGTGAATGGGAGCGCATGAAAAAAGACAATGAAGAAAAGCGTAAAGAAGATGTGCGTCGTCATGTGCAAAAACAGACAGGAAACTTATTTGCTGAATTTGATGAATCAACAAGAAGAGATATTTTGTCTCAGTTGGAGGAATTAGATGCAGATGCCAGAGAAAAAGAAGCTGCAAAATCTCTGATTACTCCACATGAAAAAGAAGAACAACAGATTTTGTTACAGGAAAATGAGGAGGAAGAAGTAGAAACATTGAGTACTCCTCAGGAAGTTGAAGAAGAACCACAGACAGAGAATTCTACAGAAAATGAAAAAGAACAGCAGGATATCAGTGAAGTTGATATAGAAGATGTAATGGATGAGCGTATGACGCTCAGACAGCTTACTGATGAGGAAAAAGAGCTGTTCAGTTCATTTATTCATACAAGAAAGGCAAAGGAACAGTTTATTAAATCCATTGATTCTATTAGTATGGCAGCATATACAGGAAATATCATTATTACAGGTGATGATCACAATGAGACAATGTCACTTGCAAAAAATATAGTGCGTGAAGTACAGATGACTGACAGCAATTTTTCGGGAAAAGTTGCTAAGATTTCAGGTGCAGCATTTAATAAAAAGGATGTGGAAGCTACGCTTTCACGATTGGAAAACGGTGCAATCATTATAGAAGATACTGCGAAAATGACAGGGGAAACAGCCCAAAGTCTTCAGAAATATCTTGACCGTGAAAATAAAGGTATTATTGTAGTTATTGAAGGAACAAGAAAAGCGATTAACAGATTTCTGAAAAAGAATGAAGCATTGGCTGCTTATTTTACATCCCGCTTTGATATCGAAGCGTTGGATGATGATGCCCTAGTTGCTTATGGAAGAAAATATGCAGAATTGTTGGAATATTCTATTGATGAGTTAGGTGTGCTTGCACTTCATACAAGAATTTCAGAAATGCAGACAAGTACTCATGTAGTAAATGTGGCAGAAGTACAGGAAATTATAGACGAAGCCATCCGTCACGCCAATAAGAAGAATTTAAAGCATTTCTTTGATATTTTGGTGGGAGAACGCTATGATGACGAAGATATGATTATATTAAGAGAAAGAGATTTTATTTAATATTTAAAGACGGGAGGTTTTTAAATGGCAGTTAGAAAAAGACAATTGAATAAGGTAAATAAGGCAAATACTGCAAATAAGGTGACTGCTGCAAAGGCAGTGCGTGAACAAGTATTTATTTCAGAGATGGATCAGTATTTATTTGCAGAAGGCTCACATTATGATATTTACAAGAAGCTTGGTGCACATCGTTCTGTTGAAAACGGAGTGGAAGGTATGTTCTTTGGAGTTTGGGCTCCAAATGCTGCAAAGGTAAATGTTATAGGTTCCTTTAACGGATGGGATGAAAATGTTCATGAAATGCAGAAACTTGGTCCCGGAGGAATTTATGGTCTTTTTGTTCCGGGTGTTGGCGAAGGAGAAATGTATAAATTTTTAATTACTACACCTGGTGGTGAAAAGCTTTATAAAGCAGACCCATTTGCTAACTATGCACAGTTGCGTCCGGAAACAGCTTCCATAACAACAGATCTTTCAGGATTTGCATGGACAGACAAAGAGTGGCTGGATAAACGGGATAAAAAGGATATGAATAAAGAGCCGATGGCAGTTTATGAATGTCATATCGGTTCATGGATGAAACATCCTGACGGAAAAGAAGGTTTTTATAATTACAGAGAATTTGCAGATCGTATTGTTGAATATTTAAAAGAGATGAAGTATACCCATATTGAATTGATGGGCATTGCAGAATACCCGTTTGATGGTTCATGGGGATATCAGGTTACCGGTTATTATGCACCAACTGCACGTTATGGTACACCGAAGGACTTTATGTATCTTGTAAATGAATTGCATAAACAGAAAATTGGAGTTATTTTAGACTGGGTGCCTGCGCACTTTGCTGTAGATGCACATGGTCTTGGATGTTTTGACGGTTCTTGCATTTTTGAACATCCGGATAAGAGATTAGGAGAACATCCTGATTGGGGTACTAAGATTTTTAATTACGGTAAAACAGAAGTAAAGAATTTCCTGATTGCTAATGTACTTTATTGGATGAAAGAATTCCACATAGATGGTATCCGTGTAGATGCAGTTGCTTCCATGCTTTATCTTGATTACGGAAAGAAGGATGGACAGTGGCTTCCGAACAAATATGGCGGAAACAAAAACCTTGAAGCGATAGAGTTTTTCAAACATATGAATTCTGTTGTTCATGGAATGTCTCCGGGATTTATAACAATTGCAGAAGAATCTACAGCATGGCCTCAGGTTACAGAAAGTGTAGAAGCAGGAGGACTCGGATTCTCCTTTAAATGGAATATGGGATGGATGCATGATTTCTGCGAATATATGAAACTGGACCCGATATTCCGTAAAGATAATCATTATGCAATGACTTTTGCAATGTCATATAACAATAGCGAAAACTATATTTTACCGTTGTCACATGACGAAGTAGTACATTTAAAATGTTCTATGATAAACAAAATGCCGGGATATAAAGTAGATAAATATGCTAATTTAAGAGCCGGTTATACATATATGTTTGGTCATTCCGGTAAGAAATTACTCTTTATGGGACAGGATTTTGCTCAGGAACGCGAGTGGAGTGAAGAAAGAGAATTAGACTGGTTTTTGCTTGGTGAAGATTTGAATCGTGGAATGCACGATTATGTCAAAGAGCTTTTATTGATTTATAATAAATATTCATGTATGTATGAATGTGATAACAGCTGGGATGGCTTTGAATGGATTAATCCGGATGATACGGAGCAGAGTGTTTACAGCTTTTTCAGGAAGAATTCTACAGGAAAGAATAATTTATTATTCGTGATTAATATGACACCAATGTATAGAGAGAATTATACAATAGGAGTGCCAAAGAAAGGCAAATACAAACTGATTTTAAACAGCGATGATAAGCGGTTTGGAGGAAACGGAAATGAAGTATCTGTGGAACTTACATCAGTAGCAAAAGAGTGTAATTACAGAGATTACTCCATTAGTTTTAATTTACCGCCTTATGCAGCAATGGTATTTGTATTTTAAAGGTTAAGAAAACAGAATAAAAAGCCGAAATAAAGTGTAGGTTTATAGAACTTGCACTTTATTTTTTTCTACATTTGGAGATTGTTTATGAAAATTACATTTGAAAACTACGAGAGCAAACAGAATGTAGACAAAGTAAAAACTGTATATAGTTCCCGTGAAAATAATCAGATAAATTCAACACGGGGTTACGCATTAGACATTTCTGGCACAGTTATGGATAACACTGCTTATGGAGTTCAAGGAAGAACTACAGAAGATATTATGCAGCAGGCGGAGTATATGGATGTTACTACGCAAAGAAACTATATGACAGTTATGTCTAATTCTATGTCATCAGAAGACTTTGCTAAATTACAGGAAGAAGGATACCATCCGGGTAATACAACGATTGAAGAAACAGTGACAATTACCGATCATATTAAGGCGGAGCTTGCAAAAGCGGGAGTTGATGTGGCCGGTTATACGGATAACGTTTCGGATGCTGCAATGAAAGAGGTTGCAGGAAGTCAGGCATCCGCACAGCAGATAGTATCAAAACTAAAACAGGCAGATGCAGCAGTAACGGAAGATACAATAGAGCAGGCAGAAGAAGCTTATGAAAAGGCCCGTATGCTGGAGAAGCTGACAGAGGGTGCCGTGAAATATCTGGTGGAAAATGGTATGGAGCCAACCATTGAGAATTTATACAGAGCGCAGTTTTCCGGTAATGCGGATCCAAACAAGCAGGGAAGAGGCTATTACGCAGAGGGTACTGCCGGATACTATTCCATGAAAGCGGAAGATTACAACTGGAAAAATCTGAATTCCCAAATGAAAGCGATTATTGAAGAATCAGGACTGACATTTAATGAAAAGAGTCTGGAACAGGCAAAATGGTTAATAGAAAAGGGAATTCCGCTGACAACAGACAATCTTATTAATTTAAGTAATATAGAGGGACTTGAGCTTCCCATGGATGCAGATAAGCTTCTTACAGCCATTGCAACAACAGTCGGAAGCGGGAAATCTGCACAACAGACGAATCTGGCAGATCCCGAAACCAATATTGAAAAAGCAATCAGGTATGTGGAACTGGCAGAAAATATCAGTGAAGCTGCTGTAGATTGTGTAGTGGCAGAACAAAAGAAACTGAATCTGAGGAATTTGGAAGAAGCACAGAAACGAATTGACAGTGGCGAAAAAGTTATGGCAGACTTCGATATATCCGCAAGGAGAAAAATGGAAGAAGTCCGTCTGCAGATGACCGTAGAAGCCAATTTGAAGCTTCTGGAAAGTGGTTATCAGATAGATACAGCAGAACTGGAACAATTGGTAGAAGATTTAAAAGCAGCAGAAAATGCGGCAAAACAGCAGTTTTTTAAAACGGCAGACGCAGAAGATGCTCAAATAAAAGCAACACTTTATGAGGAAACCAAAAACAAAGTTTCCCAGATACCGTATCTGCCGGCAGCAGTTGTAGGAAAAGCGGCATTTGATGAGAATGCAACACTTGATTCTATCCATGCACAGGGAACGGAATTAAAGAGGACTTATGAGGCAGTGGGAGAGTCTTATGAGACAATGATGACCGCACCGAGAGCTGATTTAGGCGATTCCATTAAGAAAGCATTCCGTAATGTGGATGATATATTAAAGCATCTGGATTTGGAATTATCCGAGCAAAATAGAAGAGCAGTCCGCATTTTGGGTTATAACAGTATGGAAATTACTGCAGAGAATATTCTTTCTGTAAAAGATGCCGATTTAAGTATCAAAAAAGCAGTAGACAGAATGACACCGGCAACAACCTTAGAAATGATTAGAGAAGGTGTGAATCCGTTAGAAATGACAGTTTCCGAGTTGAATGAATATTTTAATCAAAGAGGAGACGAAGCGGAAAGAGAAGTAGAAAAATACAGCAAATATCTCTACAAACTGGAACAGCATAATGAAATCAGCGAGTCTGAAAGAGATGCCTATATTGGAATATATCGTTTCTTCCGACAGATGGAAAAAACAGATGGTGCTGCAATAGGAGCCGTTTTGAATGCAGGAGGAGAGTTATCTTTTAAAAATCTTCTGACCGCAATTCGTTCCGGTAAAAAGACAGGAATGGATATTTCAGTTCATGACAGTTTTGGTGGTCTCATGAATCTGGTTTCCGGAAGTGATTCCATCACAGACCAGATTGCAAAAGGGTTTAACAGTCAGGTGGAATCCGGTAACGGACAACAGGAGTATTATAAGAAAGTAACAGAGCAGATTATGGACAATCTGGAGCCGGAAAAATTAAAAGACATTACCATTACTAAAGAAATGACTTTAGAAGAATTCGCTAATCATTTAGAGACAGCAGATACGAATCAGGAATTGGAAACAGCTTACAGAGAGGCGCAGTTAAAAGAATTCAGAGAAGCGCAGAATGTAGAGGATAAGACACTGAAATTCCTGTTAGATACCGGTGAAGAAATTACGGTAAACAATCTTCTGGCAGCAGACAAATGGGTGAAAAAGCCGGGAGAGGCTTTCGAGAAGATGAACCGGTTTGGCAAACAGTTTGAAAAAGCAACCGCAAAACTTATAGAAAATTTCAAGGATGAGGTTTCAGCAAAACAGGGTTATGAAGAATTTGCAGAAGAAGTTTCCGATGAATTAAATAAAGTTGCTGAAAGTGAGGACGCAACAGCGGTTGATTTAAAAGAAGTTCGTTTATTACATAAGCAGATTCATCTTGCAAGGGCAAATGCCAGACAGGAAGATTATCAGATTCCAGTGCAGATTGGTGAGGAAATCACCTCTGTTCGTCTGCGTGTAATTAGAGGAACAGGAGAGAGCGGTAAAGTCAAAGTTACAATGGAGACAGAAAAATACGGACTGGCTGAGGCTGAATTTAAAGTAAGCGGTCGGGAAGTGGAAGGATTTATTGCTGTAAATAAAGATGGTATGACTCAGGAATTAAACGGAATGGAAAACAGAATGAGAAAAGTATTACAAGATTCTGATTTAGAAATTACAGCATTCCATTTTGTGCAGAGTAAACATTTGAAAACAGACTCTTTTATGAAAGAAGAACAGATATCACAGGAAAAAGTTTCATCTGCACAGCTATATAATACTGCAAAAGCATTTTTACAGGCGATTTCAGAATAAGGAATAGACACAGGAATTTAACAAAACAAACAGGCCGTGAAACGGCAGGAAAGGTGAAAAAATGAGAATAAATTATAATGTTTCAGCAATGATTTCAAATAACAGCTTAAAAAGAAGTGATAACGCTTTAGCAAAATCTATTCAAAGATTGTCTTCCGGTTTGAAGATTAACGATGCAAAAGATAATCCGTCAGGTCTTGCTATCGCGAAAAGAATGAATGCACAGTTAAAAGGACTTTCTGTAGCCAATGACAACGCAAGTGATGGTGTTTCCGTTGTTGAAACTGCAGACGGAGCATTGGCAGAAATTCATGATATGTTGCAGCGTATGAATGAGCTGGCAATAAAAGGTGCTAATGGAACAATGATAGATGTAGACCGTCAGACTATTGAGGATGAAGTGACACAGTTAAAGGACGGTATTGAAGAAATTGTAAACCGTACAGAGTTTAACGGACAGAAACTTTTGGACGGAAGCTTTGACTTAAAAGGTTATACAACAGAAAAAAATGTAAAAGTAGATTATTATTCTGATGAAGTAACTGCGAAAGATTATAAGTTGGATATAAGAAATATAACGTTGGATGCAGACGGCAATATTAAAAACACTATTGATGATTTAAATAATAATAATGTAGTTGCTTCGGTTGATAATGGATTTCCGGCAGAATGTAAGGTTGGTGATATTGATGGAAACAGAATTACAATTGCCGGTCCAAGTGGTTTTGAATTAAAATTAACTATTCAAAAAGATGTAATTGATGTACAGGATATGGGAATTAATATTACAGGTTTTGGTGATATGAGTATTCAGATTGGTGCAAATGAAGGACAGACACTGGATATGCGTATACCAAAGGTTTCTTTAACAACAGTTGGTATTAATGATACGGATTGTACTACAAGAGAAGGATGTGAGGATCTTCTTAGCAAAATGAGAGGTTCAATTGAGTACATATCTTCTGTAAGAAGCCGCCTTGGTGCATACCAGAACCGTTTGGAATCTACCGTAGATTCATTAAATGTAACAGATGAAAGTATGACTGCCGCATATTCCAGAATTATGGATGTGGATATGGCGAAAGAAATGACACAATACACCAATCTTCAGGTACTTACACAGGCAGGAACCTCCATACTTGCACAGGCTAATGAAAGACCTTCACAGGTATTACAGCTTCTTCAGTAGTAAGTGTTTAAATGTTTTGCGACCGTTGTTGGTTCGCAGAATGGAGGCATAAATGACAGACGAACAAAAACAGCAGTTTACGCGTAGAATAACTAATGCAAATAAAACAGAAATGATAGTTATTTTACTGGAAATGGTTCTGATTTATACGCAGGATGCGAAAAAAGCTTTGGATAAGCAGGATAGAGAAACAATGCAGACAGAAATTGGCAGAGCCAAAAACTGTTTAAAAGAGTTGCAAAATTCAGTAAATTTCGAAAATAATTTAGCAATAAAATATTTTGAAATATACTTATTTTTACGCAGAGAGTTGTCCCATGCGGCTGTAGCCGGTAGTAAAGAGGCACTTGATAATGTCTGCAGTATTGTAAGTGATATACATGAAACTTACAGGAAACTAAGTGAAGCAGACACATCAAGGCCAATTATGGAAAATGCCCAGGCGGTATATGCAGGGCTTACTTATGGGAAAAACTCACTCAATGAAAGCCTGACAGGTCAGGACATTGACAGGGGTTTTCGAGCATAAGACATCATCAGGCAGCGAATTCATTTTTGCTGCCTGTGCTAATAAGTATTTATATCTTTTTAGGACAGCATTTACCTCAAAAATATAGCAGTCAATTAAGTCAGGATCGGTTACATTATCAAAACCGCTATATGCCATTTCTAAATCCAGTCTTGTACGTTCTAAATCATCTAATATGCTGGTGTTTTCCACAGAACTTAATGTGCGGTTCTTACCGTAGGAACTTTGACTAAAATGCCATTTCATAAGCTGAGCTCCTTTCTTTTTAGTACTTGATATAAGTATTGGCAGATTCTTACATAATATTCATGGACTAACAAAAAGGTTCCATGCATACAATAAAAAGAGAAAATTAATACATAAAAAGTATAAGAACGGAGAATAAATGGAGCAGATTGGAAACGGGCTTGTCATTATAGGAATGCTTTTTATAGTAGTTTTTATAGGTGCGGTACGAAAAAAAGCAGAATGGATCATTAATTTTGTATTACGAATGGTTTTAGGAACTATCATTATTTATTTTGCCAATAGTGTTTTAAATCATTATGGAATCAATATTTCTGTTGCCGTCAATCCGATTAGTATACTGGTAAGCGGATTTTTAGGAATTCCGGGGATTGCAGTGCTTTATGGGATTAATTATTTTATAGTCTGAAAGAAAATTTTTATGAAACCTTTTGACAAGTAGAAATCCTGTAATTTCAATGGTTTAAGGCACTAAAAGAGAGGATTACGGAAAAATTTTTGTGACAATATTACAAAAATAAAAAAGTTCTCAAAAAGCTATAGACAAGAAAAAAATTAGCGTATATAATCAGTCCTACAATCAAACTTAAAAATCTTTCAGCTGCGAAAGCTGAATCTTAGAGTTCATTATTTATCTTAGAGTAGTTCATTTTATTTATTCCAGAATTAAGCATGATAGGAGTTATAAAATAATTATTTTACAATAAATTTAAAATGTAAAAACTGGTTTTTGCGGTTAGTGTTTGTGGATAAACTTATCAGATAAACTAATTCACTGCACTTAAATAAAAGAAAAGGAGAGTGGTTTCAATAATTATTTTAATGGTATTCTTACTGATAGCGGTTTATACAGACTGGCGTTTTGGTAAGATTTATAATCGGCAGATTGTTTTGGGAATAGTATTCGGTGTTGGATTTCGATATTATGAGTCGGGGCTGCCCGGTGTTCTATCAGGTCTTTGTTCCTTTCTGATTCCTATATTACTTTTGTTTCCAATGTTTCGAATTGGAACGCTTGGAGGCGGAGATATAAAACTTCTGGCATCTGCCGCCATATTTTTAACACCTGCCCGGACAATTCTTTTTATGGGCGTTGCATTTCTGACCGGTGCCATATTAGCACTGCTCAAAATGATAAAAGAAAGAAATTTTGTAGAAAGATTTCGATATCTGATGTCATACATTCATGACGTAATCACAACAAATCAATGGAAATTATACGAAGAAACAAAAAAACAGTCAGAAACAGAAGTCAGAAAGCATAAAATTCACTTTGCATTTCCGATTTTCGTCAGTGTTCTGATACATATGGGAGGTTTATATTGAAACGAAAAATATTAGCAGTATGTGATTCGGAGACAGAATACACAAATCGAATGCAGGAATTTCTTTGTATGCGGGAAGAACTGCCATTTGAGGTTTATGCCTTTACCGATACGGAAAAATTAGAAAAGAGCAGTAAAAAAGAGGATATCGAAATTCTCCTGATTTCGGAATCGGACTATAGTGAAAAAATAAAAGAGCTTCCAATTGAAAATGTTTATATGTTAAACGAAAGCGGACATGCAGAACATGAAAATGTGGAGCAAATTAATAAATACCAGTCCTCTGAAAAAGTATTAGGACAGGTTTTGGAGTTTTATTCAAAGCGAAAAGAGCTGCCACGGAAAATAAAAAAGAGAGTACCGGTAAATATGATAGGTGTATATTCACCGGTAGGCAGATGCCTTCAAACATCTTTTGCACTGGCTATGGGACAGATTTTAGCTAAGAAACATAAAGTTCTTTATTTGAATTTTGAGAGCTTTTCGGGGTTGGGACAGTTTTTACAAAATGATATAAATATGGATTTGACAGACTTACTCTATTATTACAGCAATACGAGAGAGAGATTCCGATATCGGTTGGAAAGCTCGTTGCAGACAATAAATGGTTTGTATTTTGTTCCTCCGGCAGTTTCTTTTATGGATTTGCAGAGCATTAATGCGGAAACATGGATAGAGCTTTTGATGGCGATTGAGGACGAAGGAATGTTTGAATATATCATCTTGGATTTATCCGATTGTGTGCAGGGGCTTTTGGAATTGCTTAGAAAATGCAGTATTGTTTATACCATTTTAAAAGAAGATAATATGGCGGTTGCAAAAATAAGGCAGTACGAAGAGCTTTTGGCAGATATGGAATATCAGGATATTCTTGATAAAACAAAAAAACAGAAAATACCACATATACGTCAGATTGCACCGCGACTTGAACAGGTTACCTATGGTGAACTTGGAGAATACGTAAGAGGTGTGCTTAGAGAGGACATGCTGTATGAGTAGCTATAAGGAAATATTTGAAAAAATACATAAGGAGCTTTTGGATTCTCTTGATTTTACGGAAGAAATTACAGATGAAGAGATGCAGGAGAAAATTGATGAGTTTATTGTTTTTAAAAATAAAAAAATACATCTTACCTTAAAAGAGAAAGAAGGATTGCGTAAAGATTTATTTGCATCGGTAAGAAAGCTGGATATTTTGCAGGAACTGGTAGATGACCCAGCGGTAACAGAAATTATGGTAAATGGGACAGGAAATATTTTTATTGAACGGGATGGAAAAATTAAAAAATGGGAGCGTAGATTTGAGTCGGAAGAAAAGTTAAATGACGTGGTACAGCAGATTGTTTCAGGTTGTAACCGTGTAGTAAATGAGGCATCGCCAATTGTAGATGCCCGGTTGTCTAATGGTTCCAGAGTAAATGTGGTTTTAAATCCCATAGCATTAAATGGTCCCATTATTACTATACGAAGGTTTCCGGACGTACCTATTACAATGGAAAAACTGATTGAAATCGGCTCTGTTTCTAAAGAAGCCGCACTGTTCTTACAAAAACTTGTACAGGCAAGATACAACATTTTTATCAGTGGAGGAACCGGTTCCGGAAAAACCACATTTCTGAATGCGTTGTCAGCATATATACCCAAAGATGAACGAATTATTACTATAGAGGATAATGCGGAACTGCAAATACAGGGTGTGCCCAATCTGGTAAAGCTGGAAACAAGAAATGCAAATCTGGAGGGGTGTGCAGCAATTACAATCAGGGATTTGATTAAGTCTTCGTTGAGAATGCGGCCTGACAGAATTATCGTTGGGGAAGTGCGTGGTGGTGAGGCAATTGACATGATGCAGGCATATAACAGTGGTCATGACGGTTCTATGAGTACCGGACATTCCAATGGAACAGCAGATATGTTAAGCCGTTTGGAAACAATGATATTAATGGGAATGGATTTGCCGCTCATGGCAATTAAGCAGCAAATAGCATCGGGAATAGATATTATTATTCATCTGGGACGGTTGCGGGATAAAACAAGAAAAGTATTGGAAATCGCAGAAGTGGATAAATTTCAGGATGGCAAAATATATATGCATACGCTTTACAAATTTGAAGAACATAAAGAATCTATGCATGAAAAAGTTATGGGAACGTTAGGAAAGAAGGGGGAGCTGTTACATGGAGAAAAACTTAAAATGGCAGGTATTGCCTTATAAACATGCGGATAACGGAAAGACATTAATCGACTATGAACATTACCAGTTCGGCAGAAAAGAAATTATTTTGTACGGACTGGAAGCTGTCGGTATTGTATTGTTCTTTGCCTATTTCTTTTATCGTTCATTGTGGATGGTAATTCCACTTATGCCTGTAGGAGTCTTCGTTTTAAAAAGAAAAAAGAAGGAGCTTTCAAAAAAACAGCAAAATACACTGAAAATCCAGTTTAAAGAAGCAGTACTAAGCATCAGTGCCGGAATGAGAGCCGGATATTCGGCAGAAAATGCTTTTAAAGAAGCATATAAAGACATGGTAAGGATGTTTGGAAGACAAAGCCTGATTTGCAGAGAGCTGGCATATTTACTCGGCGGAATGAGCAATAACATTCCAATAGAAAAGCTGCTGCAAAGCTTTGGAAACAGAAGTGGTGTGGAAGAAATAAAGGAATTTGGGGAAATCTTTGAGATTTCAAAGAAAAACGGTGGAAACATAGGGCAAATTATCGCCCAGACTGTGGATATCATCAGTAGAAAACTGGAAGTAGACAGGGAGATTGAGACGCTAATCAGTGCAAAAAAGCTGGAACAGAAAATTATGAATATAGTTCCGTTTTTAATTTTGTTTTATGTTGATACAACCACAAAAGGTTTCTTTGATGCACTTTATCATAATATCGCAGGAAACATCATCATGACAGCCGGTATAGCAGTGTATGGTATAGCAATCTGTATGGAAGATAAAATTATGGATATTCAGGTATAAAAGAGATGTGTTTGGGAAGGAAAAAGAGTGAAACTGTTTTATTGGATTGGGGAAAAGATATACGGTATTTTGGAAAATACAAAAAAGGGAAGTTTTTTTAAAAAACAGCCTGCTTATGATATGAAAAGGTTGTATCCGGGAAAAAACTCAGAAGACAAATTAAAAGCCTATTACATAAAAAAGATAAGTGAAGTTGTATGTGTATTGATAATAGGTTTGCTATTTTCCGGAGTTAACTTTTTTATGGGATATGCAGAACACACTATCATAGATGACAAATATATTACAAGGAACAGTTATGGTCAGGGAGAACTACAGGCAGAAGTAACCGCAGGTTTTGAGGATGGAAGTAAAGAAGAAGTTACATTAATTATCGGGGAACGTCGGTATAGTGAAACGGAATTAGAGAGGTTGTATGAGCAGGCAATTGAAGAGCTGCAAAAGCAAATATTTCCTGAGGGAAGCAATGCAGAAGAGGTCAGAGGAAATTTACATTTGCCGGAAACTTTAGACGGATATCCGTTTTCGATTCAATGGGAAAGCAGTAATTATGCAGTGGTTGATTATGATGGATCGATATACAATGAAGAACTTTCTTCAAAAGGTCAAATAGTAAACTTGTCTGCAGTATTTGAATACTATGAATTTATGCGGGAGTATGTGTTTTCTGTTTGTGTTTTGCCACCGGAATTGTCGGAAATACAGTTTCGACAAAAAGCTTTGACGGAGAGTATTGAGCAGAATGAAAGCAAATCCGTTTATGAAGAGAAATATGTGCTTCCCGACAGTATTGCAGGAGAAAGAGTGGAATGGGAGGAAAAACATGAAAACAGTGTAGGAGTGATTTTGCTGATTGCGGGTATAACAGCCATTGCTATTTATTATATGAAGGATTATGACCTGCATAAACAAGTTTTGGAAAGGCAGGAAGAGATGTCTGACTGTTATCCTGAAATTGTGAACCGCCTGGTGCTTTATGTTGGAGCTGGTATGACCGTCCGAAATGCATGGAGAAAAATTGCATTAGATAATAAAGGTAAAAAAGACAGGGGAAACAAAAAAGGATATATATATCAGGAAATGCTGTTTACCTGCTATGAAATGGATAGTGGAGTTGCCGAAGGTGAAGCCTATGAGCGATTCGGAAGACGTTGTGGAATACAGCATTACATTAAGCTTGCAACGCTATTGGTACAAAATATGCAAAAGGGAAACAGTACATTGCTTGTCCAGTTAAAAGAAGAAGCAGAAACTGCTTTTGTGGAGCGTATGAACAGGGCAAGAAAAAAGGGAGAAGAAGCAGGAACAAAATTATTGATGCCGATGATGCTTTTGCTGGGAATGGTTATGGTTTTTATCATGATTCCGGCGTTTGGAACATTTGGAAGTTAAAGTACAGAAAGAGAGGATACAGATATGTATAATTTGAAAAACTTAATAAAAGATGAAAGTGGAATGGGCACTGTAGAAATTATTTTGATTATCGTGGTATTAATTGGACTTGTCATTATTTTTAAAAAGCAGATTACACAGGTGGTAAATGATATTTTTGACAAAATTGTAAAGCAGACTAAGACAATATAATTTTTTGAAGGATTATTTTGTTTATTTAAACCGGCAGGTAGTGGAAGGACGTGGTTATTAACATGAAAAAAGCATATTTGACAGTATATTTATCACTTTCTTTGGGAATTATTCTTTCACTTATTTTGGCATTAACGGAAGCAGCAAGGGTAAATGCAATTCGTATGCAAATAGAATGTGTGACGGATACCGCATGTAATTCGGTGCTGGCAGAGTATCACCGGCAGTTATTGGAACAGTATGAATTGTTTTATGTGGATACCAGCTATGGAACGCCCAATGCGGCATATGCTAATACGGTATCACATTTAAGAAATTATATGGAACATAATTTTTCGCTTCAGGATGTGTTTAGTTTGCAGAATTACAGAGATGTTTTTAAGCTTTCGACAGAGGATATTTCGCTTCTTTCCGCTACCATTGCCACGGATGAACAGGGAATAGGTTTAAAACGACAGGCGGTTCTCTATATGAAGGACAAGGTTGGTCTGTCCTTCGCAGAGGACATTATGAAAAACTTGCAAACTGTTACCGAATACGAGATAGAAAGTGGGAAGATGCAAAAGCAAAGACAAGATGTAGAAGAACAGTTAAACGAAATGATTAATCAAAAAGAGGAAAGTTTACCGCCTGAGACAAAAATAATAGAGACTGAGGAAGGACCTAAAGAAATACAGGTGGAGCAGAAAATTACAAGAGATAATCCGGCGGACGTTGTAAATGCCACCAGAGGATTTTCTATACTGCAATTGGTAATAAAAGATGCAAATGCAATATCTTATCAAAAAATTACACCATCGAATTATGTTACGGGAAGAGAATTACATGTAGGAAGTGGGAGACAGGAAGGCATGGAGTACCCGGATAGTCTTTTAGAAAATATTGTTTTCCATGAATATATTCTTGATAAATGTAGCAGATACACGGAAATTCTTGATAAGTCTCTTTTAAAATATCAAACGGAGTACATTATATGTGGAAAAGACAGTGATGAGAAAAATCTGGAAGGAATTATGAACCGGTTGTTACTTTTAAGGGAGGCAGCCAATGCATTGTATCTGATGTCGGATAGTGGAAAAATGGCAGAAATACAAGCTCTTTCCATGACACTTTCGCTTATCTGTATGGTGCCGGAGGCGGAACCTTTAGTAAGATATTCTATCCTGTTTGCATGGGCTTATGTAGAAAGTATTCGGGATGTAAGAGTTCTTTTCAATAAAGGAAGAGTACCGCTTATGAAAAACAGTAGTACATGGGGAACAGGGTTGTTGCAAATGACACAGTTTCGTGAAAAATATGAAGATGGCAGTGGAGGAGAAGGGCTGTCGTATGAAGATTATCTTAGGATATTTTTGTGTCTGTCAAATGAAGATAAAGTAACAATGCGGCTAATGGATGTTATGGAAATGGATATCAGGCAAACTGCCGGAAATGAAAATTTTCGCATGGATGTCTGTATGGATTGTTTTGAAATGCTTGCCGGTATAAACAGTGGATATGGATATGAATTTACTATTCAAAGAAAATATGGCTATGAGCCTACGGGTTAATGGCAGAAAGGAGAAACGGACAATGATGCCCTCTTTTGAATGCAGCAATGAACTAAATAATAATAAAATAAGACATAAAGCAACCCAAAAAACTCTCCGGGCAGATAAAAAAGCCTACATAAAACTTAATTCTCTCTATGATTTCATAGGTTCAAAAATCCCCTTTACATTTCAAAAGAGGGTGTCATTGTCCGGATTCTCCAAAAGTCGTCAAGCAAGTATGACGGTTGAAGCAGCCATAGTGTTTTCGATATTTCTGATAGCGGTAATTAATTTATTGTCTGTTTTAGAATTTGTTCGTTTGCAAAGTAATATGTCATCAGCACTTCATCAGGTAGGGAAAAAGCTTTCCATATATGGGTATGCTTATGATAAAAGTGGTTTGGAATTGGAGGAGTATTCCTTATCATCTGTTGCTTTCAGTTATTTATATGTGAAGAATGCCGTAGAAAAATATGTAGGAAAAGAATATTTGGACAATACAGTATTAACAAATGGAAGTTCGGGACTCAATTATGGAAATTCTAAAATTATGGAAGATGACAGGATAGATATCATAGCCCGTTACAAAGTAAGCGGATTATTTACCTATAATGGCATAAAAGGAATCCCTATGTATAGCAGGTTTTACGGCCATGTATGGAATGGATATGACGTGGAAAATAAGGGAGGATTAGAAGAAGAGGAAATTTATGTATTTATTACTAAAAATGGAACTGTATATCACAGAAACCGTAATTGTACCTATCTGAATCCTTCCGTAAAAGCTGTGTTTTATGAGGATTTGAAAGAAAAGAGAAACGAAAACGGGGCCATTTACTATGCATGTGAGAAATGTGAAAATGGGAAAAAAACGGTGGTTTATATTACAGAGCATGGAACCAGATATCATACATCTTTGGAATGTAGCGGATTAAAGAGAACAATTTATTCCATTCTCTTATCAGAGGTGGGAGGTCGTTTGCCCTGTAGTAAATGCGGAGGATAATAAAAGAAAAATTAATCGAATAATAAGGAAGGCAGGGGATTGTATGGCAGAAACAGTGATTTATGTGGCAGTGGCATTGGTAATGATTATATGTACAATAGCAGATATTAAGAGAAAGGAAGTATCTGTATGGTTGTTTGTTTTGTTAGGTATTACAACAATTATCGGTTGTATTTTATGTGGGGAGCAAAGAGGTTACATGATAGTAGCAGGTGTGGTACCCGGGATTTTGTTGGTTATTCTGGCGAAAATTACAGACCAGAGTATAGGTTATGGCGATGGAATTATTCTTGCGGAAATCGGACTGATAACAGGAGTGGGAAAATGTATGCTGATTTTGGCAGCAGCATTAGCAATGGCAGGAATCTTTTCGTTGGCAATTGTAGTAATAAAAAAAGTGGATAAAAGGCATAAAATACCCTTTGTTCCTTTCATGACAGCAGCATATATGGCTGTCTTTTGCTTGCAAAATGGAGGCCGGATATGACCAAAAAGAAACTAAGCGGGTATTTTACGGTGGAAGCAACATTTGTCATGCCAATAGTAATTTGTGTAGTGGCATTGTTATGTTATTTAGGATTTTTTATGTGTAACCGATGTCTGCTGTTGCAGGATGCCTATATTATGGGACTTCGGGGATGTATGACAAATGGACTAAATAATGCGGAAACGGCAGAATATATTTTGAAGCAGGGAAAAGAAATATTACCCAAGTATTATGCAGTTTCAGGAATTGAAAAAAATGTAAAAGTAGGAATAAGAGAAATTTCGGTGTCACTTCAGTGTGAAATGAATGTTCCGGTTGCATTTTTAGCATGGGAAGAAGAAAAGATGAGTGGAGTATGGGAAATTCAAGAAGAAAAAACATTTGACAGAACAAATCCGGTTGATTTTATAAGGGCGTGCAGAAAAATTGAAAAACTCATAAATTGAAAGGTACGGTTAATTTAATGGAAAAAGAGGTAGAATACATAAGTGATGGAAATCACAATTATTTACGAATAAATTGTGGAGATGAAAGAAAGAATTCATACTCCTTTAAGATGGTGACTGAAAATACGATAAAGGGACTGCTTCCCAGCCGAACAAGATTTGTTAATGGGAATACATATTTATATTATGAGATTCAATCAAAACAGGCACTTTACTATCGATATGAAACCAAAGAAATGGATTATGAAGCACTAAAAAATATATTTTATCAGTTATGTTTTTTGGGAGAAGAACTGGAAAAGTATTTACTGGATTTTAAAGATATCGTATTTGATGAAAAGTATATATATCAAAATATAGAAACAGGGGAAACTTATTTTTTATTCTATCCTGATAAAGATGAAAAGCAGAGTTTTGCAGTTTTTATGGAATACATTGTGAAAAAAATTGATCATAAAGATGCAAAAGCAGTACAAATTTCATATCAGTTGTATGATTTATCAAGACAGGAACATATCTTAATTAAAGAAATTAAGCGGTTGTTTGAAGAAGAAATAGTAGAAGTAAAAACAGAAAATAAAGAAACGAATATAAAAGAAAGTAATATTAATATATGGAAACAAGAGGAAAAGAGGGAATGGGTAACAGATGAAAAAGACGTCAGAGAAAGTGTGGAGTGGAAGTATAAAGATTTTGGAGAAGAAATAATAAAGGAAAAAGAAGAAAAATCCAAGCTAAGAGATATTTTTATTCCGAGTATTTTATGCATTGTTTTGACAATATTAATTTGCATAAAAATCTCTTTTAAACTGACTTATTATGAAGAAACACTGTTAATAGCCGGAATGGTTGTCGATATTGGAACGTTTGTAGTTTATCTTATTCATAGGTTATGGAAGAAAAATAATAAAAATAAAAAGGAGTCGGTTCAGGAAATTAATGTGTTTGAGAAAGAAAATTTAAGTTTATATGGAAATTCAGTTGAAGAAAAGTTAAAACAAAATCCGGATTGGAATTATTTTGAACAGGAGAAGGAAGAAGAGTACGGAAAAACTGTTTTTATGGAGCCGGAAGCAGAAAACATTTTATGTGGACTTGGTAAGCATGAGAAGATAATAATTAAACTGGAGAAGTTTCCGTTTTCTATCGGAAAACTAAAGGAAGAGGCAGATTATGTTTTGAAAGATAATTCTATAAGCAGACTTCACGCCAGATTTTATCAGGAAGGTAAAAACGTTTATTTGGTGGATTTGAATTCTACTAACGGAACATATAAAAACGGATTTAAGATTCCTCCAAATGAAAAGTTATTATTGGAAGAAGGAGATGAAATTACCTTTGGCAAAATTCGGTTTTGCTATCGTTGACATAAGAAAATAATAGTGATACGCTTGATTCATTCGGAAAGGAATGACAGAATGAATTATAAAAAAGCTTTTAATGAAGCGAGACGGTATTATTTTACAGTTTTATTAGTATTTCTTAACATTGTAATATTTCTGATATGTACTTTTACGGGAAATTTGTTATATAATAAAGGTGCTTTTTATATGTGGAGCGTTATAACGGACAAAGAATACTACAGATTACTTAGTGCCGTTTTTTTGCATCAGGATATAGAGCATCTTTTTAACAATATGATTTTATTGTTTTTTATAGGAAGAATTATAGAAAAACAGACAGGACATATTACTTATATTATTATATATATGTTGTCAGGGATAGGTGGCAATTTAGTTTCCGGATTCTGGGAATTAATAACGGCACAATACAGAGTTTCTGTAGGAGCAAGTGGGGCTGTGTTTGGACTGACGGGAGCGTTACTTGTGTTAGTGTTATTTCATAAGGGGAAATTAGAAGAAATCAGATGGCAGGGAGTTGTCATTATGATTTTGTTATCAGTCTACAATGGATTTGTAACAGATAATATTAACAATGCCGCCCATTTAGGAGGACTGGCTATAGGAATAACAGTAACATTTATAGGTTCATTAGGGAGGAAAAGCAATTGAAAATTAATATCTACTATGGAGGAAGAGGATTACTGGATGACCCGACTCTTTATGTAATTAATAAAATGCAGGAAGTATTGGAAGAATTGAATGTAACTGTTGAACGTTATAATCTTCACGAACAGAAGAATATGATAACAACATTACCGCATACTTTAAAAGAAGTAGACGGAGTAGTATTGGCAACTACAGTTGAGTGGTATGGTATTGGCGGATATATGCAACAGTTTTTAGATGCATGCTGGTTGTATGGAGATAAGGAGAAAATCAGTAAATTATATATGTGTCCGGTAGTTATGTCGACTACATATGGAGAAAGAGAAGGAAAGTTGAACCTTTCTACTGCGTGGGAAATATTGGGAGGGCTTCCTTGCAGTGGTATATGTGGTTATATCGCAGATACAGTAACATTAGAAATGAATGAAGACTATACGAGACTGATCGAAAAGAAAGCAGAGAATCTGTATCGTACCATTCATCAGAAAATGCCTAATTTCCCTACAAGTAATCATGCAGTAAAACAAAAAATTACCATTACTAAAAATTTAGATTTAACGCCGCAGGAATCTGAGCAGCTGTCACAGTATGCAGCAGATGACAAATATGTTAAACGTCAGAAGGAAGACATTCAGGAGCTGGCAAGTCTGTTTAAAGGAATGATGGAAACAAAAGAAACAGAAGACGGCTTGGAGTACATTTCGGATTTGGAGAAAAATTTCAAACCACTTGCAGGATTCAGGGCAACGTATAAATTTATAATAGAAGGAAAGAAAAAACCACTTACAGTACAGGTGAATGGCGGAGAGTTGAAGTGTTTCTATGGAACAATGGAAAGAGCAGACGTTGAATTGCAGATGAGTAAAGAAACTATGCGTGATATCGTCTCTTCCAGAATGACTTTCCAAAGAGCATTTATGTCCGGTGAAATGAAAATGAAGGGTGATTTCAAAGTACTTCGGACTTTAGATCAGATTTTCGATTTTTCAGGAATATAAGAGTAAGTATTTTTTAATAAACGAAAATTTAAATAAACAAAAATCCTCTAGAAGGATAGAAGGAGCAAACATGAGAGACGATAATTGTATTTTTTGTAAAATTGCGAATGGAGAGATTCCTTCCAAGACAATATATGAAGATGAGAAGTTCCGTGTAATATTAGATTTAGGTCCTGCAGCAAAAGGACATTCACTTATTTTACCTAAAAGTCATTATAAAAATCTTTTTGAACTGCCGGATGAAACAGCATCAGAAGTTCTTGTTTTAGCTAAAAAGCTCGGTGCGCAGTTGAAAGATAAATTAAATTGTGATGGTCTTAATGTTTTACAGAATAATGGAGAAGTTGCAGGACAAACAGTATTTCACTTCCATATGCATTTAATTCCGAGATACACGGACGATAATCAGAAAATTTCATGGATTCCCGGCGAGCCGAGTCAAGAAGAGTTGGAAGCTGTGAAACAGCAGATTATCGGTTAAAGAGGTACGGAAAATGAGAACAGTACAAGTTGAAGAAATCACTAAAAATATAAAAGAGATGTGTATTGAAGCAAATCATTTTCTTACACAAGATATGGATGTTGCATTAAAGTGTGCTGTAGAAACTGAAAAGGCAGAATTGGGAAAACAAATATTAAATCAGTTACAGGATAATTTAACGATAGCCGGTGAAGAAATGATACCAATTTGTCAGGATACAGGAATGGCGGTAATTTTTATGGAAATCGGACAGGATGTACATTTTGAAGGTGGCAGTCTGGAAGATGCTATCAATGAAGGTGTGCGTCAGGGATATGTAGAGGGATATTTACGTAAATCAGTAGTGAAAGACCCTCTTATTCGAGAGAATACCAAGGACAATACTCCGGCAGTTATTCATTATCAGATGGTAAATGGTGATAAAGTTACGATTACCGTTGCGCCGAAAGGCTTTGGCAGTGAAAATATGAGCCGCGTATTTATGTTGAAACCTGCAGATGGAATCGAAGGTGTAAAAGAAGCAATATTAACAGCAGTAAAAGATGCAGGACCTAATGCATGTCCTCCTATGGTAGTAGGAGTAGGTATAGGTGGAACTTTTGAGAAATGTGCGCTAATGGCTAAAAAGGCTTTAACCCGTCCGGTAAATCAGCATTCTGATATACCGTATGTAGCCGAGATGGAAAAAGAAGTATTGGAAAAGATTAACAAAACAGGAATTGGTCCGGGAGGACTTGGTGGAACTACAACAGCTCTTGCTGTGAACATTAATACATATCCGACGCATATTGCAGGCTTGCCGGTTGCTATAAATATTTGTTGCCATGTCAATCGTCATGCCGTAAGAGTAATTTGATAACATGTAATAGGAAGGAATATATAATGAAAAAATATATTAAAGCACCATTAAGTACTCGGGATGCAAAAGAACTTAATGCGGGAGACTATGTTTATATTACAGGTACTGTTTATACTGCAAGAGATGCAGCCCATAAAAGAATGTATGATGCATTGGAACGTGGCGAAAAGCTTCCATTAGATATGGAAAACAATATTATTTATTATATGGGACCATCACCGGCAAGAGAAGGAAGACCGATTGGCTCTGCCGGACCGACTACGGCCAGCCGTATGGATAAATATGCACCGGCATTATTGGATTTGGGATTAAAAGGTATGATAGGAAAAGGGAAGCGTTCTAATGAAGTAAAGGATGCCATTGTGAGAAATGGTTCAGTTTACTTTGCTGCTGTTGGTGGTGCAGGTGCATTACTTGCACAGTCAATTAAATCTTCAGAAGTAATTGCGTATGATGATTTAGGGACAGAGGCAATTCGCAAATTAGAAGTAGAAAACTTCCCTGTAATAGTTGTAATTGATGCAAAAGGAAATGATTTATATCAAAGTGCAATTAAGGAATTTTGTACTTTGTAAAAAAAATTTAAAACTTTATAAAGAAATGCATTGACAAAAGAATAAGGGTTATGTATAATAATTCTTGCGTCACGAAATGGATGCCCAATTGAATATTGGTAGAGGAAGTTCAGGCTATGGAGAAATACTCAAGAGGCTGAAGAGGCGCCCCTGCTAAGGGTGTAGGTCGGGCAACCGGCGCGAGGGTTCAAATCCCTCTTTCTCCGTTCTATTCCAATCGAGCATTATGCTTAAGGAATCTCGTGCAGTTTAGAGATTCTTTTTTATCGCAAAAGATGTTGAAAAAGAATAGAAAAAAGTTGTTGACAAAAATGTCGCAACGTGCTATTATAAAAATCCACCGTGCAAAGCGGTTGGACAACTTCAAAATCGGTAGACAAAAAAGATTTTGAAAAAAATAAAAAAGTTGTTGACAAACAAGAAATAACATGATAAGATGTCAGAGTTGCTTGTGAAACACAGAACAACAACGAAACAAACACGAAAGTGATTGTAAGAACCTTGACAAATAAACAGTAATGCAACCCTGAAAATTCCAACGGGATACATCAAAATGAATCCCAAGAGAAAATTCAGAACAAAAGTCCGAAAGAGGAATCTGAGGACACGAACCAAAAGTAAGCCAGATAAAACTGGCAGGACAGACGAAAATAAATAGTCGTCAAACTATTTAATATGAGAGT
>JAFSBX010000096.1 GCA_017437065.1 Lachnospiraceae bacterium
TCAACCATGTTCAGAAACTGATCTTTTTCTTCTTCAGAAAGTACAGACAGTGCTTCAGATTGCCACTGATCAACCAAAACAATCAATTCATCAACTGTCTTTTGACCTTTTGGCGTCAATGTTAAAATATACTCTCTTCGATTTTTAGGATTGATGCGACGCTCAACCAATCCATCCTACACACATTTATTGACGATTTTAGCTACTGAACTTTTATCCATCTTCAGTATCTTAGCGATGTTGTCTTGATTGGTAGAACCTGTCTGACTAATAATACCGCATACATCATAGGCAGCATTTGTCAGGGCAGGATGTGTCAAACGATTCCTCGTATACCTCCAGCCATTCTTATTAATGGCAGATAATCTGTGCGCCAAAATCATTTGAAAACCTCCTTGTGAAACTCTAACTTTATTATAACAATTTTTCAGAAGAAAAAGACATTTTACAGTATTTTTTCACATATCATGAATGAATTTTTACATAATTTTTATCTTTTTCAGAAGAATTCACTATTGCCATCACATTTATTCGTCAAAAACACTACAAAAAGATAAAAGCGGCTTCATGCCGCTTTTTAGACTGTTGACAAATAAAAGTTCGACAGTCTTTTTTTAATATGATAAAATACAAATGCAAAAAGAAGTCTCTATTTTGCCCGAAATATTGTCATACTTCTTTTTGCGTAAGAAACCAAGCAAGAAATGCACAAGGCTGCATTTCTTTTTTTGTGGAAGGAACTTAAAAAGTCTACCTCTTCACAAAATGGAAAGAAACTGAAGAAAAAGATAAAATATAGATGGGCAAAAATTAATGGAGAAAAAATATGGCAATGACATGCAGAAATAATATCAAACGAGATAGTTTTATCATGAGCACAATCGATGAATTAGTACCACAGGATCATTTGGTAAGAAAACTGGAAAGAGGTATGGATCTTAGTTTTATCTATGAAAAAGTAAGACATTTATACAGTCCATTTGGAAGATCAAGTATCGATCCAGTGGTGCTTTTTAAATTGTTACTTATCAATATCATATTTGGTCTGAATTCGATGAGGAAAACATGCGAAGAATGTAAAGTGAATTTAGCGTATAGATGGTATCTGGGATTAGATATCAACGAAAAAATACCTGACTATTCAACATGGTCACAAAACTATATCAGACGTTATAAAGATTCAGAAATATTCAATGAACTCTTTGAAGCGGTATTGAGTCGAGCTATCAAAAAAAGATATGTGGATCCAGAAACCATTTTTGGAGATGGAACACATCAAAAAGCGAACGCAAATAAAAGAAAAAGTCATAAAAAAATCGTAGAAATCGCAAAAAAGGCTTATGAAGAAGAACTATTGAAAGAAATCAACGAAGACCGTGAATGTATTGGGAAATCAACCTATGAGTCCATGGAGAAAACGGAAACGATCTATGATGAAGAAACAGGAGAAGAAAAGAAAGTCACCAAGACAAAGGAAATCAATGTATCAAACACAGATCCAGAAAGTGGCTGTTTCCATAAAGGAGAAAAGGAAAAATGCTTCGCTTATACACATCAGACATTCTGTGACAAGAATGGTTTCGTATTAGGGGTGAAAACATTTCCTGGCAATATCCATGATAGTGTAGCATTCTTTGAAACATATGAAGAAGTAAACAAGAGATTTGAAGGCTTGATCAAGAATGTAAGTCTTGACGCAGGATATTTGAGTCCTGCAATTTGTAAAACGATCATAGAAAATGGCCAAGAAGCATTCATGCCGTACAAAGCACCAATGACCAAAAAGGGATATTTCAAGAAATATGAATATGTTTATGATAAGCTCTATGATTTCTATATTTGCCCAAATGGAGAAACATTAAGCTATACGACCACAAAAAGAGATGGGCACCGAGAGTACAAATCTGACCAAGAAAAATGCAAAGACTGTCCACTGAGAGAACAATGTACAAAAAGTAAAAATCACACGAAAGTAATCAATCGACACTTATGGGAAGAATATCGAGAAGCAGTAGAGGAAACCCGCCATACAGATAAGTGGAAAGAAATCTATCCGAAGCGTAAAGAAACGATAGAACGTGTGTTTGCGGATTGGAAAGAGAAGTTTGGAATGAGATTTACACGAGTAAGAGGTTTAAAAAAGAATCAGCATCAAGCGCTGATTTCTTTTGCGTGCCACAACTTAAAAAGAATGGCAATATGGAGCTGTAAATAAAACTTCATGTCATTCTTTTTTTTGTGGTTTATTTTTAAAAATATCATTCTTTTCCGCTGCAAATCATTGAAAAAAGTGCCTACCATCAATGATAAGCACTTATTTGTCAACAATCTGAA